>CAZWAO010000236.1:0-4066 GCA_964631815.1 uncultured Ignavibacteria bacterium | reverse complement strand
GTCACGGACTTGGTATGAACCGAACTGGTTCATACCTAGGGCGTCCCCGGACGGGGACACGTCTGTGTCCGTGACGAACGGCGAGCCGATTACCTTCTCTATCAGCAGCCAGTCGGCTGGAATAATTTGGTTGACTTGCGGACTGATCTTGTGCTTTTTGGAACGCGATGGACACGGAAGCCGGAGGGCTTTCGCTGCGTCTGATACCTATCTGCCCAGATCAATGAGGATTTAACCTTGAAAATCAAGATTTCACAGATCATGTTTGTTTTAGTCGCGCTGGCAGTTTCAGCCCTGTCCTGGCCCCAGGCCGCGCAAGCGGAGTTCCTTCCCGCCACTACCGACACGCTGTGCCCCAAAGAATGGCTCTTCGTCGGCCCCTTTTCGGTCGGGGCGCGAGAAGGGCTGGTCGGCGTCTTTGAGGACTTGGAGAACCTGATTCCTCGGGAAGGAGATGTATTCCCCAGCATTCTACCTCAAGGGGGTCGGGTAAGCTGGAAAAAAGTGGCTCCCGATTCCACCGGCTGGGTCACCCTGGAGTATCAGGACGTTTGGTGGGATACGCTCATGATTTACTACGGCGTCGCGGGCATCGTGGACGCCGGATATGCTTATGCCGAGTTCGAAAGTCAAGGACAAGTACGAGCTCTGGCTGCGGCCCAGAGGGTAGGTTCATTTTATCTGAACGGAAAACGTTTTTCCGGCGACGTCTATGGGCACGGTTACGTCAAGACTCCCGTGCTGCTGCAGAACGGCATCAACCGCGTTCTGGTGGAGCTGAGCGGCTATGGCGATCACCGCTTCCTGTTCAAGCTGATGCCGCCACCTGCACCAGTGGTGTTGATAACAGAGGATGCCACCCTTCCGGATCTGATCCAGGGACAAAAGCAAAATCTGTGGGCAGGGGTCACCCTGCTCAATACTACCGAAGCCCGATTGAACGATGTGAAGCTCTCCCTGGGAGGCGAGGGCGGTTTTGAGAAAACGGAAACGGTGATTGCCTCGGTCATGCCGTTGTGTGTGAAGAAGGTTCCGATCAGATTGAAGTTGTCGAAGGCTTTGCATGACGTGGACACCGTATCCGTTCCGGTGGAAGTCTCCTGGAAAGGATCATCCTTTCGGGATCGCCTTGTGTTGCGAGTACGGGATCCTGAACAGTCCCGGAAGGTCACGTTCATATCGGCCATCGACAACTCATGCCAATACTATGCTCTGCTTCCGCCGAAGGACTATGATCCTGAGAAGGAGTATGGCCTGATACTGGCGCTTCACGGTGCCGGGGTGGAAGCCTCGGGCTTAATTGATTGTCACGCCCCAAAAGATTGGGCTTTCGTGGTGGCTCCCACCAATCGGAGACCGTATGGTTTCGACTGGCAGGATTGGGGCAGGCTGGATGCGCTGGAAGTGCTGAACCTGGTGAGGGAAGACTTTCTCATCGACACCAACCGGGTGTGCCTCACTGGCCATTCTATGGGCGGGCATGGAACCTGGCATATCGCGCTGGCGCATTCGGATTTGTTCGCCGCTGCCGCACCCATGGCCGGATGGACCTGCTTTCAGCTTTACGTCCCCTGGTTTCTCCAAAAAAGCTACAGCTTCGCCGAACCGCGACAGATCGCCATGCGAGACATGAGTCTAAGGGAGGACTTCGTACCCGAGTTCGTGGAGAACGCCCTGAATCTGCCCATCTTCATCACACAGGGCGGCAGCGACGACAACGTGCCGCCTGTGCACGCCCGCATGTTCGCCTCCCTTCTCGAACAATTGGGATACCAGTACGAGTATAATGAGATTCCGGGCAAGGGACATTGGTACAGCCTGGACGATTCAAGTCACACCGTATGTGTGGACGATCCCCGGGTCATGGATTTCCTGAAAGACAAAGCCAGAAATCCGTTCCCCAAGCATGTGATATTCAAAACCAGCGACATCGGACAGAACAATAAGAGCTATTGGGTGGAGATAACCCAACAGGAGAAGCCGTACTTTGAATCGCGCATCCAGGCGGAAGCGAAGACGAGGAGAATCGATGTTCAGACGACAAACGTCCGGGAGTTTGCCTTGTCTTTGTCAAAGGACTTGCTGCCTTATGGGAAAATCAGCTTGAACGTGAATGGCCAGGAGATGGCTTACCGGTTCGAGAAGGACGAACCGGTGTTCTTTCACCGCAAGGGTGATGAATTCGCAGTAGGAATGGCCAAGCACTCTCCTCTGACAAAAACACCCCTGTCTTATGGTCCCATAAAACAGGCTTACTTCTCTCCGTTCGTGTTGGTGTATGGCACCAAAGGAGACTCGCTTGCCACCGAAACAACGCTGCATCAGGCGCGACTGGAGGCAGCCAGGTGGTGGAGCCGGGCCAACGGAGCGGTCGATATTCTACCGGACACCGAGGTAACCAAAGAAATCATGGAGAACTACAACTTGATTCTCTTCGGTGGCCCGGAGGAGAACTTCATCACCGGCAGGCTTAACCGGCATTTGCCCATACGAATGGAAAACGGAAGAATGTTCTTGAGGGAAGAGGAGATACCCGGTGATAACCTAGCTGCCGAGTTCATCTACCCCAATCCGCTTCATCCGGACAGATTCATATTCATCCACGAGGGAATCGGAGCGGGTGGTTTGGACCTATCCAACCTCTTCACCACTCTCTATGCCGGAGCCGGGCTGCCGGACTTCGTCGTCTTCGACCGGCAGGTAAAGCGCAAGGGATGGGGTGGGGTGATCTGCGCAGGCTTTTTCGACCAGAAATGGCAGCTCGACGATAAGTTGTATTATCTGAAAGAGTGAGGGGTGGCTCCACGGATTTAAGTCACAACTCGACGACCAAAGAAAAGCCAGCATCCGATCCGGGAGCATCTCCCGGGTCAGTTGCTGGCTCACCCCCCTTACGCGATAGTCTGATTAGATAGCTGCTTGGACTTCTGCTCCTTTGCGACAGGCTCTATTTTCTCTCTTTGTCCACGGTCTGCAAGACCATTCTCACGATATCCAATAGACGCTCACAGCTGAACGGCTTCTTGATGTACAAAACGCCGCCCACCCGGTAGCTTCTGCCCTCGTCGGTGCGGGCGTCCTTGCCGGTTAAGAAGACCACGGGAATGTCTTTGGTCGTCTCGTCCCTTTTCAGCTCGGTGCATATGTCGTAGCCGTCCATGAACGGCATCATGATATCCAGAAGCACCAGGTCGGGCAGGAAAGCCTTGGCTCTTTCGATTCCCACCATGCTGGAGTTCTCGGATTTCACCTCGTAGCCGGCTGCTTCCAGGAAGGTTTCTATGATATCGGTGATCTCCGGCTCGTCGTCTATCACCAGGATTTTGTGCGATTTGGGCTTTCTGATCTCGGGAACTCTGGCGATGTGGGAGGTGCTGGCGGGCGTCCCTTGTTCAGGCTTGGCTTCTAACATAGGCTCCCCTTTTTATAGAACTCTGTTCGTCGATCCGTCAAAAGATCGTTGTGGGGCGTGAATCTCTTGTCCCTGGCCAAAGCCGGATCGATGCCCACGGTCCACACGCCCTCGTCGGACGGCCCCGCCGTCTTCAGAGTTTCCCCCCTGGGATCCACCACCTGACTGTTGCCGGTAAACTTTAGCGTCACTCCCTGTTTCTCTTCGGTTCCGGTTCGATTGGCCGTAACGGCAAACACGCCGTTTTCCAGGCAGCGGGTAACCATCGCCTTCTGGCAATAGCCCAACACCAAATTCGAAGGATGGCATACGATATCGGCACCTTTCAACGCTAGAATCCTCGCCACCTCGGGAAAGATCCAGTCGAAGCAGATCATCATGCCCATTCTGGTCTCTCCCAGGTCGATTACCTCCAATTCCCTGTTGCCCGGTGTGAACCACAGCTTCTCCCGATCGAATAAATGCAACTTCCGGTATACCCAAAAATCCCCGGCCGGGGTGACCAAAACCGAAGCATTATAGCAGTTTTCGCCCTCCCTTTCGGCCATCCCGAAGACCAGAATCATGTTCTTCCGGGACGCCGTATCGGCCATCGCCTGGAAGGTCGGTCCATCCGGTATAAACTCAGCTGACCTCTTGAGTTCCTCCTTGTTT
>CAZWAO010000235.1:0-4073 GCA_964631815.1 uncultured Ignavibacteria bacterium | reverse complement strand
GATCCTTACATCCGCTTCATCCGTCCTACGGACGGGTCCGTATGGGCGTCTGGGCGTTTAATCCGTTGACAGTCTACACAAATCAAAAGGTGGACGCCGTTTAAGGCATCCACCTTTTTTCACTGCCGTCGGGCGGTCCCGATTTGGACGGGAGCACCCGATTTACTTTTCGCTGTCCCTACCTACTCCATAACCCAGGGCGGGTTGCAGCAGTTGGGATCGGGCGCCGGTCCGCTCTTGAAGAGCCAGTTCAGAATGTAGATCGCGTCGCCCACGTTAACCGCGTCGTCGTTGTTGACGTCACCCACGCACAACGAAGGAATCGGTGCCGGGCCGCTCTTGAACAAGTAGTTCAGGATGTAGATGGCATCGCCCACGTTGACCACTCCGTCATTGTTCACGTCGCCGCACAGCACCGGCTGTCCTCCGCCACCGGTGATCACAAAGGCCATATCCAGCGTGATTCCGGTGCGCGGGTCTTCCAGCGGAGACCATCCATAGCCAGGCGGTGTCCAGAAAGACCATACCGCGTCATCTTCGAAGTGAGGACTAAGCGACGTCTTCCAACCCCACAGCGGCGGCTCGGGAGCGGGGAAGCCTTGATACCCCGGTGGGCCAATGTCGGCCATGACGTTCAGCCAGTAGATGGTTCCGCTGTCCTGGTAGAACGGCTCGGGGATGCTGTCTATGTCGTACCGGAAGTACAGGCTGTGATTGGGATGCTCCCACCAGAAGGTGTATGGATCATACCATCCCTGTGCGCCCTGACCTTCCAGAGTCACATCGAAGTCTGTAACAACGGTTGACCACAGCTCAGGACCAGGCATGCTGTATGGAGGCCCCGGAATGTTTTCATGGATGGACAAGAAGAAGCCGGCAATGGGTCCCTCCATGTCATACAGCCATGAACCCCAGAAGTGAATGCCCGTGATCGGCCCCGACTCGGTGCACATGAAGTCATCTGCCGTCACTATCCCCGGATGTCCGGTGTAGCCCATGGTAGACACGATGTCCCAGCCTTCCGGATCCGGAAGCTGCGGATAGTGCATCTTGTGATCCGGCCACGGCTCCCCGGTGGCATGCACGTAAGCCACGTCCTGGTCGACCACCTCGATGGCCTGCGGCTCGTATGCGGCATGCACGAAGACGAAGTTCGAGTCCAGATGACACACCGGCCCCAGAACGTGTGCCGTGACGGTGATGTCCATGCCGCTGCCCGGCAACAACGGTCCGGGGAAGTTCCACTCTATGTATGTTCCACCCGGAACCGGAAGGGTGAAGGTCGGAGGCGGGCTCGCATCCACGTATTCTAAGCTCGAGTCCATGAAATCCTCAGCAACGATGTTGGTCAATTCGCAGGTTCCGTTGTTGACGATGGAAATGAGGAAGTCCACGTTGTTGCACACATCCACGTCCACCGAGTCGACCCAGTCCTGCAGATTCTCATCCCACACTTTCTTCTCCACGTCGATGCCGGGCGTGCATTCCTCCCCGGTGATCACAAAAGCCAGATCCAGCGAGGTGCCCACGCATTCGTGAAGTGTGGAGCCGACTATGACCACGTCCACCGCGTTGAAATCGACGGAGATCCACTCCGGGTTGTAAGGTATGTCGATGGGGAACGAGTAAGAGCCGTAAGGATCCAGCGGGCCGAAGAGCTGACGTTCCACGTACATCTCTTCAACTCCCGGTAGAGGCGGCCTGCCCATTCCCATTGTATCCCAGTCTGGAGACGACCAGTTGATGGCAAACTCCAGATAGGGTTCGGGACCGATGGGATCGACCATGAAGTCGATGGTTCCATGCTTGGGTTGATCCCAGGTGAAGGGGTTATCGTAGAACCACATGTTCCACCAGTATTCGTATTCATAGAATCCGGCACCGTAGTAATTGGTTCCGGTCCAACCGGTCGGGATGCCTTCCGACCCAAAGGTCACAGAGAACTCGTTGTACCTGGGCGGCTCGTACATCTCCACCCACTCTCCGGTGGGGGACATGAATACCGCATCATCCTCGAAATGATCCCGCGAGTTCTTCCAGCCCCAAACGAAATTCTGCGGGTCCTCCAGGACGGCCGAAATCGACAGCCAGTAGATGGAATCCTGCTCCTGAACGAACGGTTCCGGAATGTCCACAAAGTCATACTGCCAGTAGGGCACGTGATCGTTGGGAATCACCTGATCCGTCCACGGATCATACCAGGCTTCCAGCGTAGGCGGCTCGCTGGGCGTGCCTTCCAGCCATTCCTCCATAAACCACAACAAGGTGCCGGGTATGCTGTAAGGGAAGGGATTCTGGGGATGTCCCACCGGGAGATTGGAATAGATGGCGAACTGGAAGAACTGAATCTGACCCACCTCGTCGGTCACCGGATCGCCGTCCATATTCTTCCAGGATCCCCAGAAATGTATGTCGGTCACCGGTCCGGTTTGGGAACACTGCCAGTCGTCGGCCAACACTATGGGCATGGTGGCGTTCACGTCCCAGCCGATAAGGTCCGGTAGCTGCGGAAAGTGCATCTTGTGGTCGGGCCAGTCCTCTCCGGTTTCGCAGACCAAATAGCCGTAATAGCAGGGCTCCTTCCACGTATCGGCGCGGCCCTGACTTGGCCATGTCCCTTCAAACTCTCCGCTGGAGACATCCTGGCAGTAGATGAAGAACCCCAACGAGTCGGGCGGCATGGTCAAATCTAGGTACTCGTCCGTTGTCCCATAAGGTATCATCGCCTCATAGTCCACCACACCGGTGGGCCCGATACCGATGCCGAAACATGGCGCTGTCCAAATGTAAGCGGTGCCGAAAATGTCCGCGGTGCAAACGTACGAAGTCGGAAAACCGCAGTCGGGGTCCTGAGCATAGCGCCATTGCACGTAACTGCCTGTTGGCGAGTATACCAGCCAGTTGTTGCCTTCTCCGGTAGCGGCCGAGGGGAAGCATCCATCATAGTTATCGTCGAAGTAGAGTCCAACCTGGTCGCCGTCATCCAGCGTCTGGTCGGAATTATTCCTGATCGCGAAGTAGACTCCCACATCATCCTGCTTCAACCAGAGATAAACCGTGCCCAGGGGATTCGGAATTCCGTCGTGCTGACCTGTGGTGTCGGAAATATCATACATGTAAGCGTCCGCCCATTCCGCGGCGTCGATGTATCCGTCGCAGGTGGGAATGGTGGTCAACCTGGCCACAAGCATCTGGCTTCCGGCCGGATTGTGAATGGGCTCCATCTGAATCGCAGGAGTCGCCTTCTGCAGGCTTCGGGGCCCAGTCGTCATTCTCGGTTCTCCTCCATCCGCTGTATATGCCGTCAGGGCCGCAAACGACAAAACCAGCACCATGGCGACGGCGAATATCGCCAGCCTCCCCAATAAGCTTTCTCTTTTCACGTCTTCACCTCCTGTTATGAGAGTTGCACCTCATGGCTTGGTTCAACGGAAATCCGTTGACCGCCACCGACCCTTCTGCAATCAACTATGATCGCACCTCCTTTCAAAACAACCAAGAACACAAGTAACGACGCGCCCTCAGCAGCTTCGACCAGCCGGCCGGGGAGCATCAAAACGGCTTTGGATAAAGGGAAAAAAAGGACATAGACCCACACCTCCTTGTCACATCCGGACTTTATGATGTGGACAATTTCGAAGTCGGGTTAGGATTAACCTAACCCGCGGATAGTATAGATGAGATCTTGTCCCCTTCCCCGGCAGCTGGCAACCAACCGACTGCCATACTACCTCAATCGGATATAAATATAAGGTCCTTTACCCACCTTGTCAAGTACTAAATGCTGATAATCCGCATCAGTCTGACAGTACTTCAGGCGGCATAAATCACCATCTGCCAACCGACACTATATGTGCATCCCTCATCGCACGGTGATTCCAAGATCCGGGCGAGGAGTATCAGGCTCTATCGGCAACCGACTTCGGCCCAAGGAGCATCCGGTCAGGAAAAATCCATTTGTAATCGAGGAAGCGGTTTCACCAAAAGGTGATGAAGAAAAAGGATTCTTGAGGACTGGAAAAAATGGGCCCAGCAGGACTCGAACCTGCGACCCACTGATTATGAGTCAGTTG
>CAZWAO010000234.1:0-4083 GCA_964631815.1 uncultured Ignavibacteria bacterium | reverse complement strand
GGGACTTCGTCTCCCCAAAGGGGAGAGGGAACAAGGAAAACACAGTTGGACAACTTTCAATTTACCATAGTCAAAAAAGATGGGAAGTCGAGCGCCAGGGTGGGAGTCATCAAGACTCCGCATGGAGAGGTGAATACGCCCATCTTCATGCCGGTGGGGACCCAGGCCAGCGTCAAGACCCTGTCCAACGAAGACCTAAAGGAGATCGGCGCAGAGATCATCTTAGGCAATACCTATCATCTCTATCTGAGGCCGGGACACGAGCTTGTCAAGAGAGCAGGGGGATTACACAAGTTCATGAGTTGGGACAGGCCCATCCTCACAGACAGCGGTGGTTTTCAAGTATTCAGCCTGAATTCTCTTACCAAGATCACCGAGGAGGGGGTGAGATTTCAATCACATCTGGATGGCTCCTATCATATGTTCACCCCGGAGAAGGTGATGGAGATACAGCATGCTCTGGGAGCGGACATAATAATGGCCCTGGATGAGCCGGTTTTATATCCTTGCTCCGAGGAGCAGGCAAGCACGGCCAACCGGCGCACTGTAAACTGGGCCGAGCGATGTCTGAGTGCCCATAACGAATTGAGAGACAATGAGTCCAAACAGCCGCCTGCTTTGTTTGGTATTATTCAGGGTGGCACCTATCCGGAGCTGAGAAAGGCGTCGGCCGAAGCTCTCTTGAAGCTCGGCTTTCCCGGATATGCCATAGGCGGATTGTCATTAGGAGAGCCTAAAAGCGCCACCTGGGAGATGGTGGAACTGTGTACGGATGTGGTTCCGCAGGAGAAACCCAGATACCTCATGGGAGTAGGCACTCCGGAGGACATACTGGAAGCGATCTCCCTGGGCGTGGACATGTTCGATTGCGTGCTGCCGACCAGGAATGCCAGGAATGCGAGCTTGTTCACCCGTTTCGGCAAGCTGATTATCAAAAACTCGCAGTATGCGGAAGATTTTTCTCCGGTGGACCCGGAATGCGAGTGCTCCACCTGTAGGAACTACACTCGCGCCTACTTAAGGCATCTGTTCAATACCGGAGAGATCAGCGCGCTCAGGCTGGCCACGGTTCACAGCCTGCACTTTTATATGGACTTGATGAAATGGGCCAGAAAGGCTATATTGGAGGATCGATTCCGGGAGTGGAAGGAAGAGTTCTTAAGCAGGTATCAGACCGATCAGACGAACGAGGAAAACCAAATGGAGAACACTTAAACCAGAGAGGGGAAATGAGGGTATCAAAGATGATTGTGGCGAAGGCATGCAGGTTGCGAAGGTTGGGGCTGTTCGGAAAGATGGTGTTGTTCCTGTTGGCCCTGGCAGGGGGAACGATATTTGGGGAAAAGGTTTTTGCCATGGGGACCAGCGGCGGAGGGAGCCAACAGGGAGGGTTGGCGGCGTTTTTGCCTCTGATCCTGATCGTAGTGGTGTTCTACTTCCTTCTGATCAGGCCCCAGACAAAAAGACAGAAGGAACACAAGATGCTCATCTCCAACCTGCGGAAGGGCGATAAGGTGGTGACCAACAGCGGCATGTTCGGAACCATCGTGGGTATGGACGAGAAAGAGGACAAGGTGGTGCTTAAGGTGGCGGAGAACGTGAAGATCGAGTTTCTGAAAAGCTCCATTGCCGGCAGGGTGGGGGGCGAGGAGTAGCACAAGGAGGGGACTGCCAGATATGGAGAAGGAGAATCACAGAGAGGAAAAGATGGCCGTTCTGCCCATCCGGATATACGGCGATCCCGTGCTTCGGACGCGGGCCCAGGAGATCACCCGCGTGGATGAGGGAATCAAAAAGCTGGCCAAGGAGATGGTTTGGGCGCTGAAGCGGGCCTCCGGCATAGGGCTGGCCGCCAACCAGGTGGGGCAGGCGGTGAGGCTGTTCGTGGTGGACCGCTCCCTCTTCCAGGCCGACGACTCGCCTTTGGTGGTGATCAACCCCCAGGTGGTGGCGTTCCACGGGGAGCAGCTCCAGGAGGAGGGATGCCTGTCATTGCCCGGAACCTTCGCCGACGTGGCCAGGCCGATGAAGATACAGGTTAAGGGCGTCGATCTGGCCGAGAAGGAGTTGGTGATCGAGGCGGAAGGACTGCTCAGTCGGGTGCTGTCGCACGAGATCGATCACCTCAACGGCGTGCTGTTCATCGATCACTTAAGCTCCATAAAAAGGAAGCTTTTGTCCAGAAAGCTGAAGAAGCTTTCCGCCGGATAACCCTCGTCCCCCACCCATCCCAAGAGGCTTATGCGAATTCTGTTCATGGGGACCCCGGACTTTGCCATCCCCAGTTTGGAGAAGCTGATGCACAGCCCTCACCGGGTAGTCGGGGTGGTGACGGTTGCGGACAAACCCCAGGGCCGGGGCCAAAAAGTGGCCGCATCGCCTGTGAAGAGATTCGCCCAGGAGCATGGCTTGTCGGTTTTTACCCCGGTCGATCTTAAGGATGCTGACTTTCTTCGGAGTCTAAGAGATCTGAAGCCCGATCTGATTGTGGTGGTGGCCTTCCGCATTCTGCCGGAAGCGGTTTTCACGCTGCCCCCTTTGGGTACGGTAAATCTTCATGCTTCGCTTCTGCCCAAATACCGGGGAGCGGCGCCGATTAACTGGGCCATAATCAACGGCGAGACTAAGACCGGTTTGACGACTTTCTATATAAAGAAGAAGGTGGATACCGGCGACGTGCTGCTTAGGCGGGAAATCCGGATAGACCCGGAAGATGATTTCGGACGGCTGCATGATCGCATGGCCGAGGAGGGAGCGGAATTGCTGCTGGAAACGGTGGAACTGATCGACAAGGGAGAGGCTCCATCTCTTAAGCAGGATGACACCCAGGCTACTTCGGCGCCGAAAATAACGCCTGAACATTGCCGTATCAACTGGTCGCGAACCGCCGTGCAGATAAAAAACCAAGTGCGGGGGCTGTCGCCTTCACCCGGAGCCTTCACCTCTTTCCGGGGGAAGAATCTAAAAGCCTTCAAGGTGGAGGCACTGGATGTCGCGCTTGCCGGAAGCGAGGTTGGATGGACGGTGGAACCCGACGACAAGGAAAAAGTTTGGGTGAGCACGGGGAAGGGGGTATTGAGTCTTTTGGAAGTGCAACCCGAGGGGAAACGACGGATGAGCGCTGCGGAATTCGTCAGAGGATACCATGTGAAGCCGGGGGAGAGGCTGGGGTAAACCGAATGCCGCGGAGCCGAACCAAGACAGTATGTGAGGTCCGGCAAATATCATAGTCAGTCCGGGGATGTGAAAAAGATGGCTAATTCGGAAAACGGCTCAGGTGTAGGAAGCAAATGGACGTTTCTGTGGCTGTCCATTCTGAGCCTGGCGGCGTTGATCATCATGGCCTTTCTTCTATGGTATCTGATCTCGCCGCGGGTCAGCGAGATGAGTCCCGTCTTAGGACTGAGCATCAAGATCGCAGGCGCTCTGTTTTTGGTCACGGTTTCCGGGGGACTGCTTCTGATCGTTCTATCGTCGGCTTTGGAAAGGGACTTTTTGTTTCCTCACGGAGAGAAGCAGATAACCCTGAAGGTGCTTTTTCCCATCAATCTGATTCTGGGAAAGATATTCGGGCTTTCCCAGGACCAGGTGCGGCAGTCTTTCATAGCGGTGAACAATTCCCTTTTTCGGGCGAGCAGAAAGAGGATAAGGAAGGACCGACTGCTCATACTTCTGCCCCATTGCCTGCAGAACTTCGACTGCCCGCACAAAATCATCGCCGATTACAACAACTGCAAGCAGTGCGGCAACTGCCTGATAGGCGACATCATCCAGATGAAAGAGAGATTGAAAGTGGACATCTCCATTGCCACGGGCGGGACTTTGGCCCGGAAGGTGATGGTGGACAAGAAGCCCACGGTGATCGTGGCCGTGGCTTGCGAACGGGATCTGTGTTCGGGAATTCAGGATGCTTATCCCATTCCGGTATACGGCATACTAAACCAGCGGCCGCAAGGACCCTGCATGAACACCAGGGTCGACTTAGACCGGCTGGACCGGGCCGTGGGATACGTGTTAAACGGAGCAAATAATGCAAAAGGACATAATCATCAACGCAACTGAGTACGAAACCCGCCTGGCCAT
>CAZWAO010000233.1:0-4092 GCA_964631815.1 uncultured Ignavibacteria bacterium | reverse complement strand
AGTATCTGGACATGCACACTCATCTTGGCACCTGGCGGGATGCTGCCTGGAAGCCCCTTGTGGCCCCCACGATGGCAGACGAGGCCACCCGCGCAGATTACGACTGAACCTGCGTGCCCCACCGCTTGCGGTGGAAGAGCCCTGTAGGTCGGGCTGTCGCCAGACTGCCCGACAACCCGCTAATTATTCAGGAAACCCTATTTTCTTGATTATCTCACGAAAGCGGGGATCCGATTGCAGTCTGTCACCTATCAAGCAGCCTGCGATCCCGCGTAGAGACCAGCCTCGCCTTCACCAGAATAGCTCAGGTCTCCCCCTCTCTGGGTGAGAGAGGGGGATCAAGGGGGTGAGTCTCACGTTCATGGGCCGATCGGGTCCCCGACCCGACCGATGCTTCTCGCCAGGTCAGGAGACCTGGCGGGCACAGGATAGCTCCTCGAAACGCTTGCTCAAGCCCTCAACGACGATGGCATTGTTCGTGCAGCCCTGTAGGTCGGGCTGTCGCAGACTGCCCGACAACTCACTGCCCTCGGTAAGTCTCGAACTCATCATTTGCGGGAAAGACGATAGGTGACGAATCCGTGAGGACATATCACATCAAAGTATTCCTTGGTCTCCCAATCCATTTTCTCCGTCAGCGACATAGCAAGTTTCATCGGGCTGATGGCGCTGAAAGCCTGAGAACATATTCCTTTGGAATCAGGTGTCCTTGCTCCCAGAACAAAGACCTCGCCACGCTCTGTCTTGGCAACTCCAGGACAAACGCCCGATTCAGTCCTTACCTCAATGGCCTCGCATCTGATCTTGTTATAAATCATTCTCTCCCCCCTAATGTTTGGCGCTCCCTTTGCCGCCTTTGGGTTTGGGACTCGATTTTTCGTCCTGAGAGACACAGGGATGCTTCTTGGAATCGCCGTGGCATTTCTTGATCTGCTCCGGCGAACAGTCCTGTGGCTTACTCTTGAGCTGCCCGGGCGTTTGGCAGCAGGCACCTCTTCGACACATGATGGCTCTCCTTTGTGGTTAAGTAGCCGCGCGCATACTTTACTTGAAGCCAAAAAAAGAAGCGCGCCCTTTACTTCGTAATCTCCAATAAGGTTTTGGTGGTTTTGTTCCACTTGGCCAGGGTCTTCTCATTGACCCGGTAATGGACGAAGTACCCTCGCTTCTCTCCGGTTACGATGTTCGCGTCACGCAGAACTCGAAGATGCTGCGAAATAGCGGCCGGGGTGATATCCAAACGGTTGGCAAGCGCATTGACACAAAGCGACTGACGTTTCAACAGCTCAATCATCCGCACTCGCGTGCCAACAGATAGCACTTTGAAGATACGGGCCTGTTTTTCAAAATCGGTCACGAGGGCTCCTTTGATTAAGGGTCCACGCAGATAGTTTAATATGCTGCTTGTTTTTTGTCAAGAGAAATATTCGCCCGCTATTTAGGAAGCCCCATTTTCTTGATTATCTCACGAAACCGAGGGTCCGGTTGCAGCTTTTTGAAAGCGTCATCCATCAGCAAACCTGTAAGCCCTTTGTCACGTTCTTCATATGCTCGTTCCAACCATTCGATGGTTTTTTCGGTTTCATCAAGACGTGCATACATCCATGCAATGTCGTAGCACCGCACCTTCCCGTCTTCTACTTTGGGCAACTCCATCTCCAGTCGCTTTCGCAGATAACCGGTCCAACCTGAAGACTCATACGCCTCTCGAAGAGAGGCAATTTCTTGCTGACTGAGCAACCCGGCAAAGCTGTCTGTTTTCAAATGAGCTTCCACGGTTTCGTCGTATTTTTGGCGGCGCTCGTTCACAGAAGCAACGATGAGGTAAGCGAAGCCGAAGGTCGGGTCCATGTCCACAATTTTCTCGGCCTGCTTTATTGCCTTCTCCTCTTGTCCGGAGGATATATACAGGAAACCCGCGGCGGTGTTTATTATGAGTGAAAGAGGATCGAGTTCCAATGCTTTCTGCATCTCTTGAATGGCCTCGGATGTTCGCATCAGGCCAGCCAAGCACATGGCAAGCCATTGATGGGCCGTCGCGTAGTTGGGATTTAGCTCTAAGGCCCTTCGGAACTCTCGCTCTGCACCCACCCAATCCCAGTCGTAGGACCAAAGCACGTAGGCGAGCGAAGTATGCGCTTCAGCCAGAGTGTCGTCCATCTCCAGAGCTTTCTTGGCGAGTCCACGGGCTTTGGGAAAGGCCTCCTTGGCCGTTATGACTTGAACCTGCTCCAGCATGCTGTAACTATCGGCCAGGCCCGAATAGGCCAGGGCATACTCCGGGTCCTTTTGTATTACCTGCTCGAAGTGCGCCACCGCTTTCTCAAGCGACTGAGGCGTCCTCCTGTTCCAGTGATATCTGCCTTTCAAGTATAAATCGTATGCCTCCAGATTCTGGGTGTATCGTTTGAGCATCTTCTCCTTCTCATTCCCCAGCAGTTTGACCTTCAACTTGTCCACAATGGTCAAGGAGATCTCATCCTGGATGGCGAACACATCGGCCAAGTCCCGGTCGAATTTCTCCGACCAAATGTGATAGCCGTCGGCCACATTTATCAACTGGGCAGTTATCCGTACACGGTTGCCTGCCTTGCGCACGCTGCCTTCCAACACGGAGCTTACGTTGAGTTCTTTTCCTATCTTCCGGATGTCTTGAGATTTGCCTTTGAATGCGAAGGCAGAAGTACGCGCTACTACGTGCAGCCCTTCTACGTTAGTCAGAACGTTGATTATATCCTCGGCCATGCCGTCACAGAAATACTCCTGCTCCTTGTCGGCGCTCAGGTTGGCAAAGGGTAAGACCGCGATGGAAGGAGACGTTCTCTTTTCGGCCTTGACTGTTTTGGTAAGCTGGGAGTCGAGCTCAGTCTTAAGAGACCTCAACTCACTCACTACTTCATCCACGTCCTGGTAGCGGTCGTCCGGGCTTTTCTCGATTGCCTTTTCAACAATGTGAACGAGCGGGTCCGGTGCATCCGCACGGATTTCCGATATTGACTCGGGTTGGCTGTTCAGAATCGCATATATCACGGCTTGGTCGTGGTCTCCCCTAAAAGGCCGCCGGCCGGCGAGCATCTCGTAAATCACCACGCCCAAAGACCAGATGTCAGCCCGATGGTCAACCTCTTCGCCTCGGGCCTGCTCCGGCGACATGTAGGCTATGGTGCCCAGGGTGGTTCCCGTCTGGGTAAGCACGACTTCCCTTTTCAACTTGGCCAAACCGAAATCACATATCCGTGGTCGACCGTCTGCATCTATGAGGATGTTCTGGGGTTTGATGTCGCGGTGGACGATCCCCGCCTGATGCGCTTTAGCCAGGCCTTCCGAGATCTGCACGGCGAGATTTGTTACCTGAGAGACCGACATCCCTTCGGCACGGATCAAATCCTTAAGTGATCCTCCCTCCACGAACTCCATGGCCATGTAGGGTCTGCCCTCATACTCGGAGACCTCGTGAATGGTGATGATATTGGGATGATTCAAGGCAGCGGCTGCCTGGGCCTCACGTTTGAAGCGAGTCTTGAGATCCTGATCGGAAACGTACTGAAGAGGTAAAAATTTCAAAGCCACCTTGCGATTGAGTTTTGTGTCCTCCGCCAGGTAGACCTCGCCCATCCCTCCTTGGCCCAGCATCTGAATTATTCTGTACTGTGAAATGTTCTTTCCGATCATTTTCCCTCGCCAACTCTTCCGTTCTCATAATTCGACGAATCTGGCGGATTTACCTAATTATAACGGACACCGACTAATTGTCAATTGAAAACAGGGCAGCTTATGACCAATCAGTCAGCTCATAGTCACGCGTAGGGGCGAAGCTCGCCTTCGCCCGAATAGCTCAGGTCTCCCCCTCTCTCCGTGAGAGAGGGGTACCAAGGGTGTGAGTCTCCCGTTGTTGAGGGATACCTTCCGAACTGGACAGTTCCGCGTTCGTGATGAACAAAAAGGTTTTGGGAGTGCGAAAGCTCGTTGGAGCCTGGCGGAAATCCCGCCGCGCCGGACTTTCGCGGTGTTGTAGATAGGCCAAGACAGCCGGAAAGAAAAAGCTCCCGAGGCAGGACTCGAACCTGCGACAAGGTGGTTAACAGCCACCCA
>CAZWAO010000232.1:0-4095 GCA_964631815.1 uncultured Ignavibacteria bacterium | reverse complement strand
CTTTCAACTGGTGCGACTCGGGCGCCTGTACGCCGGTCAAGAACCAGGGTTCCTGCGGAAGCTGCTGGGCCTTCGGAACCGTTGGGCCGCTTGAATTAAACATCAAGCTCAAAGACGGCGTGACGGTCGATCTATCCGAGCAGTGGTTGGTCTCATGCAATACGGACGGCTGGGGCTGCGACGGAGGTTGGTGGGCGCATGATTATCATCAGTGGAAAACCGATCCCTGCGGAGGAACCGGCGCCGTTCTCGAAAGCTACTTTCCCTACCAGGCCTCCGATCTTCCCTGCAATTGCCCCTATCCGCACGATTATTTCATCGACGGCTGGGCCTTTGTGGGAAACGATTACAGTATCCCGTCGGTCAGCTCCATGAAGCAGGCCATCTTGGACCACGGCCCCATCTCTGTGGCGCTGCATGCCAATTCGGCCTTGCAGGCCTATACCGGCGGAATATTCAACGGCTGCGCCAACGGTGAAATCAACCATGCGGTGACTTTGGTGGGTTGGGACGACAACCAGGGAACCGACGGTATTTGGATCATGCGCAACTCCTGGGGTTCGGGTTGGGGGGAAGGCGGTTACGTGCGCATTCCGTATGATTGCTCGTACATCGGATATGCCGCGTGCTACATTGAGTATGGCGGTACGGCCAGACTGAACATAAACCTGCCGGACGGCGTTCCGGACGTAATCACTCCCGGCCAGCCCACCACCATCAACGTAGAAATAGAAGAGGCGGGCGATACTTACGTTCCGGGAAGCGGTCAACTGCACTATCGTTATAACGGAGGCACATATCAGTCCTCGGCTTTGGTGCACGTGAGCGGCGATCTGTACCAGGCAACGCTCCCGTCAGCCACATGCCTGGATGAACCTGAATATTACTTTAGCGCTGAAGGCTCGACTTCGGGCCTGACCTACAATCCGTCCGATGCACCCTCCACGGTTTATTCCACTCCGGTGGGCCAGCTCACCGTCATATTCACCGACAACTTCGAGACCAACCAGGGCTGGACCGTGCAGAACGATGCTTACCTCACCGACGGAGCTTGGGATCGCGGCATTCCCGCGGGTTTGGGGGAACGGGGAGACCCGCCCACGGATTACGACGGTTCGGGTCGCTGTTATCTCACGGATAATGAATATGGGAACTCGGACGTGGACGACGGCACCACCTGGCTGATTTCGCCGGCCGTCAATGTAAGCACCGGCCAGGATGCCAGGGTGCACTATGCTTTGTGGTACACCAACGACTTCGGAAACGATCCCAACAACGATCTTTTCAAAGTGTACGTTTCCAGTAACAACGGAACCAGTTGGGTTCTGGTGGAAACCATCGGACCCGCCACCAGCTCGGGATGGACCGAGCACGATTTCCTGGTAAGCGATTTCGTGGCCCTCAGCAGCCAGATGAAGGTTCGTTTCGAAGCCTCCGATCTGAACGACGGCTCGGTGGTGGAGGCGGGGGTAGACGCTTTTTCCGTCTCCAGCCTGGAATGCGGCGATGTGACCTGCGTGGATGCGGACGGTGACGGCTACGGCGATCCGGGTCACCCGGAGAATCAATGTCCTGACGATAACTGCCCCGCGGTGTACAATCCCGATCAGGGTGATGCCGATGGCGACGGAATAGGCGATGCCTGCGATCAGTGTACTGACACCGATGGGGATGGATTTGGCAATCCCGGCTTCGCCGCCAACACTTGCCCAGTGGATAACTGCCCGCTGGTGTACAATCCCGATCAGGAGAATGCCGACGGCGACGCTTTGGGCGACAGCTGCGACCTATGCACGGACCTGGATGGAGACGGTTACGGCGATTCCGGTTTCCCCAAGAACACCTGCAACCGGGACAACTGCCCCACTGTGTATAATCCCAATCAGATGGATGCTGACGGCGACGGAATAGGCGACCTGTGCGATAACTGCACCGATTCGGATCACGACGGATACGGGAATCCGGGCGTGGCCACCAACACCTGTGAAGACGACAACTGTTTGTTCGTCTATAACCCGGACCAGGAGGATTCGGACGGCGACGGAACGGGTGACTCGTGCGACGTGTGCCCGCATCATTTTAACGATGATTGCTGCAATCCCAAAGGCTCCAACCTTCCGCCGCAGGTCACGTCCGCCTCGAGTGTGACGCCGGCTCCCTCGCCGGATCCGTTTGTCTACGTGGCCGGCGTTGCCGACCCGAATTGCGACGGGACCGAGCTGGTGGTGGACTTCTTCGACGTTCCCTCCTGGTGTGCGGTGTCCGGCGATACCCTGTCCGGCATGGTAACCTGCGAATGTGCAGATACGTCGTTTAAAGTCACGGTCTCCGACGGATCCAAGGCTGACACCCTGGAGGTGATCGTCACCATCGACCACTCCAACGCGGCTCCGGTAATCGAATCTCCGGGAGACACGGTTACAGTGATCTCCGGAGAGCATTTCGCTTATCATCCCAGCGTGACTGATCCGGACGATGAGAGCCACACCATAACCTTCCTGGAGTATCCGCATTGGTGCTCGGTGTTGAATGACTCGGTTTTTGGCATTGCTCCCGACACCGTGTTCCTGGAGGGCTTGACGGTGACGGCACAGGATTACTGCAAGGCCGATACCCTGTCATTTGTGGTGATGACCTATCTGCCGGGCGACGTGGACGCGAACGGGATAGTCGATCTGGCGGATGCGATTTTCGTGCTCAACTATCTGTACCGAAACGGGCAGGCTCCGGACCTCCTGAGCTTGGCAGACGCTACTTGTGATGGGATAGTGGACCTCAGCGACGCGGTGCATTTGCTCAACTACCTGTTCCGCAGCGGTCCGGCACCCGGTTGTTAGCTCTAGCGGGATTTTGATGCTTTCCTGACACAGATCAGCCCCGGCTCTTCGTGAGCCGGGGCTTCTTTTTTCCTTGATCAAATCGAATGACAGCCGGGTTGAGAGATCGTTTGGTCGGCGAATGAACCGGATGAGGCCGGAAGAAGCGGTAACAGTCCCGGTGATAACGAATAGATCATCCTTGGGCAATTTCGTCTCCTCTGCTGCAACTCAATGGCGCGAAGCGACGTATCAAGAAGAAGGTATGGTTGCATGGTGGCGGGATTTCATTCTTGGGTGTGTCAAGCAGATAAGGGATGTCCGCATCCATCCGAAAGCAGCGCAGAACCTCATGTCGGACTTCGAAGCTTGACAAATCGGCAAAAGACGCTATATTGGTGATAGCTTTGGACTAACAAAGCGGGTTGGAGCTTACAGTTGCTTTCTGGGGCTGTTTGAGAATCGACGTAAAAATCAATATCCTATTAATTCAAGGAGAAGGTGTTCATGAAACACAGGAACATCGTTTTGGGCTTGGTTGTTCTGGTGGTGTTGGGCTTCGGGGTGGCCGGGGCGTATGCGGCCGATTTGCCCACCAGCTTCGACCTACGGAACTACAATGGCCATAATTACGTCACCGGGGTTAGGGACCAGGGTTCTTATGGCACCTGCTGGACGCACGGGGTAATGGCCTCCATGGAGAGCAACCTTTTGATGACCAGCGCTTGGGCGTCCGCCGGCGAGAGCGGGGAACCCAACCTGGCGGAGCGGCACCTGGACTGGTGGAACGGGTTCAACACTTTCAACAACGACGATTACCCCGGAAACGGGCTTACCGTGCACGAAGGCGGCGACTACCGGGTGGCCTCGGCTTACCTGGCTCGGGGGGAGGGGGCGGTGCGGGAGACGGATGCACCCTACACCCAGAATGCAGTGCCGCCGGAACGATATGACGTCAGCTATCATTACTTCTATCCGCGGGACATCGATTGGTTTTCGGCAGGTGAGGACTTGAGCAACATCAACACCATCAAGCAGAGGCTGATGGATGAGGGGGCCATAGGCACATGCGTGTTCATGAGCGATCTGTACTTGAATTACTCCAACTACACGCACTACCAGCCGCCCAGCAGCACCTACGATCCCAACCATGCGGTGACCATCGTAGGCTGGAACGACAACAAGGCCACCGACGCTCCGCTGCCCGGCGCCTGGCTGATCAAAAACAGCTGGGGCGCTTACTGGGGGTTGAGCGGCTACTTCTGGATTTCTTACTACG
>CAZWAO010000231.1:0-4133 GCA_964631815.1 uncultured Ignavibacteria bacterium | reverse complement strand
GTGTCTCGATGTCCGTGGTCGGTGGTCCGTAGTCCGTGGCAAAAACAAAGAGAGCTTTTGTCTGTTGAACTATCCGTTTAATCAGTTACATCCGTTGACCGGTTTTCACGTCCCTGGTCCGTGGTCGGTAGTCCGCAGCAAGCGCAGCCATCCGTTCTATCCGTTTAATCCGTTGACAGCTCCTTATCGTCCGCGGTTCGTTGGGCTCTTTTCACCCCAAGGGTACCTTTTTCATCGGCGTGTAGATGGCTCCGGCCGGATGCAGCTGGCTTCTCATCACCACCACCTCGGTCACCGGGATTTCCCCGGTCTGAAACTCGATGGATTCCACCTTCCCGGCCAATGCCTCGATGTTCTTCGGCGACTTGACCCTCCCTATGGTGAAATGGGGAGAGAACTTCCGGTTCTCCTTCGGAAAACCGATCTTCTCCATCTCCTGCTCCATTCTCTCCGCCAGTCGGGAGAGCTCCTCCCCACCGGAGCCGGTGCCTACCCAAATCACCCTGGGTCTTCGGAGGTTGGGAAAGCCGCCGGTTCCCTTCAAGCTCATACTGAAGTTTTTGATTCCCTCCACCGCCCTCTCCGTGGCAGAGAAGACCTGATCTATCTTTTCCTCCGGGACTTCGCCTAAGAACTTCAAGGTGACGTGTATGTTGCCCGGCTTGACCCAGGATACGAATGCCCCGGTTTTCTTCAAAGGAGCCTGTAGTTGCCCGATCTCTTCTTTGATCTTATCCGGCAGCTCTATGGCGATGAAGGTGCGCATGATAGTTTCACGTTAAAGAGTGGTCTATTCGCTGGTCGATTACATCCGTTGACCGTGTCTCGATGTCCGTGGTCGGTGGTCCGTAGTCCGTGGCAAAAACAAAGAGAGCCTTTGTCTGTTGAACTATCCGTTTAATCAGTTACATCTGTTGACCGGTTTTTTTACGTCCGCGGTCCGCAGTCGGCAGTCCGCCGCTTAAGCTAACCAACCGCTTCTCTCGCATCCATGGTCCGTAGCAAGAACAATGGGAGCCTTTGTTTGTTAATTATCCGTTTAATCAGTTACATCCGTTGACAGGCGTTCACGTCCACCGTCCACCGCAAAGGCAGTCATCCGTTGGCTGATTTTTCCAAAAACAACCTCACCAAATTCAAGGCCGCTTGGGCAGCTCTCTCCCGGTTGGTTCTTCTGTCCTCGCCGAATATGAACTTCTGCGCTAAGGCATCCGTCTCGTGTGCAAATCCTATGTACACCAAACCCACCGGCTTCTGCGGCGTGCCGCCCCCTGGACCGGCTATTCCTGTAACCGACAAGCCATAGTCGGTTCCGGCCAGTTTTCTTACGCCTTGAGCCATCAATAGGGCCACCTGCTCCGACACGGCTCCGTATTGCTCGATGATCCCGGCGGGCACCTGGAGCAGCTCCACCTTGGACTGATTGCTGTACGTGACCACTCCTCTCTCGAAGTAGGCAGAGCTTCCCGGCACGTTGGTGAGCTTGGCTCCGATCAGCCCCCCGGTGCATGATTCCGCCGTGGCAATGGTTTTCTTCCTCTCCACAAGCAGCCGGCCCAATACCTGCTCCAGAATTTGGTCGTCCGTTCCGTAAACGAAAAGACCCAAAAGATCGCGCACCTTCTTCTCGAATTCCTCCATCTTGCCTTGGGCGTTTTCCTTGTCCGCGGACTGCACGGTCAACCGGATATTGACCCCCAGATACTCCGGAAGAAATGCCACCCTCACCTCTCCGTTGGGATCGATCAATTGTTCGATTCTCTCGTAGATGGCCGACTCGGATATCCCGGTGGTCCTGAGCTTCCGGTGAAGAATGTAATACCGGGGTTTTTTGGCTCGCAGGATGGGCAGGACCTCGTTGTCCAGCATCCATTTCATCTCCGTGGGCACGCCCGGCAGGGCGAAGAAGAAGAACTCCTTGTCCTCCAGATAGATTCCCGGCGCCACCCCCCACAGGTTGGCCAGTGCTTTGGTTCCCTGGGGAATCAAAGCCTGGTTCTGATTGATCCGGGGCATGGTGCTTCCCCGCTTGCGGAACGATTCCTGTATCTGATCCAGTATCTCCTGGTGAAATATCAGATTTCTCTTGAAAGCTTTGACCACGGCCTTTTTGGTCAGATCGTCCTGGGTGGGGCCCAATCCGCCTGAGGCCACGATCACGTCCACCCGGGAACGGGCGATATTGAAGGCCTCCTCTATCCGGCCGATGTCGTCGCCCACGCTGGTCTTGAAAAGCACCTGGATTCCCTCCTCGGTCAGCCTCTCGCTGATGAAGACCGAATTGGAGTCCTCGATCTGTCCGTAGAGCAGCTCGTCGCCGATGGTGATGATTTCCGCTTTCATGTGCTCCTCTTGATTTGCAGAACGGAACCTATCTAAATCCGGCTCAGCCCAAACCAAACCAGATGCAAAACCAGGTTGGCGTATATGCCGGCCACCACGTCGTCCATGGTCACCCCCCATCCCCCTTTCAGCCGCTCCGCGTTCCGGGCGGGCGGCGGCTTGATAATGTCAAAGATCCTGAAGAGAAAAAACGCCGCTGCAAAGTAGCCCAGCCGGTGAGGGACGAATACTAAAGATATGGCCATGCCGGTGACCTCATCGATGACGATCTGACTGCCGTCGTGGCCAAAAATCTCCTCTGCCCAGCCCGCCGACCAGACACTCACGAAAAACAGAACCAGGCTTATGGGGACCAATATATAGAAAAAATCCGGCACAAGAAACCAAATTATTGCCAGGGCTATCAGACTTCCGAAGGTTCCCGGCGCCACCGGGAAATATCCGGCGAAGAAGAAGGTGGAGACCAATTTTGCCGGCAGGTTCTCTTTCAACTTGACCGCCTTTAATGGATGATTACTTGAGGGCGCCTTTGAGCAGAAAGGCGCTTTTCACCATATAGTCTATGCCCGTCCCCACGGTCAGAAGCATGGTCACAAACACCATCCCGTCGAATACCGAGAAGATCGAACGGTTGGTGAAAATGCTCCACTGGTAACCCAGGAGGGGCAGGGTGGACTTGAGATTTATGTAGACCAATATCACTATGATCACCGTCATCTGGCAGGCGGTCTTCCATTTGGCCACGTAGGAGGGCATGATTATGACCCCCTTGTATGCCGCCAGGCTCCTCAGACCCGTGACTAAGAACTCGCGCAGGATGATCAAAAGCACCATCCAGGTTTGTACGTAACCCAAAGCCACAAAGGCGATGAAGGCGGTGGAAACCAAAATCTTGTCGGCTAAGGGGTCCATGAACTTGCCGAAACCGGTTATCACGCCGGTTTTTCTGGCCAGATATCCGTCATAGGCGTCGGTGAGAGCGGCCAGCACGAAAAGCAAAGTGGCCAGATAGCGGGAGTACATGTTGTCGATCAGAAGGAAGATCATGAAAAAAGGCGCCACGATTATCCGGCCGACTGTGATCTTATTGGGGAGATTCATCTGCCGTTCAAACTGCCTTGCGCAAGTTGCCTGATGCGAACACGTGCCCAACCAACAGACACGTTCCCTCACAGGAGCCAATCTACTATGATTCCCCCCTTGAATCAACGGTTTTTTGAGGTTACCTTCGAGAACCCCAGCCGAGCAAGTGAGATGATCCCCGGAAACGAGGTAGATTGCGCACTCAATGCATTGGCTCAAGGCTTAACCGTCGCGCTTAGCCTGAGTCATCATATAGTGTATCAAACGAGCCTTGGAGGCAGCAATCTCGACCGGCACTGCATCCTGAGCCATTAGGCTTGTGTATTGCCGATTGTGGATTCTCTCCTGGAAGACAACAGCGCTGAGAGCGCATTTGGCGAAAATCAGGAAAAGGGCGTCCTCGTGGTCAAGATCAGCCTTGAGCAGGAGCCGGAACAGGTTGTCGAAAGTGTAGAGATCGTACACAATGTGTAATCCATTGTGATCTTTAGGAAATGCTTCCAAGAACTCTAATTCGGGGTCGACAGAAATCATGTCTCAAACCTGAGATATATTTGAATCTATTCTCTTCTCACGTGCAAGTATTGCCTCCGGAAACCGAAGATGCGAGAGCTCAGTGTTGTCGACATCATCCGGTCATGCCTTCATCCTTTTCAGTCGATCCAGAGCGTTGCCGTATCCTTGGCATTGCCGGGACCACTCCACCA
>CAZWAO010000230.1:0-4155 GCA_964631815.1 uncultured Ignavibacteria bacterium | reverse complement strand
GAGTGATGGGCTCCATATACACCGACTTGGTTTTCCAAAAGCCGAATCCCCGCATCGGTCTGTTGTCCATCGGGGAGGAGAGCACCAAGGGAAACGAGGTCACCCAGGGGGCTCATAAGCTCTTAAGCGAGGATCGCTTTCTGAACTTCATCGGCAACGTGGAGGGACGGGACGTTCTGCGGGGCACCTGCGACGTGGTGGTATGCGACGGCTTCGTGGGGAACATCGTGCTCAAGTTCGCCGAGAGCATCGACGGATTCCTCACCGCCCTGGTGAAGAAAAGAGTGAAGGAGAGCCTGCTTTTCAGGCTGGGGGCTTTTCTGGTAAAAGTGTCCATCCGGGATTTGAGGAAGGTGTTGGACTACGCCGAATACGGAGGAGCGCCGCTTTTGGGAGTGAACGGGGTGTGCATCATCTGCCACGGGTCCTCTTCCCCCAAAGCCATCAAGAATGCTTTAAGGCTGGCCACCCGGATGGTGGAACAGAAAGTAAACCAGCGCATCATCGGCGCGTTTCAAGAAAGAAAAGAGCTGAAATGCCTAAAAGAATAAACGCCGCCATCGCCGGCACGGGCTCGTTTGCGCCCTCCCGGATTCTGACCAACCTGGATTTGGAGAAGATGGTGGAGACTTCCGACGAGTGGATCACCTCCCGCACCGGTATAAAGGAAAGAAGGATATCGGAAAACGGCACCGGGGCATCCGATCTGGCCCTGGGGGCATCCCGACTGGCGCTTGAGGAAGCCGGTCTGGTTCCCGAGCAGGTCGATTTGATACTTCTGGGAACCGTGACCCCGGATTATATCCTCCCTTCCACCGCCTGCGTTCTGCAGGACAAGCTGGGGGCGAAAAACGCCGCGGTATTGGACATTGTAGCGGCCTGCTCCGGATTCATCTACGGCCTGTCCATTGCCTCCGCATTCATCGGCATCGGCCAGTATAAAAACGTGCTGGTGATCGGGGTGGAGACCCTCTCCAAGATAGTCAACTGGGAAGATCGCAATACCTGCGTGCTTTTCGGAGATGGTGCGGGAGCGGCGGTGGTGTCGGCCACCACGGAGGAGAAGGGAATTCTGGGCACCTTCCTGTCCGGGGACGGCTCTCTGGCCAACCTGCTTCATGTTCCAGTGGGCGGAGGCAAGACCCCGCTGACCAAGGAGAATTTCGATCTGAAGCAGCATTACATCAGCATGCAGGGAAACGAGGTGTTCAAATCCGCGGTGCGGGCCATGGACTCGGCCGCCAGGCACATCATCCAGGAGACAGGGCTTAGCTCGGAGGACATCGACCTGCTGATACCGCACCAGGCCAATATCAGGATCATCGAGGCGCTGGCCAAGAGGCTGAAAGTCCCCATGGACAAGGTGTACGTCAACATCGACCGCTACGGAAACACCTCGGCGGCGTCGGTTCCCATCGCCCTGGACGAGGCCAGGAAAAGAGGAGTGATAAAGCCGGGATCCAAGACGGTTATGGTGGCCTTCGGAGCCGGATTCACCTGGGGCTCGGCCGTGGTCAAGTGGTAGGGACCGGTCTGGGGTGGTTTCCAGATCATGAAAAGACAAAATCGACAGGACTCATCATTCATAGTTTATGGATAAGATCGCATTCATATTCCCCGGCCAGGGGGCGCAGTACGTGGGAATGGCCCAGGACGCCTACCAGGCCCATCCGCAGGTAAGAGAGCTTTACTTAAAAGCAGAACATATCCTGGGCTTCGATCTGGCCAAAATATGTTTCGAGGGACCGGCCGAGTTGCTGGTGAAGACCCGGCATACCCAGCCGGCCATCTTCGTGCACAGCGTGGCGCTGTGGAGCCTGTTGCAGGAGCATGAAGTATCACCGGCATTCTGTGCCGGGCACAGCCTGGGAGAGTACTCCGCCCTGGTGGCAGCGGGATCGCTGTCCTTCGAGGACGGTTTGGAGGCGGTGAAAAACCGCAGCCGGCTGATGCAGGAGGCCTGCGACCGAAGCCAGGGAACCATGGCGGCGCTGATCGGGCTTTCCGAGAAAGAGGTTCTATCCATCTGCCGGGAGGCTTCTCAGCTCGGCGTGATTCAACCGGCGAACTTCAACTCCCCTGACCAGATCGCCATCTCCGGCCAGAAAGCCGCGGTGGAAAGGGGCGCCCAGCTGGCCAAGGAACGGGGAGCCAAAAGAGCCATGCTTTTGGACGTGGCCGGAGCCTTTCACTCGGAGTTGATGCGGCCGGCCCAGGAAGGATTCGCCGCTGTGGTGGAAAAGTTGGAGGTCAAGAAGCCCCGGGTTCCGGTGGTGGCCAACGTCAGCGCCCAGCCGGCAACCGAGCCTTCCGAGATAAAAGAGCTTTTGATAGAACAGATAACCAAGCCCGTTCTGTGGCATCAGTCCATGCAGCATATCTACCAGCAGGGAGTTAGAAACTTCGCGGAGATAGGTCCGGGTAAAGTGTTGCAGGGACTGCTCAAAAGGTCCTTCCAGGACACCAAGGCGGTGGGAATAGACAAGCTCTCGGACCTGGAGAAGTTCTCTCAGATGGTAAAAGCGGGAGCCATTTGAGAATTCTTCTAACCCCATCGTCGCTCCGATTGCATGCTGATGAATCTGAAGAACAAAACGGCTTTAGTCACCGGTGGCGCACAGGGAATCGGCAAGGCCATAGCCCGGAGGCTGGCCCGGGAGGGTGCCAATCTGGCGCTTGCGGACATCAACCGGGGAGCGGCCGAATCGGCGGCAGAGGAGTTGAAAGCCGACGGACCGGCGGTCATGGCTTTGGAGCTGGACGTGTCGGATCCCCTGCAGGGCGAGGAGGCGGTCAAACGCGTGCTGGAAAGATTCTCCACGCTGGATATCCTGGTGAACAACGCCGGAATCTCAAAAGACAACCTGCTCATCCGGACGGCCGACCAGGATTGGGACCAGATCATGAAGGTCAACTTGAAAGGCGCTTTCAACCTGATCAAGAGCGCCGGCCGGGTGATGATCAAACAAAGGTCCGGAAGGATAGTGAACATCACGTCGGTGATCGGGCTGATGGGGAACGTGGGACAGTCGGCTTATGCCGCCTCCAAGGCCGGGCTGATCGGCTTGACCAAAACCGCGGCCAAGGAGCTGTCCGGGCGAGGAATAACGGTGAATGCCATCGCTCCGGGTTACATCGAAACCGCCATGACCGAAAACCTTCCCCAATCCGCCAAAGACGCTTTCCTGAATCTGATCCCTTTGAAAAGGCCGGGGCGGCCGGAAGAGGTGGCCAACTTGGTGGCGTTTTTGGTCTCGGATCAGGCGGATTACATCACCGGGCAGGTGATTCAGGTGGACGGGGGATTCCTGATGTGAAAGTTGTTCCCGGTCAGGAGGACCGCCCGTCCGGGAGTTGAATTCGCTGCGCAAGCACGACTAAGCGAAAGAAGATACAAAGCACTCGACCTTATAAAAACCCAAAGGAGGAGCAAGGCATGTCAGTCGAGGATAGAGTTAAGAAGATCGTAGTGGAACAATTGGGGGTGGAAGAGGGCCAGGTCACCAGAGAGGCGAAATTCATCGACGATCTGGGAGCCGATTCGCTGGATACGGTGGAACTGATCATGGCGCTGGAGGAGGAATTCAGCCAGCCCGAAGTCAAGTTCGAGATCCCGGACGAGGAGGCGGAGAAGATCACAACCTTGGGACAGGCCATCGATTACATAGAGGCCCACGCTCCCAAAGAATAGAGCTGAGAGGTTTTTCATGAACGTTTCTGTTGTTCCCTCCCATCGAGTGGTGGTGACGGGCATGGGGGTCATCAGCCCCATCGGCAATACCCTGGCGGAGTTCTGGACCCATGCCAAGGCCGGGGTCTCCGGCATCACCCGGGTGAGCCGGTTTGATCCCTCCGGGTTCGCATCACAGATCGTGGGAGAGGTGAAGGGATTCGACCCCTCCCGCTGCATGGAGAAGAAGGAAGCCCGGAGGATGGACCCGGTCCAGCAGTATGCCGTGGCAGGCGCCCAGCAGGCCTTCGATCAGTCGGGATTGAACTCGGAATCCTTCAAACCCGAGAGGGCGGGGGTGGTGGTGGGGAGCGGAATCGGAGGGATAGAGACCTTCGAGAAACAACATGCCATTCTGTTGAACCAGGGGCCCGACCGGGTCAGTCCCTTTTTCATTCCCATGATGATCATCGACCTGTGCGCCG
>CAZWAO010000229.1:0-4165 GCA_964631815.1 uncultured Ignavibacteria bacterium | reverse complement strand
CCAGCATAGACCCGGTTAAGGCATACGAATACTTGGCTGCAGGAAAGCCGGTTGTAGCTACCGATATGCCTGAGTTATACAAGTTTGAAGATATCGTTAGAATCGCTGAAAATGGACACCAGTTTGTGAAGCACTTGGATGCATGTCTTAAAGACATCGAGTATAGCAAACATGATCCGCGGGTCAGATCGGAAAGAATCCTAAACCACACTTGGGCGAAGCGCGGTGAGGAAGTGGAAATGGTTCTGGCCAGGCATATAGGAGAGAACATTTAATGGTTCCTTGTGGATAGGGATTTAAAAGATGAATCACTCAGCTGTGGACACAGGACAGTTTCCGATGAAGGTCTCACGTGGGGTAATGGTGACTTTCGCATTGGCAGAGTTAGTCATAGTCATCTTCATCCTTGCGGGAGAAACTCAGTATGCCGTGGGATTCCTGGGGTTGGGGCTTTTGGCTGCCTCCATTCTTATGAAGCCAGAGTATGGGTTGTATGCCCTTCCCGTTTTCCTGGCCACTGCTCTGCAGATTACCCCGGGAGGAGCGATCCATCTGGGAGAAGCGCTTATATTCTTGATGCTATGCTCGCTTTTTGGACAAATGGCTTTATCTGGCGAGATCAGAGGGTTATTGTTTCCGCGTAAATACGTTTATGCCCTGATTCTGTTGATCACCGCCAATTTGGCTTCTCTTCTAAATGCCTCCTATCCGGTGCCTGGTATGATCAACACGGCCAAGTTGATAGTCGCCTTCTTCTTCGTTTTCGGCATAACCTACTACCAGGCAAGTAACCGACGCGTGCTTCAGGGAGTGAGCAGAGCTATAATTGTCGGCGGCGTGGTTGCCGCCATCTATGGCATTCTTCAGTATTATCTGGGTTCGGGCAGCCTGCAATTAGGCGGGGGACCAAGGATATTCGGGGCCATCGGAAGCATCTACGGCGCGTTCATCGGGGCAGCCATCGCCACCCTGTTCTCGCTTCTGCTGACGTCCAAAGGTATGGTACGCCGGATTCTGTTTCTGCCCCTGTTTGTTCCTTTGGCATTCGCTCTCTATATCAGTCGAACCAGGGCTTGGATTTTGGGAACGTTGCTTGCCATGGTGACGATACTCCTTCTCCGGGCATACAAGAAGATGGGATTTCGAAGATTAGCTGTCGTATGTGTCACTCTGCTTCTGGTGGGTCTGATGTTGTTCGGAGCTGCTCAGGATTTCCTTCTGAAGACATTCACCTTCCTCTTTGTCAGAACGGCAAACCTACCCCTTAAGGTCGCCGCCAGAAGCGTAGGCAAGACACCGGATCTGTCTCTGATGCTTAGATATCGGTTATGGAATTACGCCTGGAAGATGTTTCTAGGTAATCCTTTGACCGGAGTCGGTGCGGCCAACATGAGGTTTGAGGATGCATCAAGACCTCGGATGTCAAAACCACGAGCGGGCCTCGGTTATGTCGACAGTCATTACCTAAACATCCTGGCAGAAACTGGCATGCTAGGTGCGGCTGCTTGGATTTTCTTGTTGTACCTTTTGTTTTCAACCTCGCGAAGAATAGTCCGGGAATCCGACGACAAAGAGTGGCAGGGGATGTGCTTCGGATTCATAGGAGCTGTTGTCGTGTTTCTGACTGGAGGCGTCTTCTGGCTTCTAACTGTTTTCGTCTATGACACATCTATGTTGGCATTTCTTTGCGCTCTATTGTTTTCGTCAGAAAGGCTGTTAAAGGAAAGAAGCATACGGAGATTGACATCGTCGGTTGAGACCAGTCGCAGTCGGTAGGACAACGCGGCCAGAAGGATTCGAATCGTAAACGTCAGCTGGCAACGAAAGAGAGACGAGCTGCACGGCGGATGGAATCCAATTGATATGGATCTTTCGATCATCATCGTAAGCTACAACACCAAGGATCTGCTGGTCGACTGCATAAGCTCCGTTTATCGATTCACCGATCAGCTCAACTTCGAGATCCTGGTAATTGATAATGCATCCGCTGACGGAAGTGCTGCAGAGGTGAAAGCTAAGTTTCCTGATGTGAGAGTTGTGTCAAACCGAGTCAATCTCGGATTTGCAGCAGCCGGCAATCAGGGGCTGCAGCTGATGAGAGGAGAATATGCTCTTCTGCTGAATCCTGATACTCAGATGCTTGGCGCCGGCTTGGCAAAGATGGTCAAATATCTCAAAGATCACGAAACCGTGGGAATAGTGGGATGTAAGGTTCTCAACTCCAACCGTACTCTGCAACCATCGGCGTTTCCCTTACCTCGACTGAAGGATCTGGTGCTTTCCGGCTTTGCCGTCGGATGGACGCCCTGGGGGCGACGAATCCAGCGCCTCTGCTCTCGCCCCTATCTTCCTCGAAAGGAGCCCCTGCAAGTGGGTTGGGTCTCGGGATCCTGTCTGATGATCCGCAAAAAGACGGTTGATCTCATCGGCCTGCTTGATGAGAACTTCTTCCTCTACTCTGAGGACGTCGATTGGTGCATTCGGGCCAAGCGACAAGGCTGGTCGGTAGTATACTATCCGGACGCAGCCGTAATTCACCATGGGGGACAAAGCGCTCAGCAGGATCTTGCGCTGAAAATCAGTTTATTCTATAAGAAGAGGCTCTATTTCAGCAGGAAATACTTCGGCAGATTGGCCCATCTGATTCTCAGGCTTGTTTCCTGCTTCGAGTTGATGACAAAATGGATAATTGTAGCTAAGGTTCTGAGGCTCGACTCTGACGAAAAGCACGCTCGCCTCCGAGGTTATCATCATGCACTTGGTCTAGTTCTTCAAAAAACACCTACAGCAAGTGATCCTCGGGTTCCCGATTCGCCGAATGCAGCTTGAGACGATAAAGACACGATATAGCTGGAAGACATTTCGCTTTTATTCAGGTTCCCATGAGAATCCTTTTCGTCTACGATAGGAAGATGAGTTCCTTTATAGGTAAGGACTTAGAAATCCTGAAAAAGAGACATCAGATAAGGATAGTGAGGTTTTCGACGATTCTGGATGCTTACTCCATATGGAGAGGAGTCTGCTGGTGTGATCTCACCTTTTCCTGGTTCGGCAGCGTGCATTCGTTCTTTCCCGTCCTCTACTCCATGCTCCTGGGGAAGAAGAGCATGGTGGTCGCGGGCGGCTACGACGTGGCTTGCCTCCCGCAGATCGGGTATGGTCTTTTCTCTTTCTGGTGGAAAAAATGGCTGCCCCGGTTTATATTCCGATTTGCCGACCGGATCCTGGCCGTATCGAAGAGCACCGAACTGGATGCGCTGAGGAATGCCAAGGTCGATCCCGTCAAGCTGAGCTTGGTCTATCTGGGCTTCGATCCCGATGTGTGCGGTAATCATCTTCACCAGTCCAAGGAGAAGAAGGTATTATGTGTGGGCACGGTCAGCAATGTCAATCTCCTGGTCAAGGACCTGGACTTGTTTGTTAAGGCCAGTACGCTGCTGCCGGAAGTTCAGTTTATTCTGGCGGGGAAATGGATGAATGGCTCCATCAGATATTTGAAAAACATCGCTTCCCCCAACATGAAATTCCTCGGCGAGGTGAAGCAGGAGACGTTATTCTCTCTGATGTCGGAATCCAAGATTTACGTTCAGGTCTCCCGTCAGGAGAGTTTCGGGTGCGCACTGGCCGAGGCCATGCTTTGCGAGTGCATTCCCGTAGTCACCAGGGTCGCGGCACTTCCCGAGGTGGTAGGAAACTGCGGTATTTTCCTAACCGAACGAAGCCCGGAGAAGCTGGCAGTCCTGATTAAACGGGGATTGGAAAGTGAACCAGAGCTGGGTAAGAGGGCACGACAGAGAATAAAATCACAGTTTCCGCTTAAGAGAAGAGAGGAGAGCCTTCTACAAGCGGTAGAGCAGTTGATGGGATGAGGGCGAGTCCAAGGGAACTCCTGCTTTGACCAATCAAACGTTCAAAGGATCGACCTGGAAGATCTCTGACGCAAGCGGCAATGCAGCGAGCGATCAGAGCGCCAGGTCGTATCACAAAAGACATGAGGGGAAGACGCCGAAGAGAATGAACATTCTCTACCTTACCCAGTATTTCCCTCCAGACAAAGGCGCAGCCCAGATCAGGGCCTGGGAGATGGTGCAGAACTTAACCAGGCTGGGGCACAAGATCACCGTGGTAACGGAATTCCCCAATCATCCCCTGGGCATCATTCCAT
>CAZWAO010000228.1:1435-4279 GCA_964631815.1 uncultured Ignavibacteria bacterium | reverse complement strand
GTGATCGGGATCGTGGCCTCCCGGCTGGTGGAGAGGTTTCATCGTCCCACCATCATGATCGCCATAGACGGAAGCGAGGGAAAAGGCTCTGCCCGCAGCATACCCGGCTTTCACCTGTATGAGGCTCTGAAGGAATGCGAAGGCTACCTGTACAAATACGGGGGACACAAATACGCGGCAGGATTGTCCATACCCCCGGACAACATTCAGCCTTTCCGGGAGACGTTTATCCGGGTAGCCGGAGCCAAGCTCTCCAAGGACGATCTGATTCCCCGACTCTCCATCAATGCACCGCTGGAGTTGGAGCAGATCAACCCCGAGTTTCTAAAGGTGCTCGAGCTTTTCGCGCCTTTCGGCCCCCAGAACATGCGGCCGGTGTTCATCACCGAGAAGCTGCACGTGTGGGGCGAGCCTTACGTGGTGGGAAATAACCATCTCCGACTCAGGGTGAAGAAGGCCGGGCCGGTGTTCGACTGCATCGGCTTCGGCATGGGAGACATGGTGAAGGTGCTTTGCATGAAGGGCATCAGGATAGATCTGGCCTACGTGCTGGAAACCAATCACTGGAACGACACCTACAAGATCCAACTGAGGATAAAGGACATCAAGATTTCCGACGAAAGCCTGTGACGGCGTGAATCGCGGAGCGAAACATCAGGAAGTTAGAGGTTCCGGAGTTCAATGAACATATTGGAGCGATTTTACAACGGCGACAGGATGGCCCTGTCCAAGATAATCTCCTTTGTGGAAAACCAGTCCGCCGATTACCGAAAGGTGCTGGCCCGGCTTTATCCTAAAACCGGCAAGGCTTATCGGGTGGGCTTTACCGGACCTCCCGGAGCCGGCAAGAGCACCATGGTGGACAAGCTCACCGCCCTTTTGGTCAACGGCCAAAAAAGCGTGGGGATAATTGCGGTGGACCCCACCAGCCCCTTCACCGGCGGGGCCCTTCTGGGGGATCGCATCCGCATGCAGGATTTGACCAACCGCGAGGGAGTCTTCATCCGCAGCATGGCTACGAGAGGATCATATGGCGGGCTGGCCACCACCACCAAGGAGGTATCGCTGGTGATGGACGCCTTCGGCAAGGATTACGTGCTGATCGAGACCGTGGGCGTGGGACAGGTGGAGCTGGACGTAGTCAATGCCTGCGACACCACGGTGGTGATTCTGGTTCCGGAATCGGGCGATTCGGTCCAGGCCATGAAAGCCGGATTGATGGAGATCGCCGACGTCTTTGTGGTGAACAAATCCGATCGGGAAGGCGCCCGGAGAATCGTCACCGAGCTGGAGATGATCTTGGACATTCGACGAAAACAGGGAGAGTGGGAATACCCGGTCGTCTCCGCCGAGGCGGTAAACAACAAGGGAATCGATGTTCTGCTCTCCAAGATTCTCCAACACCGTAAGTTCATAATGGAACATCATCACTTCGAGAGACACCGGAAGGAACAGATCAAAGCGGAAATCAAAAAGATCGTCGAGATGAAGATAAGAGATATCGTGGGGGAAAAGGTGTTGGTTTCGCTGGATTTGGATGAGGTTACGGAAAGGGTATTCCAGGGTCAGGACGATCCCTATTCCGTCGGAGAAAAGATAATGAGTCGGATCAGCATAACCAACTCGGGCTGATCCGTAAAGCGGACCATTCGTGAGTCTTCTTGGGTAGCTGAGAATCGACAGGGTGAAAGAGGTGATCTTATGTCAGGCCAAACCGGATCAAAGGAAATCGCCGAACGACAGAAAAAGTGGGAGGAGGCCGTAAAACAGGCCAAGAGTCTTCCCGACAGGAAGTTCATCACGGTCTCAGGCGAGCCGATCAAAGAGCTTTACACCCCCTTGGATTTGCAGGATTTCGACTACAACCGGGATGTGGGTTTTCCCGGGGAGTATCCCTACACCCGTGGGGTGAGAACCAATATGTACCGGGGGCGACTATGGACCATGCGGCAGTTCTCCGGAATGGGCTCCGCCCGCCAGACCAACGAGAGATATCACTTTCTCCTGAACCGGGGACAGACCGGTCTTTCCGTGGCTTTCGATTTGCCCACCCTGATGGGATGGGATTCGGATCAACCCCTCTCCCTGGGGGAAGTGGGCATCTGCGGCGTGGCGGTAGACTCGCTGCAGGACATGGAGGTGATCTTCGACGGGATAAGCCTGGACAAGATATCCACCTCCATGACCATAAACGCGCCGGCTTCCATTCTTTTGGCCATGTACATCATGGTGGGGGAAAAACAGGGCGTGCCGTCACACAAGCTCACCGGCACGCTGCAAAACGACATCCTCAAGGAATACATCGCCCAGAAGGAATGGATATTTCCGCCGGAACCCCACATGCGGCTGATCACCGACCTGATGGCCTTCTGCACCCAACACGTGCCCAAGTGGAACACCATCTCCATTTCCGGCTATCACATCCGGGAAGCAGGCTCCACCGCCGTGCAGGAATTGGCTTTCACCCTGGCCGATGGGTTCGCCTATGTGGAAGCCGGCATCAAAGCCGGCCTGGACGTGGATGATTTCGCTCCCCGGCTGTCGCATTTCTTCAATGCACATCTGGACTTCTTCGAGGAGATAGCCAAGTATCGGGCCGCCAGGCGCATTTGGGCCAGGCATATGCGGGAGAAATACAAGGCCAAGAAGCCGGAATCCTGGCTCTTGAGATTTCACACTCAAACTGCCGGATGCAGCCTCACCGCCCAACAGCCGGAGAACAATATCGTTCGCACTGCATTTGAAGCGTTAGCCGGAGTTCTGGGAGGCACCCAGAGCCTTCACACCAACTCCATGGACGAGACCTACGCCCTGCCGTCGGAGAAGGCCGTTCACATCGCCCTC
>CAZWAO010000228.1:0-1335 GCA_964631815.1 uncultured Ignavibacteria bacterium | reverse complement strand
CCGGAGGTGGAAAGAGAGCAGGTCCGAAACGTCCAGAAGGTGCGGGAAAAACGCGACAACGACAAGGTAAAGCGGTCGCTGGAGAATTTGAAGAAAGTCGCGCAAGGAACAGACAACACCATGCCGGCTTTGATAGAATGCGTCCGCTGCTACACCACCGAAGGCGAGATCTGCGACGTTCTGCGGGAGGTATTCGGAGAATACGTTGAACCACCGTTGATTTAGAGTGTTCCTTCTCCCCTTTGGGGAGGCCTACGGCGTAGCCAAGGCTAGGATGAGGGGAAGAAAAACTACCCCCTCACCTTAATCCTCTCCCCGGAGGGGAGAGGAAATATAGACCGAAAGTTGATCGGGCACCTTTGTCCGCTGGAAACAGGAGAAAGCATGGAACGAAAAATCAGAATTCTGTTGGCCAAGCCCGGCTTGGACGGGCATGATCGAGGAATAAAGGTGATAGCTGCCGCTTTCCGGGATGCGGGGTTCGAGGTGATCTACACCGGCTTGCGTCAGACGCCGGAAACCATCGTGGAGGCGGCCATCCAGGAAGATGTGGATGCCATCGGCATGAGCATCCTCTCCGGCGCCCATATGACGCTCTTCCCCCGGGTGCTTTCCCTTCTCAAGGAGAAGAAAGCGGAGCAGATTCTCCTTTTCGGAGGCGGCATCATACCCGAAGAGGATATGCACAAGCTGAAAGGAATGGGTGTGGGCATGCTCTTCACCCCCGGAACCACCACCACCGAGGCCATCGAATACGTGAAAAACGAGGTGGGTAAAAGAAGAAAAGAGGAGAAAATCCTTTAACCGTCATCCTTTCCCCTCCTCCTCTCACACTCCGATTGTCAGATGCCCGGAGCCGGATTGAATGTTATTCCACCAACCGGGCGGCAGGAGGCCCTCTCCACCGTATCATCGCCAGCCTGCCACGGCTTCCGGGGCCGGGCAGATTCTTCCCCCAATCATCACATTCTTGTTGATTCCGGCGGCAAAATTCATAGATTATAGGGTTGCAGATTGACGAGGTTCCATGCCGCACCATCACAAAGCAAACGTCCTATAAGGTAAGTAACCCCAAAACGAATCTGGAGGAGTCATGACTTACAACGTGGCCGACAGTCAGCAGGCGGTCAGGGATATGGCCAAGGAGTTCGGAGCGAAGGAAATCGCTCCCGTATCTGCCCAATTGGATCGGAGAGACGAGGAGTTCCCGCACGATTTATTTAAGAAAATGGCAAAAGCAGGATTTATGGCCTATCCCATGGCCAAGGAGTATGGAGGCAAAGCAAAAAGCAAAATCGAATATGTCACGTTGATCGAAGAGATATCCTGGTTTGA
>CAZWAO010000227.1:0-4303 GCA_964631815.1 uncultured Ignavibacteria bacterium | reverse complement strand
GAAGTGGACGGCGTCAAGGTGTATGAGGGCAAAGGATGCTCGGAATGCAACGGCACAGGTTACTCCGGAAGGACGGGTATCTTTGAGGTGATGGTCATGAGTCCTGAGGTCGAGAGGATGATAGTGACCCGGGCCTCCAACGCAGACCTGAGGGCACAAGCCATCGCCGAAGGTATGCTCACCTTGAGAACGGCGGCCCTGGAGAAGCTGAAAAGAGGCGTCACCACCGTGGAAGAGGTGGTGGGGGTGACGGCCTGATCTTTTGAGTGTTCCGCTGGCGGAATTCTGCGCCTTGGCCGGAAGACGAGTTTAAGAATCGAATTGTCAAGTCGATAATATATAAGGAATAGGATCAGCTTCGGCGTTTACTCAAACGAAAAAAGCACAGGAGCGAAAGATGGTCACCTTACGGGAGCTTCTGGAGATGATGACAAAGCGAAATGCCTCCGACCTGCATCTCACCGTAGGCTCGCCCCCGCAGTTGAGAGTGGATGGAAAACTGGTCAAGACGGATGTGGACGTCCTCACGCCGGAGGACACCAAGAAGCTGGCCTACAGTATAATGAATGAGAAGCAGAAACAGAAATTCGAGGAGAAAAGCGAGCTGGATCTGTCTTTCGGAATCGAGAACCTGAGCCGTTTCCGGTGCAACGTCTTCATGCAGCGGGGAAACGTGGCAGTGGCTCTCAGGCAGATACCCTTCCGTATCCCGGGGTTCGAGGAGTTGGGCATACCAAAGGTGGTTTCCGAGCTGGCCGATCTGCCCCGCGGCCTGGTGTTGATAACCGGTCCCACGGGAAGCGGAAAATCGACCACCCTGGCTGCCCTGATCAATAAGATCAATCAGGAAAGACATTGCCACATCCTTACGGTGGAGGACCCCATCGAATACCTGCACCGCCACATCTCCTGTCTGATCAACCAAAGGGAGGTATACTCCGACACCCAGTCCTTCGCCAATGCTCTGAAATACGCCCTGAGAGAGGATCCGGACGTGGTTCTGGTGGGAGAGATGAGAGACTTAGAAACCATGGAGGCCACTCTAAACATCTCCGAGACGGGGCATTTGGCCTTCGCCACCTTGCACACCAACTCCTGTGCCGAGTCCATCAACCGAATCATCGACGTTTTTCCCACCAACCAGCAGGAGCAGGTGCGGGTCACCGTATCCTTCGTGCTGCAAGCGGTGGTGAGTCAGCAACTGATCCCCAAGATCGGAGGGGGAAGGGTTCTGGCTCTGGAGGTGATGATCTGCACGCCGGCCATCCGGGCTCTGATCCGGGACGACAAGATCCATCAGATTTACAGCCTTATGCAGGCCGGGCAGAAGTACGGCATGAGAACCATGAACCAGTCTCTGGCCGAGCTGTACCTGAAACATAAGATCACTCTGGGCGATGCCATGGGCCGAAGTTCGAACATGCAGGAGCTTAACGAGCTTCTGGCCAGGAAGTCCGAAGCGTCCCGCCAGCGGATCGCCGCCGGATGACACGCGTCCCGGGCGGGAGAAGTAGTAAAAGACAGAAAGAGCCATGAAGTCAGTCTCAAACTCGGGATCTTAAGCGGTGGTCAAGATCCGGACCTGGGTCGGCGAACCCAACCGGAGACTTCGGGTCCTGGGGGAAGGAGGCCAAGTTGCCGGTATTCACCTACAAGGGAAAAACATTAGGCGGGGCACAGATCGCCGGTGAGCTGAGGGCAAAGGACCGGGCTGATTTAGAGAGGATCCTGCGCGGCAAGAAGATATTGGTGTCTCAGATCTCCGCCAAATCCTCTCAGATCAGAATCAGAATCGGCAGCGGCGTGAAGAAGGTTCAGATTTCCAGGTTCACCAGACAGTTCTCCACCATGATAGCGGCCGGTCTTCCCATGGTGCAGTGTCTGGAGATCCTGTCGCTGCAGATGGAATCGGCGGAGCTTCGCCGGATCATCGCCCAGGTGAAGGAAAGCGTGCAAGCCGGAACCACTCTATCAGAGGCCCTGGCCAAGCACAAGAGGGTCTTCGACGATCTCTTCGTTAATATGGTGGACGCCGGAGAAATCGGCGGGGCGCTGGACGTGATTCTCGCGAGGCTGGCCACCTACCGGGAGAAAGCGGATGCTTTGACGCGCAAAGTCAAAGGCGCCATGATCTACCCGGCGGTGGTGATGACGGTGGCCATCGGCGTGACCTTCATCATGTTGACCTACATCGTACCCGTATTCGCCAAGATGTTCGCCGGGTTGGGAGCGGAATTGCCCGGTCCCACCAAGTTCATTCTGGGTCTGAGCGCCTTCTTGAGGGGCAACATCCTGACTGGATTGGTCTTGGTAATCGTGGGAATCGTAGCATACAAGTTCTACTCCAAGACCGATCAAGGCAGGCTTAACATCGACCACTTCAAACTGCGCCTCCCGCTCATAGGGGATGTGATACGCAAAGGCGCCATCTCCAGGTTCACCAGAACGCTGGCCACCTTGATCTCCTCCGGCGTTCCCATTCTGGATGCCCTGAACATCACGGCTCGGGCCTCGAACAACCGGGTTATCCACGACGCCATCAAAAGGTCGGTTCTGTCCATCGCCGAGGGAGAGACCATAACCCAACCCTTGAAGGCCTGCGGGGTCTTTCCTCCGATGGTCACCCAGATGATCTCGGTGGGAGAGAAAACCGGAGGTTTGGACGACATGTTGTCCAAGATCGCCGACTTCTATGACGAGGAAGTGGATGCGGCCGTGGCGGCTTTGACCTCGGTCATCGAGCCGGTGATCATCGTCTTCATGGGAGCCGCGATCGGAGGAATCCTGATATCCATGTACCTCCCCATGTTCGAAATCATCGGGAAAATCCAATAGGCGGGGCTGCGATTGTGCTCGTTGCCACAAAGTCATAATCGCGTATCCTCTCTTACACCACTGCTCTTGCTTGCAGTGGTGTAAGTCTATGGGACCTGACAGTGGCGCTGCCTACCGGGATGTCTGATACCTTATGACGCACCGCGAGCTAATAGAACAGCCCCCATCCGGGCAACCGAAAGAGAGGAACCGGCCGGACGCCTCCTTTTCCAGGGTGCCCTGGCTGCTTCTGTCGCGCCTCTCCATCTTTACGCTGCTGTTGATCATCGTGGTGCTCTTCCTCCGGGTGCCGGACGGGTTGGTGTTCCCCTTCGTGGTATACTCCTTCTCCACTCTGGCCGTGCTCCTGGTGGTGGCCTTCGACCTGAGGCAAACTCATCGGTTTCTGTTCAACGGCGCGCTGATTTTGCAATTGGCTACGGAGATAGCGGTGGAGACGGGGTTGATCCAGCACGCCGGTGGGCTGAGCAGCCCTTTCGCCACTCTGTTCATCCTGACCATACTCTCCGCCAGTCTCATTTATCAACTGATCGGGGGGGGGCTGGCGGCTTGTCTCTCGAGCTTGGCTTATATCTGGGTTCTGTGGATGGAAGAGGGCCTGGAGCTATCGCCGGGAAGTCTGACTCTGATCAGCGACGCATACTTTTATAAGGCGTTCCTGCACATATGCAGCTTCTTCCTGGTGGCTTTAATCAGCGGCTATCTTGCCCAGAAGCTGAAGGTGCAGGGAGAGGAAGCCTGGAGCGCTTCCCTGGAACTGGACAAGGTCAAAGCGGATACCGATGAGATTCTGGCCCATTTGAGAAGCGGGGTGGTGACCATCGACACCTGGGGCAGAATCGTGTATTTCAACCGGGCGGCAGAGGGGATATTGGGTTATTCGGAGGCCCAAGTGAGAGGCAAGGACTGCCGGGAAGTGTTCAGGTCCCGGATGCCTCAGCTGGGGGAGAAACTGATGCAGGGCATAAGATTCAATCAGGAAGGCACCCGGGCGCTCCTGTACGTGGAGGACGCCAAGGAAAAGAAAGTGCCCTTGGGAATAAGCACATCCATCCTGGGGGACAAGGAGATTGGGATCAGAGGAGTGGTGGCCGTTTTCCAAGACATAACCGACGCCCTGAAGCTGGAGGAAAGAATGCGGGTGGCCGACAGGCTGGCGGCGGTAGGGGAGCTTTCCGCGGGGATTGCTCACGAGATACGCAATCCCTTAGCCTCCATCTCCGGTTCGGTGGAGGTGCTCAAAGACGACCTGTCTCCGATCGGGGAAAACGCAAAGCTTCTGGAGCTCATCGTCAAGGAATCCGCCAGATTGAACCGCATCCTGACGGACTTTCTGAATTACGCCCGAATCGGTCCCTCCCTGTTGACCCGGGTGGAGTTGATCCATATACTGGACGACGTGGTTGAGATCAGCAGAAAGCACTCTGCCTTCAGAGATACCATCACCATCAGGAAGGAGTTCTCCTCG
>CAZWAO010000226.1:0-4311 GCA_964631815.1 uncultured Ignavibacteria bacterium | reverse complement strand
TCACCAAGCCGCCTCCTCGCTTTTCCGAGGCCACGCTGATAAAGGAACTGGAGGATAACGGAATAGGCCGACCTTCGACTTATGCTCAGATCGTCTCCACCATCAAACAGAGAAAATACGTGGAGACGGAAAACCGCAAGCTGTTTCCCACCGAATTGGGCAAGACCGTGAACCGGATTTTAGTGGAAAACTTCCCGGACATATTCGAGGTCAAGTTCACTGCCGGGATGGAGGAGGAGCTGGACAAGATCGAGGAGGGGAAGGAGCAGTGGGTGAAGGTGCTGGAGGATTTCTATCAGCCCTTTCAGACCAATTTGGAAGAGGTGGAGGCAAAGAAGAAGCACATCCGCGAGCTGACCCAGCAGAAAACCGACGAAACTTGCGAGAAATGCGGCAGCCCCATGATCATCCGCTGGGGAAGAAACGGAAAATTCCTGGCCTGTTCGGCTTTTCCCCAATGCAAGAATACCAAGCCGCTGCCCGGAGACGAGAACGGAACCGTTCTCCCCGAGGAAAAGTGCGAGAAGTGCGGCGCCCCCATGATGATAAAAATCAGCCGGTACGGCCGGTTTTTGTCTTGCTCCAGATACCCGGACTGCAAGTTCACGCGTCCCATCTCCACCGGAGTGAAATGTCCGGAGGAGGGCTGCGACGGGTCTTTAGTGGAAAGGAAGACCAGAAGGGGAAAGACCTTCTTCGGATGCTCCAACTATCCCCAATGCAAGTTCGCCACCTGGGACAGGCCGGTAAGCCGGACCTGCCCGGAATGCGGCGCCGAATTCCTTTTGGAGAAATCCTCTAAAGCCAAGGGGCGCTATCTCAAGTGCCTCCGATGCGATTATGAACAGTCGGAAGCGGCTGAAAGCGACGAGGCCAAGGATGTGAGCCAGCCTGCTCACACCGAAGGTTAGGGTAGCTTTCGGCGCGGGTTTTAGCTGTCCCGGTTCCACGGGGCATAAGGCAGGTTCCGGGATTTCAACCCAGAGGTATCATGCAGGATTTCGAGCAAGAGAAAAACGATTTCCTCACCCACCTGCTCAAAGAGAAGAACTTCTCCCAGAACACCATCGTATCTTATCGCTGTGCTTTGAACACCTTTGGTGAGTTTCTAAAAGAAAGAGGCCTGGGAGAAGACTTTCTTCCACTCCTATCCAGAGCGGTTCTGCGGGACTTTGTGGTTTTCCTCAAGAGGAAGGGACTGAAGGAGAGCAGCATTGCCCACCGGGTGTTCGCTTTGAGATCGTTCTTCAGTTATTTGCTCAAGCAGGGAAAAACCACGGTGGATTTGGGTGCGGGCCTCTCCGGTCCCAGGAGGAGGAAATCGTTGCCCTCTTTTCTGACCGTTCCGCAGATGGAGAGTCTGCTTCAGGCTCCTCCCAGGGAGAAACTGGCCGGAATCAGGGATGCGGTCATATTGGAGCTTTTTTACAGCACCGGCATGCGGTTATCGGAGCTTTCCGCCTTGTCTCTTTCCGATATAGACTTCCCCGGACAGTTGATTCGGGTGATGGGCAAGGGAAAGAAGGAAAGGATAATTCCGGTAGGGGCCGAGGCGCTGGCAGCTTTGAATCTTTACCTGAAAGAACGAAAGAGCATGTTTGAGGATTCGACCGGCCGGATGGAGAGCCAGACGGTCTTCCTGAATCGGTTCGGCAGGAAACTCTCTGCCAGAAGCATCAGCAGGATAGTCAAGAAGTATGCCCGCGGGGTGAGCGAGCAGAGGCGAGCCAGTCCTCATATGCTGAGGCACACCTTCGCCACCCACCTGCTGGACGAAGGAGCCGGCCTTCTGACCATCAAGGAGCTTTTGGGACACGAGAGTCTGTCCACCACTCAGATATATACTCATGTCACCACCGAGGGACTCAAAAAAGCGTATAAAAAAGCACACCCTCGAGCGTAGAACTTGGGAGAAAAGCATTGGAGAGAGCCGCGGAGAGATGCTGCGGGTTGATAATCTCTGATTTTTGAAAACTGAGGTGCAGGTTTCGATGATAAAATCGACTACCATAATTGGATTGAAGCATAATGGCAAGGTGGCCATGGGCGCCGATGGGCAGGTGAGCCTGGAGGACACCATCGTCAAACAGCATGCCAACAAGCTTCGCAAGTTATATAGCGACAGGATATTGGCCGGTTTCGCCGGCACTTCGGCCGACGCCTTCACCTTGTTCGAGCGGTTCGAGGCCAAGATCGAGGAGTACCGGGGCAACCTTCCCCGGGCTGCCGTGGAACTGGCCAAGGACTGGCGTATGGACAAGTACTTGCGCAGGTTGGAGGCGCTTCTGGCCGTATTGGACCACGAACATGCCCTGGTAATCTCGGGAAACGGTGACGTAATCGAGCCGGACGACGGCATCGTGGCCATAGGTTCGGGAGGGGCATACGCCCTATCTGCTGCTCGCGCGCTCAAGGCCCACTCCGATCTGGATGCCAAAACCATAGTCAGAAAATCCATAGAGATCGCCTCCTCTATCTGCGTATATACCAACGACCAGATAATCATAGAAGAGTTGTGAGAAAGACAAAGCTGGGGTCCGAGCACAAGCCTTTTTCTGGCAGGATGGACGCTCCGGCTCCGGTGCTTTTAGTGTGTGCTTCAAATCCCTGTCCCAGGATTCGATCACACCGTGAAACCTGTGTTTTGTGGGACATAATATATTGACACACACAGAGTTGGCCTGCTTGGCACATGTTGCGAGGACGAAGAAATCGAGATTGGTATTGACGGAAACTCTTTGAAAACGCAGGAATTTACATATATTCATTTGTGGTGAGGACGAAGAGGCGAAGACCGCCCTTAAGGAGGTGCGAGAGCGAAAATGAATCAGACGAAAAACCAGGCCCTTTCGGAGCCTAAGGACATAGGCGACATGGAATTTTCCGCAAGCCAGGACCCCAGAAGACAGCTTACCCCCAAGGAGATCGTAAAAGCGTTGGACCGATACATCATCGGACAGGACAAGGCCAAGAAATCCGTGGCCATCGCCCTGCGAAACCGTTGGAGGAGACAACAGGTCCAGTCCGATCTCCGGGACGAGATCATGCCCAACAACATCATCATGATCGGGCCTACCGGTGTGGGAAAGACCGAGATCGCCCGCAGGCTGGCCAACCTGGCCAACGCCCCGTTCATCAAAGTGGAGGCATCCAAGTATACCGAGGTGGGCTACGTGGGCCGGGACGTGGAATCCATGGTCAGGGACTTAACCGACCTGGCGGTAGCCATGGTTAAACGGGAAAAGGCCGAGGAGGTCAAATCCAAAGCTCACAGCCTGGCCGAGGAAAAGATACTGGATCATCTTCTGCCTCCCAGGCCCCGGCGAAAAAAGATAGAACCGCCGCCCGGAGATGTCCAGTCGCCCTCCTTCAGTTTCGCGGCAAGCACCGAGGAAGACCCCGAGGAGAAGTGGGAAAAGAGCAGGGAGAAGCTCAGAACCCAGTTGCGCGAAGGCAAGTTGGACAAAAGAAGCATCGAAATCTCCGTGCCCAACGACAGGTTCCCGGTGATCGAGGTTTTCTCCCCGCAGGGAATCGAGGAACTGGGTGTCAATTTCCAGGAGATGTTCTCCGGCATGCTGCCCAAGAAGACCAAAAGAAGAAAGGTTACCGTGGCGGAGGCCCAAAGGATCCTAACCCAAGAGGAGATCGGAAGGCTGGTGGACATGGAGGGGGTCATCTCCGAGTCGTTGGAGAGGGTGGAGAATTCGGGTATAATCTTCGTCGACGAGCTGGACAAGATTGCCGGAGACAAGCCCAAGGAGGGACCGGACGTATCCCGGGAGGGGGTACAAAGAGACCTGCTGCCCATAGTGGAGGGCACCAACGTGATGACCAAGTACGGCATGGTCAAGACCGATCATGTTCTGTTCATCGCCGCCGGCGCGTTTCACGCCTCCAAGCCCTCTGATCTGATTCCCGAAATGCAGGGCCGGTTTCCCATTCGGGTGGAATTAGACAGCCTCACGGCGGAGGATTTCGTCCGCATACTCACCGAGCCGGAGAACGCTCTGATCAAGCAATACACTGCTCTCATGGCCACCGAGGGCGTGAAGCTCTCCTTCACCAGGGACGGGATAGAGGAAGTGGCCCGAATAGCCAACTTGGTTAACGAGCGAACGGAGAACATCGGCGCCAGAAGGCTGCATACGGTGATGACCACGCTTTTGGAGAATGTCATGTTCGAAGTCCCGGACGCCAAGATCAAAAGCGTAAAGGTCACTCGGCAGTTGGTGCAGAAAACGCTCAAAGATATCGTGGAGGACGAGGATCTAAGCCGATATATACTATAGCCTTTGGAGTGCAGAAGCT
>CAZWAO010000225.1:0-4318 GCA_964631815.1 uncultured Ignavibacteria bacterium | reverse complement strand
AATGTCCGCAGGACGATTCGGTTTATGCCGGAGGGCTTTTCCAAAGCGACGATTTTTCCTCTTCCGATCCGGATTTGGACCAGGTGACGGTGAGCCTGTGCGGCATAACTCCCACTCCGGCACATCAGCCGACCATCGTGGAAAACCACGTCCAGTGGCAGACCGAGTGTGCGGATGCGGGCAAACTTTTCACCATCTGCCTGAAAGCCACCGACCCTTGCGGGCTGGCCGATACCTGCTTCTTCGACGTCAGAGTCTACATAATACCTCCGGAGATTACCTGTCCGGAAGACGACTCGGTGCATGCCGGGGAGAATTTCGTGAGCACGGATTTCTCAGTCGACCTTCCCCCGGACAAACCCACGCCGGTGAGCATCTGCGGAATAGAACCCGAACCGGTGAATCAGCCGGCTATCGTGGAAAACCATATCGAATGGCAAACCGACTGCGACGATGCCGGTAAAACGTTTACCATCTGTCTGGCAGCCACCGGCGACTGCGAGACAAAAGATACTTGTTACTTCCACGTTGCGGTATACAATCGACCGCCCGAGCTGACCTGTCCGGATGACGGCGTGGTTCATGCCAAAGATACTTTCGTAAGCTCCGATTTCTCGGTGTTCGATCCGGACGGCGATTCCGCCCCGGTGGTTTTCTTGGACATCAATCCAGCCGGCGCCAACGATCCGGTTTTAGTGGGCAATCACCTGGAGTGGGTCACCACCTTAAGCGACATGGGCGATCACATCATCCGGCTGGTGGCCACCGATCCTTGCGGACTGGCCGACACCTGCCAGTTCAGCGTGTTCGTGGACGAGCCTACGGGCGATTTCTCCTGTCCGGACGACGACAGCGTGCATGCCGGCCAGCTTTTCGTGAGCACCAATTTCGTTTTGACCTATCCGGAATGCGATCCCTCCTCGGTCGAAATCCTGGACATCGTTCCCTCGCCCACTTATAGTCCGGTTCTGGTGGACTATCACGTGGAGTGGCAAACCACCTGTGAGGAGGACGGGGATTACGTCATCCGGCTGAGAACCAACGAGAGCTGCTCGACCGAGGATACCTGTTCCTTCACGGTGACTGTCTACAACCGTCCTCCCGAGCTTACCTGCCCGGATTACGGCCACGTTATACCCTTGGGATTGTTCATCAGCACCGATTTCCACGTGTTCGATCCGGACGGGGATGAGGCTGTGGTGGTTTTGCTGGGCATCGACCCGCCTGCCCCTCACGATCCCGTGATAGTGGAGCATCACGTGGAGTGGCTGACTGAATGCGATCCCGGAGATTACATAATCACTCTGGCAGCCACCGACCCCTGCGGCTTGGCCGACACCTGCGAGTTCATGGTGACCGTCTCCGAGGACCCCCTGCCCGACTTCACCATCTGGGTCTATCCCTTGGATCAGTACGTGGCTGCCGGGCATACGGCCGGCTATCTGGTGGAGCTTAACTCCCTTAACGGATTCGCGTTCCCCTGCACTCTGATGGTGAGCGGACTGCCTGCACCGCCTGACCACGGCGTATTCGATCGCGCGGTCCTGACTCCGGTCGACACCACCATTCTGACCGTCTATACCACTGCCGCCACCCCGCAGGGTTATTACACTCTGACCGTGACCGGCAAACAGAAATCCGGTTCCATCCAACACAGCGTGCAGGTGGGGCTGACCGTGGAAGAGCCGAGCGACGTGGAGGACTTGCCTGACCAATCCAATCGACCAGGTACGTTCTCTCTGTTCCAGAACCAGCCCAACCCGTTCAATCCGGAAACGCAGATCGGCTACCTCCTGCCAACGGATTGTCGCGCGCAATTGGTCATTTACAACGTGCTCGGCCGCACCGTGAGAACCTTAGTCGACGAATACCAGAACGCCGGAATGCACAACCTAAGATGGGACGGAAGAGCCGACGACGGGACTCAACTGAGCAGCGGAATCTATTTCTACCGACTCAAGGCCGGAAACTTCGACCACACCAGGAAGATGGTTTTGATGAAATAGTACCAGATGATTTGTTGTTCGGGCGGGCGTTCAACCCTGCCCACTCAGATGAAATTGAAGTCCCCTCGCATACAGCGAGGGGACTTTTTTTGATCTCTTTTGTTCCGGCGGGGATTCTCAGCCAGCCTCGCCCGTGCGAGCTTCTGTGCCCGCCAGGTCCCCTGACCTGGCGGCAAGTCCCGGTCGGGTCGGGGACCCGACCGGCACACATATTGTTTTCGCCCGGTAAGACGGTCGCAGATTTTTACGACAGATGCCAATCCGCTGCCCGACTTGGAATTGGAACCGACACGGATGATTTCGCGACCCGCTGTTCGCAGGAAACGGCGCATTTGCCGGATTCAAGCGGGCCGACATCGGTTTCTGTCGATTGTCTGGTTGTCTCATCTGATTACATGGTTTCCGGTTACAAGCAAGAGGGATTTCGGTCGCAACTGCGGGATATGGGCACGGGAGTTGCACATTCGGGAGGCGGGTGGGAGTGCGACCATCCACAGAGAAATTTTCGTAAGCCAAGCGCAGATCATAGATTGATTCCAAAACGGGAGATTCACTCTGGGCTAAAAGCAAAGGGGTGATTCATGCACAAGTGCCTGCGGTTTCCGATTTCATTCTTCCTTCTGATGTTTATCCTCCTCCTGTTGAACACTGCTCTCGCTCCGCGCGCCGTCGCTTCGGGAACCATGCGCAACGTGAGCCGTCTTCATATCGAGATCGGTCTGGACCAGGTAACGGTTAGTCGGACAGTGGAGATGAAAGGAATAAAATACGCGGGCTACGACTACGACTGTATCTTCACCGCAAACTCCAGCCTTGCTCGATTCGACGAGGATGCGTGGTCTGTTTCCTGGCCCACATGCGACGTGTACCGAAGCTCGTTTGCCCGCGGCTGCACTCTTCAGTATTTCAGGCCGGAGGCTTCGGGGGACACTCTTGGTATGGCGGTCGAACATCAATACCGATATCCGGATCGGAACATCGGCGGCATCTTATACGAAGGAACCGGAATCGGATTGTTCGACGAGGGCCCGGGAGACCTTGATGATGTTTTCGACATCACCTGTAACCGGCCGGTGGAAGTGTGGTGTGACGGGAGCTACTTCCAAGGCACACATGTGGCGTGCCGTCTGAATTATTATACTCACCTCCAAATCAAACTGCCCCTGGACGGCCCTCAGGATCTGATCGAAGAGAAGGTGTACTGCTATGAGCTGCCTCCGCACAGGGAAAACGTCCCTTACCTGATCGAGAGCGAGTCAGTTACCGTCGAGCTTGCGGACGCAGGAGATGGCCTGTATCGATATCACCTCTCCGGCATTATGGAACTCGACGTCGATACCCTGATGCAGATCTGGCATTTCTTCTACGCCTGGTTCCCAAACCAGTACACCAACGCCTCTGTGCATATGGACTTGCTTTTCGACGTGCGAGATTTGCATACCGGCCATGGCTGGCAGGAGAGCCTGACGCATGATCCGACCGTGGAGGAATCCACCATTCGCGGTCAGCCGGGGTTCTATGTGTTGATTCCGAGCATTCCCGGCTATGGCAACCGGTGCTGCGAATCATGGACCTGCAAGAAGGCGACCATGCGGATGGAGATAGACGCGCTTCACAGCGAGAACATCTGCGATTTCATCCTGGCTTCCGTTCCCCAGGAGTCGTGCAGCGTAGAGTTCAGGATACCGGAGAGGTATCACTTCCGGCATTGGAGCTCGCCCTTCGCTCAGGAGAAGAACCGCTGGGAGGATGGATTCAAAGTGAAGAAATTCTATGGGAGGTGTCCATTCGGCGGCACGGCTTCGGTCGAGTGGAGCAGCTTGCCTGCTCCGGAGTTTTTCGCCCTTTCCCAAAATTCCCCCAATCCCTTCAACCAGGAAACGGTAATCCGCTACTACTTGCCTGAGGACTGTCACGTTAAGCTTCATGTTTACAACATACTCGGGCAGCGCATAAGGACCCTGGTGGACGAGCCGCAAAAGGCCAACGATTACCAGGTAAGCTGGGACGGCAAGAACCAACAGGGCCAGGACGTAGCCAGCGGCGTGTATCTGTACAAGCTCGACCTGGGGTGGCGAAGCGATACCAGAAGGATGCTCTTGGTGAAGTAGGAGTGGGGCTCCGTCTTGCAGACAGCCGGGGGGCAAGTCCGTACGTCCTTTGCGGAATCATAAAGCGCGGTAGGGGCGCGACTGATCGCACCCGCGGGTGGAACATCCCGCCAAAGGCGGGGCCGCATGAATGCGGCCCCTACTTAAGGAGAGTGAAGCTGTTGAGGATCGCCACTTCCCATTTCTCCTGCGCCTCCAAAC
>CAZWAO010000224.1:0-4323 GCA_964631815.1 uncultured Ignavibacteria bacterium | reverse complement strand
CAGTACAGTGAAACCAGTGATGATTGCCCCTGCTAACAAGGCAACAAGTGGATTTGGCATATAGCCACCCCGTCTCTAATTTAGTCATGCCTAAATTATATTTTAACAAGTAACACGCCTTTGTCAATCCGGCTGCACACCTCATCCGAAGGCGGCCTGGGTGGCTCAACAAGCACGGCAGATGGTCTGGGAACTTGAGGACCGCGACCCGCCAATGCGGTTTCTCATTCGGGACAACGACAAGAAGTATACGGAGCCATTTGACACTGTCTTCCGCTCGGAAGGCCTAAAGGTGATCCGCACCCCTTACTAGGCCCCGAATGCCAATGCCTATGCCGAACGCTGGGTGCGGACGGTGCGCGAGGAGTGTCTGAACAAGATTCTGATTATCAATCAGGCACATCTCCGGCGGGTGATGGCGGAGTTTGTCACCTACCATAACACCGCCCGGCCCCATCAGGGCCTCGAACAGCAGATCCCCCTTCCCCGCCCGACACCCCCAGCGAGTACCGGACCTGTTTGCTGCCGCACTGTTCTCGGTGGCATCATTCACGATTACTATCGTGAGGCTGCTTAGAGTATCATCTCTGTAGAGAGGACACCCTTTCATCAAATAGGAGGGATAACCTTGCCAGGTCCCTATTTCTCTGGACAACAGGCCTCTTCTTGCGGCCATTTCTATCCAGATGTGCTTCGTCTTCGGGATGAGAAGCGAGCTGATGGTTCCTATGTGCGGATCGTCGATTGCACCGTTTGCGGAAGGCTGGAATTACCGCTTGATCCGGCAACTCTCAGTCCCGAACTCGTACAGACACTTGATCGTGATGGCTTCCTGGGTGGAACCAGGGAAAAAGACCTTGCGAAGGTCAGAAGGGCTGCTATGAAACAGATGCGGTCAAGGAAATAGTCCGTCCTTCCCGCGGTACCTCTCTTCCCTGGTATTAGTGGGAGATTGGCCTCAAATCCTATCACCGATGACGTTTTTTGACCCTATGGGTTCAGTCCATCGCTGGCGAAGACCGGCAAACAGCCAGGTGACAGGGCCATGGTAACCTGATGGATGAGCAGACAGGCATTGGCGATAGTCCGCTCGCCAATGCTGATAGCAATGATGAGTTTGCTCCTGGCTTCCACAGCGGTCCACACAAAGACTCGCTCCACTCGGTTTCTGACTTTCGTCACCAGTTCATCCAACTGAACATGTCCCGCTTCCAGCTTGCGGAACAGCAACTGTTCATGCAGACGGGCACTATGCCGCCCGCAGCGCGCCATCCAGTTAGAGATGGTGGACGGATGATGACCGAAGACACGCGCCGCTGCTGAGATCCCCAGCCCTTCCGCCATGGCAGTCAGCACCATGGACACTTGCGCCAGTGGTGCCTTCAGGTCTTTCATCGGCGTGTCTAATCGACTGGTTTGCTTCTTCCCACAGGCCTGGCACCTCAGGTACAGGATGTCCTTGCATACTCCGCGATACCCATCACTGACCAGCGCGTGGACTGTCGGGTCAGTTACCCATCGGTAGCTGCATCTGGGGTTCATGCAGGCGTAACCTGTGGTGTCGATGCGCTTCTTTCGTCCTGCAGTGCCTTTGACCTCCTGCCAGGGAACAACTCCCGCCGGGGGCGGCGTGGCAAGCGATGATAGCCACTGGCACACTTTGGACAGGCTTCCGGTGAACGCGGCTGGAGCTGTCCGGCTGACCGACGCTTTCGGTGCAAGTCTTTCCACCAACGTGTGATCTTCTTCCCGTACCTGACCCAGCTGTAAATCGAACAGGTGATGATGAGAAGTAGAATGATTTCGAGGAAGGTTAGATTGATTCGCATGGGTTCGTTGGGTATCATGGTCGGCGCAACAGATCGCCATTCTACCTCAACTACCCCTTAACTCCCTCCCATGTCCATTAACCCTCACATTGCAGGGCACTACCAGATCGCAACCAGGAACTGGTCAAGATCTTGCAGTATGGTCACGCAGATATGTACGAGCGCTGGGGAAAAACGGCTGAAGCGTGCAAGCAGTTCGAAAAGCTGTATGCCTACGACCCGCAGTTTTATGACGTGGCCGACCGGGTGAATGCATTACAGGAACATTAGCGACTACCGCACAAAGGAGGCCCGTAATGGACATTCATCGCCAGGCACTTCCTCTCCGTCAACGTGATGTGCAAAAGTGGTTTGGGGTGTGGGGGGTAGCCGACTACTATACCCTGTTGAAGCACCAGGCTGAAGAGGGTGCTGAGTACAACGCAGGCTACTTTCTACTCGTCATCACCGCTGCGGTGCTGGCGGTTGGCGGGCTGCTGCTAAACAATCCTGCCATCATCATCGGGTCGATGTGCGTGGCCCCTTTTCTGGGGCCATCGCGTGCGGTGTGCATTGGTGGCATTTATGGCAATGCCCGGCTGATGTGGCGCGGGTTTGTGAAGCAGGTGATTGGTCTACTGATCATCGGGGTAACCCTTTCACTGATCATCACCCTTGCCCTTACCGCTGTGCTGCCTGACATCGGGATTACCGATGAAATATTGGCGCGCTCGATGCCCAGCACACAGATTGCGGTGTTATCCATCATGGTGGCTGTCGCTGCCGGGGCGGCAGCTTCACTGTCCTTTTCTGCCGAGCCGCGTGTCGTCTCGACGCCGCTGCACCAGTTGATTGACACTGCGATCGGTGTTGAGATCGCTATCTCTCTGATTCCACCCGCCGTTGTGGTCGGCATCGGCCTGGCCCTGGGACGCCCAGATATAGCCCTTCGCTCGCTGGCGCTGCTGGGCGTCAATGTCCTGGGCATCGATGTCGTGGGCAGCATGTTCGTGTTGATCCTGCGCGGTGTAAGGAAACGCTGGCTTGAATTGGAACAGACGGTGCGCCAGATCATTGAGACTACGGTTGATACAATATCACCGGGCGATGTGGAAGAATCGCTGGCCAGCGTCACGCTGTTGAGTGCAGACCTGGTTTGTGCTTATGCGGTCATCCGAAACTATGCAGGCGAGCCGGTGCCGGACGGTTTTGCCCAGACGCTGGCAATCTGCATCACGGATGCCGCTGGCTGTCAGGCAGAAGTTCTGATTGACGAGGTAGCCTGCCAGAAGATCTCTACATTATCTACATAAAAATGGAGTGAGGAGACCTCATGATTCGTACCATTTATCGTGGAACTGATGATCGGATCCAGATGGATCTAACTCCGGAAGATCTGACTGCTGCCCTCAAGAAACAGGAAGGTATTCTATGGCTGGACATACAGGACGAGCCTGTCGAACGCTGCACCCCGCTGCTGCGGGATGTATTCGCCTTTCATCCCCTGGCAATTGACGACGCGCTGGCCGAATCCCACGTCCCGAAGATCGATGACTGGGGTAACTATATCTACCTGGTACTCCACGAGGTCGTCATCAACTCGGAAAACCAACAGACCGTCGATACGTTTGAGCTGGATATCTTCCTGGGTAAAAACTACCTGGTGACGTACCAGGCAAAATCGGTCATTGCCGTTGAGCGGGTATGGGCAGCCTGCCAGCGCGACGAGCGTCACCTCAAACGGAACGTGAGCTACCTGCTGTATCGCATTGCGGATGAGCTGGCTGCCGACTACCTGCCGGTGGTGGAGCGCATCGACGAGATGATCGACGATATTGAGGATCAGGTGTTTGATAACCCAGAACAGCGCTTGCTGGAGCACATTTTTGCCCTCAAACGGTCAGCCCTGTATCTGCGGCGGATCATCGCCCCTCAGCGCGAGGTGCTCAACAAGCTGGCCCGCGGCGACTTTGATGTCATCGATGAACCCGACCGTGTTTACTACCGTGATGTGTACGACCACATGGTCCGGCTGCACGACATTGTGGAAGGCATTCGCGACTTGGTCGGTGGTGCGCTAGACACCTATCTCTCCGTGGTGAGCAACCGCATGAACGAGGTGATGAAGACCCTGACTATCATTACCGTGCTGTTCATGCCGCTGGCCTTCGTGACCGGTTTCTTTGGCATGAATTTCTTTGAGGTTGGAAACCCCCTCCCGGCCTGGACGAGCCATATCGCGTTTTACCTGCTGATGGCGGGAATGGCTGTGACGCCAATCGGGATGTACTGGTGGATGCGCCGCCGCGCCTGGGCCTGACCGTGAGTTCGGCATCACCGAGGTGAGCCGTGAGCCTTCGCTCCGGCGAATCACCCCCTGTTTACTGTATGCGCATATGAACCCAGATATTTATCGCGATCGGCACGAGCGTCACGATGATCCACAGGATGGCGTATGTTAGGGTCAGGTGTTCTGGATTGCCCTTGATGTGTACGAATGCAAGTACGTCCGTGA
>CAZWAO010000223.1:0-4348 GCA_964631815.1 uncultured Ignavibacteria bacterium | reverse complement strand
TCGTGATTCCAGGACTTCCTCTGCTCATACGTGTAATTCGGGGAAAAGGACAGTCCTCCCCAGGGCCTGTACTCAACCGACAGGTTGATGCTGTTGGTCCGGCGATCCTCGCCTATTTTCTGTACCCATTGGTCCGTCCAGATGAGCGGGCCTTCGTCCTCGTATCGGTAAGTGTAGCCCGCAAAAAACGTCATCCTCTCGCTGGCGCGATAAGCCACCTCGGAAAAGGAGCTGGCCCGCCGGAGAAGGGTGTTTGGCCCGCTATCGCTGGCCTTCTGGTAATCATAATACCGGTAGTTGGCCTTTACGCTGTAGCTTTGCCTTAAGGTCAGCCGGCGGTGAAGAATCCAGGTGAAGGAGGGGGACAGATAGTAGGTCAGATCATGATTATTGTCGTATGAGTGCTGTTCCGACATGTAAGTCAACTGGAATTGGTTGAACCCGCCTTCCAGTCTCATGCTCAGATAGGGGCCCAAAAGGCGCACGTATTGCCCCCAAAGGAGTATTGTCTGTTTATCCCGATCGTTGAACTCTCCGGAGGCCGGCGCGAAAAACGAGGTGACGCCCACAGAAGCGGTCAGATAAAGGGAGTCCGCCGATGTGATGCCCGCAGACAGCCCGCCCCCCAGATCGCCTGCCTCCATTCTTTCATCGCTCTGTTCGCCCAGGTAATCCCATTTCGAAATCATGTACTTGTAAAAGCTTTCCACCACAACTTTGTTCCACAGGTTCTTTTCCAATCGCAGCTCGGCTACCAGGGCGCTCGAAAGAAAGTGGTAGTAAAGGGAATCGGGGTCCGACCAATACCTTCTGTCTTTTTCGTAGAGATAACCGGCGTCTGCTTCCAGTCTCATCCCCGGCCCGAGCCTCCGTGACCCGGCCACCCTGAAGTCCCGAAGACTCCTTCTCTGGATTTTGCCCTCATAGAACCGCTTCTTCTCCCAGGCCTCCTGGTAGGCGATCCGAATGCTGTCTTGGCTGCCGTCTGCAGCCAAGACGCCCAGGGGACGGAAGAAAAGAAGGTTCATATCTCTTCTTTGGATGGGTATGTTCTTCAATTGCAGAAAAGACTGGGAGAGGGACACTTCGGTTTTAGCTTGGCTGAGAATCCGCGGTGAAAACGATACGCTTTGACTTAAGCTGATGCCCTGGTCCGATCTATCCGGCTGGGGCCATGCGTGGTTGGTGTTTTCTATGAACTCCGCACCCAACGATTGGACCAGGGTGATCCCGCCAAAACGCAACTGCGAGCTGACGCCGGCATTGGAGGTGGTGGATTTGATTTTCTCGGCGGAGTACCGGTCCTGCAGGAAGAAAGCCCCCAGGTTCAGCCCGGAGCTGATATCATGTCCCAGGCTAAAGTCAATCCTTCCGTCCTCCTGCCACCAGTCGGGACCATCCGGTCTTTTGGTTATCGTGGAGTTGACGGAACTTAAAAAGTTCAAGGAAAAACCCGGGACAGCATCGCGCGCATGGTCGAAAACAAAGCTCCAGCTATAGGTCCGATGATCCTGCGAGAAATCGCTTTTCACTCCATAGGTCCAACCCAGCCCGAACGAGCCGAGCGTGAGAAGGATAGCCCCTATCAGAATACGGCAACCGCTCTTCACGTCTACCGCCGGAAGGAGTTTACTTCAACAGCCCGCCCAGGGCCGAGGCCAGATCCGCGTACTGGCTGAGGCTGAGAGTCTCGGCTCTCTGGAGCGGAGCTATACCTACCCCTTGCAAGATAGGCTCCACTTCCGGTTTTGGCAAATGCAAATTGGCTGTTAGTGAATTGAGCAGCGTTTTCCTGCGGTGTCCGAACGCCGCCCGGACTATGCGGAAGAAAACACTTTCGTCGGGAACGGGAATTCTCGGCCGGGAGAGAAAAGCTAATTTGATCACTGAAGAATGCACCCGGGGAGGTGGAGAGAAAGAATCTGGTTTGAGATGAAAGAGAATCTCCACCTGGGAGTGAAGCTGAACGGCAATGGACAAAGGCGACCAATCCCTGCTTCCCGGATTGGCACAGATTCTTAAGGCCACCTCCCTCTGCATCATGAGCACGCACAGGTCTATGGACTTCTTTTGTCGCAGCAGAAGATCGAGCACCGGGGAGGTGATCTTGTAGGGAAGGTTTCCCACAACTTTATATTTGACTGGTGCCGTGAAGAGAGTACTGAAATCCGCTTTAAGAATATCTTCATGCACTACTCTGAGATTTTCCCTGCCTCGAAATTCGCGTTCCAGATATCTGCACAACCTTCCATCGATCTCGAAAGCCACCACTTCCTTTGCTTGATTCAGGAGATGTCCGGTCAAAGCGCCCTTCCCTGCCCCTATCTCCAATACCACGTCTTCCGTGTCGAGGTCCAGGCCTTCCACGATTTGCCTGGCGGCATCATCGTCCACCAGAAAGTTCTGGCTTAGGCTCTTCTTGGGTCTCACTTTCAGAGTCCGCTGCTATGAGGAAGGATGGGTTTTCTTAATTGAGCGGGAAACAAAGGTGATCGGATTCTCCGGTTTTCATCCGACGCTGTCGTAATGCCTGATCCTGAGCTCGGCTCCCAAATCCTTGGCGATTTTCTCACACTCCTTCAAATCCACTTCCGGCATGTCCAGTACGGTCAGGATGGTGCGCGGTAGAAGTTTTTTGCACTCCCTGGCGAAGGCGATAACCTGTGCGAAAGCATCCCGGGCAAAACGTGGCCGGCAGAACCGGTCGTACTTTTCGCTGTTATCCACGTTCAGGCTTATGGACACCACGTCTATCAGTCCCACCAGATCAGGGACTATATTCCTTTTATGGATCAAGTTGCCTTGACCGTTGGTATTGAGCCTCACCGTTGCGCCCCGTTCCTTCAGATAGCGAGCCACCGACTTCAATAGATCCAGGCGCATGGTCGGCTCGCCATAACCGCAAAAGACCACCTCCCGGTAAGTATCCGAATTCTTCAGCGAATCGATCACCTCTTGATAGGATGGTTCGTGATCCAGTCGCAGGTTATGTCCCTTGACGAAATCAGTGCTATTACGAACGCAGAAGGTGCAGGCATTGGAGCAAAGATTGGTGATGTTTAGGTAAAGGGAATCACGGATGGCGTAGGCTATCTGGGGGTTGGATGCCTGACCCAATTTGAAAAGACGGCGGGCGTTGACCGAAGTAATCCGTTCCAAATCCTGAAAAGTCAGCGGGGAGAGAAGTTGGGAAAGCTTGTTGAGCACGAATTCTACATAAGCCGGTTGATTCCTCTCCCGACGATGCGGGACCGGAGCCAGGTAGGGACAATCCGTTTCCACCACCAACATCTCCAAAGGCAAGTCCTTTACGAACGGCGCCACGCGCGAATCTGGATAGGTCAGGGTGCCGTTGATCCCCAGAAGAAATCCCATCTTCAACGCTTCTCGAGCCTGTTCTGTGTTCCCGGAGAAGGAATGAAGCACTCCCCCCGCCGATGCGGCACCGGTTCGCTTCAGAACGTCCAAAGCTTCATCCCAGGCATCCCGTACGTGCACCACCAGGGGAAGCTTAATCTCCTTGGCCAGGGCTATCTGTTTTTCGAAAGCCCGGATTTGATCCTCCCGGGTTGAGAGATTTCTGTAAAAGTCCAGGCCGATTTCACCGATGGCCACCACCTTCTTATGTCCTGCTAACTCCGCAATATGTTTTAGGGATTGGTCTGTCAAGTCCTTTGAATCATGGGGATGAAATCCGACCACGGCGTAAATCTGCTCATGCTCCTCTGCCAGTCGAACGGAATTGCGGCTGGACTCAAGGTCACATCCCACGTTGACGATCTGCTCCACTCCGCCGGAGAGAGCGTGTTCTATGACCTGCAACCTGTCCTTGTCGAATTGTCTGAAATCCAGGTGGGCGTGTGTATCTATCACGTTGACTTCATGAAAAGAAAGAGGTTGTGCTTTTTTGTGAATGGAGAATAATGGTCTTATCCGGTAGGTTGACAGTCGCTGGCAGGTCCAAGTCTACATATCCTGACAAACCATCGCCGGGTGCTTTGCCTCTTCTCGGGATCGAGAGGCTAATTTACCGGCGAACCGCCTTTGACCTCCTTATCCGTACAGACCAAGCTCAGAATCTTCCCGTCCTTCCCGGCCAGAAGCATGCCCTTGGACTCGACTCCTCTGATCTTGGCCGGCTTCAGGTTGGCCACTACCACGATTCTCTTCCCGATCATATCCTGGGGAGAATACTGCTCGGCGATTCCGGCCACGATCTGCCTGGTCTCGGAGCCTAAGTCGATCTTCAATTTCAAGAGCTTGTCCGCACCCTGAACCCGCTCCGCCTCCAGCACCACCGCCACCCGCAGATCGACCTTGGAGAACTCGTCGAAGGAGATCTCCGGAA
>CAZWAO010000222.1:0-4386 GCA_964631815.1 uncultured Ignavibacteria bacterium | reverse complement strand
GCACCGGAGATGGCCAAACACGCCCTGGAAGGCTACGACCCGGAGTTTCCCAAGAAGATCAAAGCAGGCGACATCATCGTGGCCGGCTCCAATTTCGGCTGCGGGAGTTCCAGGGAGCAAGCCGCCACCTGTTTGAAGTATGCCGGGATCGCCTGCGTGGTGGCCAAGTCGTTCTCCAGAATTTTCTTCCGAAATGCAATCAACCAGGGGCTGGCCCTGGTCCAATCCAAGGATGCTCCGGATCATATCCAAGACGGTCAGACCGTCACCATCGATTTCACCGGTGGAGAGATCATAGCCCCCAACGACGAAAAGTTCTCCTTCCCTCCTTTGCCCGATTTCCTGATGGGCATTCTCAACGACGGCGGTCTCATTCCTCACGTCAAGAAGAGCCTGACAGCCTAAGCTGCGGTTCAATCCCCCTTTTGCTTGCTCAAAGGTCTTTTCAAATCATACAAATGTCCGCTTTTTATGCTGCCTTCTTCTGCCCTTGAGAGGATGGGGGCAAGATGGGGCAAGACTCAAAGCGCGTATGACTTGTGCAACCTGTGTGAAGAAACTTGCACATTCGGAAGCGTCTCTACCCACGTGTGAATTAGTTCATTCCGATTGACTTAATCTCATCTCCTTGAGGGCAAACCGCTTGGTTAGGCGATTCCGCTCGCGGTTAACTACCCGGAAGATCAGGCCGGCAGAAAAGCTGGGGCACGGATTTTGCTCTTTTGGCATATCCAGAAAGGGAGACGGCAATGGAAAAAGTCTCAATTCAGCCCAAGCTAAAGTGCTACATCTCGGCCCAGACTAATCTGCAGAACAAAGAGAAGAAGCAAACCGGGCTGGTCAGCTTCGCCATCCCCGATCTGGGCGTCCTGTTCAAAGCTCGCTATCTGGGTTCTCATTACGAATTGGAATATATCAGCCTTTTGGCCCTGGCCGGATTCATCGAGCGAAACGGCAAGGTCTTCAAAGGTCAGAAGTTCAGCTTTCTTTGCAGCAGTCCGCTTTTGGTCTACCAGATGACCCAAAACACACTCTGCCAGAAGGAAGTTCAGCGGCACCGTAATCTAGCGTTGGCTTACAAGAACAAGCTGGATTTCTCCTTAAGCTGGATTCCGGAAAGTCAGAACCCTGCTTGTAACGGGATGATGGACCTTCCTCCTATCAAAGCCCAATTCGATTTCGATTTCGAAGACATCCAGAAGAAACTTCCTTGAATCGCGCAACACATCTGCTTGCACTATCAATAGCACGCCCACCTAATCCCCTTGCGGAAAACCACCCTCTACCTTCGTGGTATGACACACCTGCGCCTCACATGCTTTTGCTAATTGAGCTTGACTCTTGGACTGCAGTAGTTAGATTTGTACTTGGTTCGGGTTGCGAGACAAATCGATGCTATCGGAATGCACTCCGTCGCGTAATCTCAATGTGGAGACGACGAACCGCATATCACAGACTTTCACAGAACCTAACAACTCACATGCACATTCGTAACTTGATCGAGAAAGCATTTTCAGCAGTCATTGCCCTCTTTTTGTTTATGTGCTTTCCCTCGTTGCTCGGCGCGCAGGGGGAGAATCTTCCAGCAACACCGCAGTCAGGCCCTACGCCGCTCGTTTTGGCGAAGCAAAGACCGGTTGTCTCTGACCGGCTGGCGGATTTCATTTCGCGGCTGGACCCAACAGACAGTGTGACCGTCTGGGTCTTCTTCACCGACAAGGGAGTGTTCTCTCAGGAGCAGTATCAGCAGGCGAAAACCGATTTTCAAAACAACATCACCAGGTCTGCCTTGAAAAGAAGACTCAAGAATGGAGTGGATGCGGATTTCGTCGATCTGCCGGTAAGCCAGAGCTATGTGGATCAGTTGGAGAATCTTGGTGCCAGGCTGAGACATAGGTCACATTGGCTTAACGCGGTGAGTGTTGAGATTCAGGCGGGCATGATAGAAAAAGTGGCGGAGCTTCCCTTCGTCAGAGAGATACGAAAGGTGGCTGCTTTCAAAAGGAGACCTCCGGAGACCGTGCCATTCTTCGAAAAACCGTACAAGCACCTGTCGCCCGAATTCTACGGCAGGTACTATGGTGAATCCCTGGACCAACTCGAGCAGATCAACGTTCCGGTGGTGCACGACATGGGTTTTATGGGACAGGGCGTGATCGTGGGCATGCTGGATACGGGTTACAGAACTGACCATCAGGCGTTTGATTCGGCCTATGCCGATTCGAGGGTTCTGGCTGAATGGGATTTCATCCACGACAATGGAGATGTGGGAAACCAAGGGGATGATCCCACAGACCAGTACGAGCACGGAACTTTCACCTGGTCCGCCTTGGGCGGAGAGCACGATGGGAGGCTTTACGGACCCGCTTTCAAAGCCAGTTTCGTTTTGGCAAAAACCGAGGCCGTGGCCTACGAGCTGCCCATCGAGGAGGACCACTGGGTGGCGGGCCTGGAATGGGCGGATTCCATCGGAGCAGAGGTGATCTCATCCTCTCTCGGTTATACTGTCTGGGATGACAGCGTTGGTGGAGGATACGAGTACTCGGACATGAACGGTCATACGGCCTTATGCACGCAAGCAGCCGACTTAGCCGCCTCTCGGGGAATTCTGGTGGTCAATGCCGCGGGCAACGAGAGGAACAAGTCGTGGTACTTTATAATCGCTCCGGCGGATGCAGACAGCGTGATAGCCGTGGGGGCGGTGGATGAGTTCGATCAGATCACGGTCTTCAGCTCGGCCGGCCCGACTTACGACGGGCGCATCAAGCCGGAGGTGGTCGCCAGAGGCTTGTTAACCTACTGTGCCGGGACCGACGCGATCAATTGGTACCAGAGAGTAAACGGGACTTCTCTGTCCACTCCTCTTGTGGGAGGCTGTGCCGCAGTTCTGTTTTCAGCCCACCCGGATTGGACCAATATGCAGGTCAGGGAAGCTTTGATGATGACTGCCGACAGAGCATCCAACCCCGATAACCTGTATGGCTGGGGTCTGGTCAATCTCTTCGATGCCCTAAACTACAATCCCTCCGGCGCTCTGACCATACTGCACAACCCACCTCTTTTCAGCTCCGACACCTTGAATCCCTATGTAATCGGTGCGACCATTACTTCCGGCCGCGAACTGGTTCCGGATTCTCTTTTCGTCTACTGGCGTGCCGACACGCTGGCCTCTTTTTCCGGCCTGCCTTTGGAGCCTACGACCGGCTATCAGTATGAAGTCCAGATACCCGCGCAGCCCCAAGGAACCATAGTGCAGTACTATATCTCGGCTCAAGATGACTTGGGCTATGTGGTCAACCAACCTCTGAGTGCCCCCAATTTCAAATTCAAGCTCTTCGTGGCCACCCAGACCATCGAATTCGACTTAGAGAATGGCTTGGCCTTATGGCAGACCGGTGGAGTGAACGACCGTTGGAGCTTGACCTCGGCCGACTCTCACTCCGGGAAGTTCTGCCTCACCGACAGCCCGCGCGACGGATACGACAATAACACCGACAGTTGGGCCCAGATCAACAAGGCATTCGACTTGACCGACGTGATAAGTCCTCAGCTCTCTTTCTGGCACAAGTATCAATTCTGGTCCGGCGACAGTGGTTTGGTGGAGATCAACACCGACGGGAGCAAGAGCTGGGAAAGACTTTCGGCCTTCGCCGACACCCAGGGAACCTGGACCCAGGTGAATCTGCTTCTGGATTCCTACGCCGGATACGGCAGTGTCAGGTTCCGGTTTCGCCTGTTCTCGGATGAAGCCGGCACGGGCGATGGATGGTACATCGACGACGTGCAGGTGAACTTCCAGCCCACATACGTGGAGCAGGAACCGACATCGGTTCCTCTTGAGTTCTCACTGGGCCAGAATTATCCCAATCCATTTAATCCCACCACCACCATTCCGTTCACAGTTCATGGTTCGCGGTTCATGGTTCACGGCCACATCCACACCACCCTAAGTATTTACAATGTGAGAGGGCAGTTGGTCAGAACGCTGGTGGATCAGGAGATGCAGCCGGGGAAATACTCGGTTATCTGGGATGGAAGGAATCAGAACGGGCAAGACGTAACCAGCGGGATATATCTATATCGTCTCTCCACGGAAGATTCAAGAGTCACAAGGAAGATGTTGCTTTTGAAATAACCACCAACTCTTCGAATCCGACGCCGGCAGAGAAACAAAAAGGAAACCAGGACCTGGCTTAAGCCAGGTCCTGGTCTTTGTAATCCATTCGGCGAAAATCCTGCTCTCCCTACCACAATAGCCAGAATGCTGAAGCCTTCTGTGCTACACCTCACCGGAGCCTTCGTTTTTCTCCGGCAATCCAGGTTTGACCAAAATGCTCTTTTCGTTTTCCACCAGAACCAGTCCCGGTTTGGCTTTCTTGGGCTTGC
>CAZWAO010000221.1:0-4425 GCA_964631815.1 uncultured Ignavibacteria bacterium | reverse complement strand
CTGCCAGGAAAAAACCAACGTATGCGTAGTCCTGAAGCATAAGCTAGTCGATCAATCGTTCCTCTGCTAGAAAACCAAACGCAAGTGAATTTCTTCACAAACAGTTTACCTAAAAAACAACTTTTTCCGGGTTTGTCAAGAATTTTCTGAAATCTTTTGTGATGCTCTCTTGTATCACACTTGGGGCGGCGCGGGAAACGTCCGGAGAGTAAGCGCCAGAACCTGGCTTAAGCCAGGTTCTGGTACGAGTGAGAGAGTCGCCAGGCAGGTCTTACCAATTTATGCTTGACAAAGGAAGGGTGACTTCTATTTTAGGAAAACAATTGGAAACTGGTTTGGGCCATGTGCCCTTAAGAAACCGAACATTATCACATATGTCTGACGGGAGGTTTGAAAAATGAAGAAAGTTGTGGCTAAAGCGGCGATGGCTGTCGCGATCAGCGGAACCATCTGGATCCTGTCGGCTCCTTTCGGCCATGCCCAGCAGCTTAAGATCGGATACGTGGACGTGGTCCGGCTGAAGCAGGAGTACAAGGAATTCAGAGACGCGGAGGCCAAGTTCGAGAAATACATGGCGGTGCAGCAAGCCAAAGCAGACTCCATGCAGCAGGAGATGCAGCAGATAGCGGACCGGCTGGAAAAGCAGGATCTGATGCTCACCGACCAGGCCAAGAACGATCTCCGGGAAAATCTGATGGTCAAGCAGAACGAGTACCAGACTTTTGCCAACCAGGTGATGGGGAACGACGGGGAGGCCGCCCAGAAGGAATATGAGCTTTCCAAGCCCATCATAGAGAAGATCAACACGGTCATAAAGCTGATCGCGCTGAAAGGAAGCTACTCCTTCATTTTGGATTCCACCGCGGGCACGGTGCTTTATGGGGACGAGAAGTACGACATCACTGAACAGGTGCTGGCGGAACTGAACAAGTAGGAGCAGCCAAAGGAGACGGCCGTCTTTTTCAAAAGGGTGTAAGAAAGCTCCTTTTCGCCAAACCGGACAATTAGGGAAGCGAAGTCGGAGTTGGAGGATGCTTAAACCCAAACCACCTCGTCAAAATAGTTCATTTTTTCCTTGACTGGACAAAGTGACGAGATTATTTTGGTATTAAACAAGCGAACAGACGAATGCGTATCATGGGTGGAACGAAGTTTCGCTCGAAGAAGGAGGACGGGGACGAACTTAACTGAAGTAGCTGTCGTACCTTTATTCGTCAGGAGGGGATCGATTTTTTAGTCCGCAAGCAGAAAGAACTTCTTCTACGGTTTTGACACTCCAGTTTGACCTGCCAGAGTATGCCACGGAGGCACCAACAGTAGTGCAGTAGAAAGGCCGCAAGGCAAAAGGGGTTAACCAGCGCGATCTTTGCCAAAGTTTCTTTGCCCGCCGGGCAGAAAACTGTATTTCGCTTAGAGCAGTCGGTGTGGTTTGCGTATAGTAATTAGGGTAAAGCGGATGGAATTTGTCTTGTATGTATGGTAAACCAGGGGTTTTCGTGGAAGGGAGGTGGGTCACTTAGGATCAGGTTAAGGCAGCCGACGAGTCACGGAAACGTGCTCTGTTCGATAAGAAGGGGCGTGAGGTCAATCGTCGGGGATGAAGAAAAGGAGGTGGTCTAACGAATGATGAAGGGGAAGGATGAAGAGAAGAAAAGGGTGAACATAAACTCCAATTTTCGTGTGAAAGGAGGTTTGGTGATGTCGCGGAATATCTTAGCAGGGCTCGTAGTTCTGGCTTTGATTTTTGCCGGCTCAGCAGCATGGGCTGATTGCGGCAATCCACTGTGCTACCAGATAATGCCCTCAAATAGCGCCAATCAGGCCGTGGTCAAGGTCTTTTTGAAGAATCCGGCAGGGATGGCCGGAGCCTCCATACCTTTGAGTTTTAGCTCGGTGGGATCCGACATTCAGTGCACCCAGATCAGCTTCCAGGGAAGCCGGGTGGATCACTTCACCGCCAAGTATCCGCAGATCGACAATGTTAACAAGCGCGTGTTGGTGGGGCTGGTCCGTGACTTGGGGGATCAGCTCGACGACGTTCTCCCGGCAGGAGAGGGACTATTGTTCACGCTGTATTTCTCCTCGGAGAAGAGTCGTTGCCAGCCGGAGTTGGAGATGGTTCCCTGGACTTTGTCGGCCGGGAAGCTCTATTTTGACTTAGTGGACGCCAAGGGCAATTCCATCTGCAAGGCTAAGGTGGGAGAACAAGCCATAGCCATTCCCGGAGAGGATGAGCGGGGCGCTGATCCGGTGCTGCAGGAGAGCAAGACTTCCGACTTTTCGCTGGGGAAGAACTTTCCCAACCCTTTCAACCCGGAGACGGTGATAGAGTTCAACCTGCCGGAAGCATCCCAGGTGAGCTTGAACGTTTACAACATCCTGGGACAGGTGGTGAGGACTCTGGTGGATGAGGAGCTTCCTGCGGGTCCGCACTCGGTGACCTGGGACGGAAAGAACGGGCAGGGTTCCGAAGTGGCCAGCGGAGTCTACTTCTACCGCATCAAAGCCGGGAACTTCGAGTCGACCGAAAGGATGACTCTGCTAAGATAAAGGAAAGACACGCCTGCCCCGTATCGGGGACTGACCATGTAACCAGAAGAGAAGATCGATCCCTGGTGCCCGCCACGGCACCAGGGATTTTTTTGTTTCCCGGCTCGCTTGCCTGGCGGCATTATTTTATTGACTTTTCCTCTCAAAGACTATAGAATAGGCTTCCGAATAGTGAAATATCGGGGCGTGGCTCAGTCTGGTTAGAGCGCTTGGTTCGGGACCAAGAAGCCGCTGGTTCAAATCCAGTCGCCCCGATTTGAGAAGCGGTTCGTGTTTCATGGTTCATAGTTCGTGGCAAATGCCCAACAAGAAGATATTCATCGGAGTGATAGGCGCCGGAGCTTGTACTGACGAAGTGTCGAAGTTGGCCGGGAAGGTAGGGGAGGGGATCGCCAAAGCCGGCGCCGTTTTGGTGTGCGGCGGCATGGGCGGGGTGATGGAGGCCGCCTGCAAAGGCGCCAAGAAGCAAAACGGCACGACAGTGGGAATACTCCCGGGCACGGACAAAAGTCAGGCCAATGCCTTCGTGGATTATCCCATAGCAACCGGTCTGGGAGAGGGAAGAAACCTGCTTGTGGTGCGCAATTCCGACGCGGTCATTGCCCTGCCGGGAGAGTTCGGCACCCTGTCGGAAATAGCCTTCTCCTTAAGACTGGGAAAACCAATCGTGGGCCTCTCCACCTGGCAGGTCTCGGACAAAATAATACAGGCAAAGAATGCTGCGGAGGCGGTCAACATCGCACTGGATCGGGCCCGGGCCTCAAGAAGCGAGCTATGAATGACAAATCCCAGGAGATGGCCAACGCCCACCTGGTGGTCACCGGATACGTTCAGGGAGTCGGCTTCCGCTGGTGGGCGATGAGGAAGGCCCAGGAATATGGCCTCAAGGGCTACGCGCGGAACCTGTATGACGGAGACGTGGAGCTGGAGGTGGAGGGTCTCCGGGGGATGATTGTGGATTTCATAAAAGAGGTGAAAGTCGGCCCAAGCTCGGCAAGCGTGACCGACGCTGTCGTCCAGTGGGGCAAGTACCAAGGCAAGTATAAAGGTTTCGATATAAGATTCTAAACCCACCCGTGGCCGGCGATAACCGGCGAGCCGGGGAACAGAGACGGAGAAAAGCCCGATGGACGTGGACAAGTTGAGAGGATTGATACGAGACGTGCCGGATTATCCCAAGAAGGGAATAGTGTTCAAGGACATCACCACCCTGATAAAAAAGGGCGATGCCTTCGATGAGGTGATGAACATCTTCTACGACCAGTCCAAGGATAAAAAGGTGGATCTGGTGGCGGCGGTGGAGTCGAGGGGATTCATCTTCGGCGGCGCGCTGGCCGACCGTTTGAAGGTGGGATTCGTCCCGGTGCGCAAGTTCGGGAAGCTCCCGGCGAATACGGTGGAGCAGAAATACGATCTGGAGTACGGCACCGATCGACTGGAGATTCACAGAGACGCCATACAGCCGGGGCAAAAGGTTCTGATAATAGACGATCTTCTGGCCACCGGAGGAACCATTGCAGCCACCTGCAAGCTGGTAGAGAAGCTGGGTGGTGAAGTGGCGAAGATTCTGATCATGATCGAGTTGGGATTCTTAAACGGCATGGATAAATTGAAGAACTACGATGTCTTCACCTTGATCAGGTACGACTGAGACAGCTCATGGTAGGAGTGCATCAGCTTGTCGAAGCACTGCGTCCGGACGGACGCCCGTCTGGGCGGAGACCCCGCTCAGCGGGGCTGATGCGGTTTCAGAAGCACAAGCAAGCTTGTGCACGCCGAAAGTCAAAAACGCACAGGCAAGCCTGTGCACTCCATAAAATAACCTCTCCCCCTGTTTCCCCCTCTCCATTTCATGGAGAGGGGGACTAAGGGGGT
>CAZWAO010000220.1:0-4437 GCA_964631815.1 uncultured Ignavibacteria bacterium | reverse complement strand
CTGCGGTATCGTGGGTTCGAGGTCGGCATTCTGGACGCGGATATTACCGGACCGAGTATTCCGATGATGTTCGGTGTCCATCAACCACCCACGGCTGGCTTGGAAGGGATCCAACCGATCAAGTCTCGCACCGGCATCAAGCTGATGTCGATTAACCTGCTGCTATCAGACGAAAACCAACCCGTTGTTTGGCGTGGGCCATTGATCAGCCGGGCGATTCAGCAGTTCTGGCGCGACATTGCCTGGGGCAACCTGGACTACCTGATTGTCGATCTGCCGCCGGGTACGTCAGACGCTGCCCTGACTGTTACCCAGTCCCTCCCGCTGGACGGGATCGTGCTGGTTACCTCCCCACAAGACCTGGCGTTGATGGTTGTTCGTAAAGCGGCAAACATGGCCCAGCACCTGGGTCTTGCGCTGATCGGCCTGGTGGAGAACATGAGCCATACCATTTGTCCCCACTGCGGTGGCACGATCGATATCTTTGGGCCCAGTCGGGCTGAAGAGGCTGCGCATCAGATCGGGACGAAGTTGCTCGGTCGGATACCGCTTGATTCTGCCCTGGCAGTTCTATGCGACGCTGGGTCAATTGAGGATTATCACTGCGATGTGTTTGAAGCTGTTGCAGAGCAAGTGATTCGATCCGTACCAGAGGTGGCATCCGCTACCGCTGGACGTTAAGGCCCTACCCCGGATTGTGTGGCCGGAGAGCAGCGCCGGAGTAAAGGTTAGGGCAACAATAGAAGTCGGGATGGCGCATGTTGGGTGTGACTGTGTGGAGGAAAATCTGATGACGACAAAACGAGTTAAAGAGTGGATGACTCAAGAGGTTATAACGGTAACAAGCAGTTGCCCATTGCCAGAGGCTTATTGGCTCATGATTGAGAATGAGATTCGTCGCCTCCCGGTAGTGGATGAAGGCAGACTGGTCGGTATCATCACGCTGGAGAACCTGCGCCGCATAAACCCGATCAACATCACCATGCTTGATATAGTCTACATCAACGAGATGCTTGCTAAGCTCCCGATACGTCGGTTGATGACGGAAAATCCGAAAACCATTTCTCCTTCCGCCTCGCTGATTGAGGCAGCCCAGATGATGTTGCAACACAGAATCAGTGCATTGCCAGTGCTCGACGGAGACAAGCTGGTTGGCATCATCACCGAGAGCGATATTTTTCGCGCGTTTGTGGAATCTGAAGAAAGGGTAACGGGCTGAAAGGTTAGACAATGTATCCCGCCCATTGTGGCGGCTGCTTCTACTGGCGAATGAGCCGGAGAAATCTGTTCAGCTTTCTTGTGAGGAATGCTTCGCGCTGCTGGAGTACGACGCCGACTTGTTGGCAGCAGGCGCTCCTCTCGAACGACTCCGACCATCTATCGCTCTGCTCAGCGTGTCAGAAGCACTATGATAGCTGGTTAACAACACTCGAAGAAAATAAAAAAGCTTGAGCAGGACCTGGATCAAATCAAATAAAACCAGGAGCGTTGAACCACTATGGAATCTCCCAATGTTGAAATTACTGCAACAATTAACAACGTTCACCGAACGCTTTCGGTTAGCCCGGACGAAAGCTTGTTAGCCGCACTGCGCCGCGCTTCTTATTTCAGTGTCAAAGCTGGCTGCGACGATGGCTCCTGTGGAGTCTGCATCGTACTGGTCAATGGGAAACCAGTTCGCAGTTGCAAAATAAAAGCAGTGGATATGAACGGTGCAGCGATCACCACTCTTGAGGGTTTAAGCCAGGATGACAACCTGCATCCCCTCCAGGTGGCTTTCATGAATACAGGCGCGATTCAGTGTGGTTTCTGCACGCCCGCACAGATTCTGTCGGCCAAGGCTTTACTCGATCATAACCTCAACCCAACCGACGATGAAATCCGCAAGGCGTTGAACGGCGCGCTCTGCCGTTGCACGGGGTATGTGCGTGGCGTGGATGCCGTGCAGCGTGCTGCCGCGATGCTGCGCGGGGAGAAGCCCGCACCCTATACCCACATAGCGCAAATACTGCCAGAAGAAGACGAGTCGCTCGACTTGCCAGAAGCGTTCTACCGGCGTGACGGGAGCCGCAATCCCCTGCCACCCCTGGTTTTTACTCCCAGAGATATGAGCCAGACACAGGTGGTGGGCAAACCTGAGATCAAGGTCGATGCCAGAAAGCTGGCCGAAGGCCGCCCGGTGTTCACAGATGATTTCCGTTTGGAAGGGATGCTCTACGGGGCGCTGCTGACCAGTCCGCACGCCCATGCCCGCATCCTCCGCATTGATGCCAGCAAGGCGCGCGCCTTGCCCGGTGTCCATGCAGTTTTGACGCATGAGGACATTCCCCGCATCAAATACGCCTCCGGCGGTCAGAGCTACCCGCAGCCGCCACCCTATGACCAGGTCAGCCTGGATGACAAGGTGCGTCATGTGGGAGATCGCGTCGCAGTTGTGGCGGCTGAGACACCGGGGATTGCCAAACAGGCGCTGGCATTGATCGAGGTTGACTACGAAGTGCTGCCAATAGTCGTCGACCCCGAACAGGCCATGCAGGAAAGCGCGCCGGTCATTCACGACGAGCCGGATACAGAAGGCATCCACGACGCGCAGCGCAACATCGTGCATCACATCGAAGCGGAAGTGGGTAACGTGAACCAAGCCTTTGCCGAGGCCGAGCATGTCTTTGAAGACACGTATCGCACGCCCAGGCAGCAGCATGTCCACCTGGAACCGCATGTCTGCATCACCTACTGGGACGAGGACGATCGGCTGGTGATCCGTACCAGCACGCAGGTCCCATTCCACATCAGACGCATGGTCGCCCCGCTGATCGACCTGCCAGTCAAACGGATCCGCGTCATCAAGCCGCGAATCGGCGGCGGTTTTGGTAATAAGCAGGAAATGATTCTGGAGGACCTGTGCGCGCTCCTGACGCTGGCAACCCGGCAACCGATTCGCATGGAGTATACCCGCACCCAGGAATTTACCAGCTCCCGCAACCGGCACGCCAACATCATCCACTATAAAGTCGGCGTCACCGGCGATCGAGTCACGGCGGCCAATCTGTACCTGATTGGTGATACTGGGGCTTATGGTGCACACGCCCTGACGGTCAATATGGTGGGTGGGTTTAAAGGGCTGACTCTCTATAATCCGCCAAACGCGCGGTTTGTCTGTGACGTGGTGTACACCAATACACCGCCAGCGGGTGCGTTTCGCGGCTATGGCGCGATGCAGTGCCAGTATGGTATTGAAATCCTGATGGAAGAGATCGCCACCGAACTGGGCCTGAATGTGAGTGACTTCAAGCGGAACAACTGGCTCAAGATTGGCGAGAACATGCATCTTTCCAAAGCGCTGGGCGAAGGGCGCGAAGGCACGGAGCAATCCTTGCTGAGCAGCGGGCTGGAGCAGTGCGTGCGGATTGGCCTACAAGCCACCGATTTCGAAGCCAAACGCCGAAGCCATCGCGGCCAGCGGGGTCGCTATTGCCGGGGCATTGGCATGGCCGTCGTGATGCACGGCAGCGGCATCGCCGATCTCGATATGGCCGCCGCCACGCTAAAAATGAACGATGACGGCTCGTTTAACCTGTTGATTGGCGCGACGGACCTGGGCACTGGCTCAGACACCATCCTGGCGCAGATAGCAGCCGAAGTGCTGGGTATTCCGCTGAAGGATGTGATTGTCTATTCATCGGATACTGACTTCACCCCGTTTGATAAAGGGGCATATGCCAGCAGCACGACCTACATCAGCGGCGGGGCGGTGCGCAAAGCGGCATTGCAAATCAAAGCCATGATCCTCGAACATGCTGCGCTCATGCTCGACTATCCGGAGCCGTCAAACCTGAAACTCGAAGACCGGCGGGTCATCGCGCCAGATGGACGCTTAGTCACACTTTCTGAAGTTGCGCTCAGCAGCCTGCATCAGCAAAACCAGCACCAGATCATGGCGACAGCCTCCCACACCAGCCCACTCAGCCCGCCGCCGACTGCCGCCCAGTTTGCCGAAATCGTTGTGGACACCGAAACCGGGCATATCGACGTCGAGCGACTGTTGATGGTGGTGGACTGCGGACGGGTGATCAACCCCATTACCGCCGCAGGACAGGTTGAGGGCGGCATGACCCAAGCGCTTGGTTTCGCGCTGACGGAAGAAATGCTTTTTGATCAAGACGGGCAGCCACTCAACCCCAATCTGGTGAAATACCACATCCCTCGCGCGGCTGAGATGCCCGCAACGGATGTGATCTTTGTCCAGACCAACGAGCCGAGCGGCCCGTTTGGCGCCAAATCGGTGGCAGAGATTTCAATTGACGGTGTGGCACCTGCTATTGCCAGCGCGCTCCATGATGCCACGGGAGTATGGATGAGGGAGGTGCCATATACTTCAGAACGTGTCAAGGCGGCGCTGCATGAGTAGCGTGAACGAGGTCAGCAGGAATCCCTTTG
>CAZWAO010000219.1:0-4440 GCA_964631815.1 uncultured Ignavibacteria bacterium | reverse complement strand
TGCGACTTGTACAGATCGCCGATGGGGTTGAAGGCCCAGGCGCCGTCGCCGTGCAAGGTAAAGTATCCCAGCAGGATTTCGGTCTTGTTGCCGGTGCCGACCACTAAAGCTTTCTCCCTGGCGGAAAAATCGTACAGAATGGACATCCTCTCCCGGGCGATTTTGTTACCCTTTCTAAGGCGGCTCCTGTCCGGCTGTCGCCGGTAGTAGGCATCCACCATGGGGGTGAGGTCGATCAGCTTTGTTCTGATTCCCAGTCTCCTGGCGATGGATCGGGCATCCCGAATGCCTTGGGGATTGCTGTGCTTATAGGGCAGGATCAGACCCAAAACTTTCTTGTTTCCCAAGGCCCGACATGCCAAATAGGCCACCACTGCCGAATCCAAACCTCCGGATAGTCCCAGCACCACCTTCTCTTTATGCGCCCCCTTGCAAAAATCACGAATGAAAGCCACCAGCATCCTTGCGGTCTTCTTCGTGTCGAAATCCAGAAGAGACATCCCGGTGTTCCTCTGCGAGATTAGTAAAAGGATACGAAGAGAGGGCCTTCTTGGCAACCGAAATTATCAGAAATTAGAAGTTGACAAAGGCTTTGCGGCCATCTATCTTGTGCTTGGCAACCAGCGAAAAACAGAAGAACCGGAGGTTATCCATGAGAGGAGTAAACAAGGTTATTCTTATCGGGCACCTGGGAAAGGACCCGGAACTGCGGTATCTGCCCAGCGGCGGCCCGGTGGTGAAGTTCTCTTTGGCCACCGGATCCAGATGGAAAGACAAAGACGGGCAATGGCAGGACAGAACCGACTGGCACAACATCGTGGCCTTTGGGCGGACGGCCGAGGTGTGCAACGAGTATCTGAAAAAAGGCAGCCCCATTTACGTGGAGGGGAGAATCCAGACCCGCTCGTACGATGATCGCGACGGCAACAAGAAGTGGATAACCGAGATAATCGCCCAATCGATCAACATGCTGGGGAAGAAGGACGAGGTGGAGGTGCCCGAGGCCGTGGAACAGTCTTCGGAGTCGGGCGGCCCGGCTGGGGCTGAAGGCCAAAGCCAGGATGACGATCTGCCGTTCTGAGTCGGAAACCTCGTTTGCTTCGGCCGGACAAAAGTCGGAATCCATCTGACGGGGGAATCGGAATCCGACTGACCGATACAGCAGAACACGACGATTGATAAACCAGAACCCGGCTTAAGCCGGGTTCTGGTTCTTAAACTCACTGCTTGAAACAGGTCGCCCAAATTACGGACCCCACCAAGCGCTGCGGACTACTCCTGCAGATCTGACGTGTGCTTCGATGTCTTATCGATTTAAGGTTGGCTTAAGCTGTAGCCTTCTTCTGGTCATCAACCTCATCATCTACCTGTCTACTCTCGCTCCCGCGGTTGGGTTTATCGACTCCGGAGAGCTGGCAGCGGTCTGCCAGACCTTGGGCATAGCCCATCCCACCGGCTATCCTCTCTATACCGTTCTGGGAAGGCTGTTTTGTCTTCTTCCTTTGGGGGATGCTTTCTTCCGGGTGGGCTTTATGTCGCTGGTCTTCACCTGCTTGGGCAATGTCGTGCTGTTTTTCATTCTCCTGACGATATCGACAGGCCCTTCTCAGAGAAAGCACAAGGCCGCCAACCTTAAGATATGGTCTGCGTTTGTGGCTTCGCTGACATTCTCCTTCACGCCCACTCTTTGGTCCCAGGCCGCTTCCAATGAGGTCTACTCGCTGAACGTTCTGCTCTTCGCGGTCATCATCCTGTTGGTCACGGTCTGGCAAAGGGGGAAGGTGGGCTTCAAGACGGAGAGGATGTTGTACCTCTTAAGTTTCGTGTATGCACTGAGCTTCGGCAACCACATGTCCGCTGTGCTGCTTCTGCCGGCCGCGCTTTTCATCCTCATAGCTACCTATCGGGGAGCCATTTTTCGGCCGAAGCGATTGTCTTTTGTAGTCGCGTTCTTCCTTCTGGGGCTTTCCATTTATATTTTTCTCCCCATCCGATCTGCACAGAATCCCATCCTGGACTGGGGCAATCCGGAAACCTGGTCGAACTTCGTGCGACACGTGTCCGGCTGGCAATATCGGGTATGGATGTTCGCCGAGTCGGCAGGAGAACTGGTCAAGAACCTGCGGAACTTCGTGAGCCTCTTCTTCGGGCAGTTTCCGCTGTATCTTCTGCCCTTGTCCCTCTTGGGCATATGGAGGCTTTTCGTTCAAAACCGAAAGATGCTGATCTTTTTGGCACTTTTGTTTCTGGCCAATGTGATTTATGGAGTCAACTATGGAATACCGGACATCGATCCTTACTTCTTGGGATCGTTCCTCGCGAATGCCATCTTTCTGGGAATGGGACTCTTCTGGGTTTTTCAGTTGATTGGAGACCTGAACATCCGGAAGGGAATCTCTTTTCTCGTCTGCGCGCTTTTTGCACTTTTTCCCGCGCTTCTGGCCAGGGAGAATTATCATCAGGCCGACCGAAGCCGCGACTTTTTGGCTTACGATTTTGCTTCCAACATCATGCGTTCGGTCAAGAAGGATGCAATCATCATGACTAACGTGTGGGACCACTACTCCCCCTGGCTGTATCTTCGGTTCATAGAGTCCAAAAGGCCGGATGTCGACTACCTGGACACCGAGCTGTGCAGGCGCAGCTGGTACTTCGATTATGTGAAGCAGAGCTACGGTGATCTTTACAGCTTATCGGAGAATGAGATCAGAAGGTTTCTTCTGGAGGTGCAGCCGTTCGAGAACCGGCAGCCTTATGACGGCAACGTCATTGAGACGGCATACATGAACATGCTCAACAGCTTCATTATCAAGAACTTCGACAGCCGACCATTATACGATGATCTGATCCGCGGGCCCAAAATCGGCGAGGCATTCTTGAGGATTCCCGAGGGAATGGTCTTTTCTCTGAAGGACAGCTTAAGCTACTATCCTTACGACTTTCCGCAGTTTGAGCTTCGGGGAGTGCTGGACAGGACGGTGTTCAAGGACCAGCGTACCCTGTTAAATCTGAAGAGATACCCGTTTATGATCGACCTCAGGTTCAGATACCTCACGGATTTCGAGCAAGAGAGCGAGGCCGACCGACTCGCTAAAATGTATAAGGCGGTTCTCTCCGAACCGTTGCAGTGATGTCCGTGGACTGTCGACCGTCCACCGCCAAGATAACTCTCCACCATCGGGATTCATCCGTTCAACCCGTTTCATCCGTTGACCGTCTTTTCCCGTCTCCAAAAATCACTGCCGGGGATGTCAGAAAAGCGACGGGGCGGCCCTTTGGCCGCCCCTGATTCGTCGCCTGGTCTCAAGTAAGCCTTGCGCTAAGACACCGGATCGCAAAGAGGGGGCCACCATAGTGAAGATGATTGAGAATGTATACCATGTCGCCAAGGCCAATTGAGCCATGAACGTTGGCGTCGATTAATTTTCCCTGATACCTGATCTTTTTTGGAACTTCGGCAAAAACCTGGGCGTATAAGAGGCTAAAGAGAACAACGAAAGCGGCAGCCAATGTAGTTTCTTCATTTTTTCACTCCTTTCTTCCACTGGGTCGGGTTTCCTCCACGGAAACCCGATTTTTTTGTGATCCACCAGCCATCTTGCCAGCATCGGGATTGGCTGGTATGGCGTATAGCGACCCAATTATTTGCGATTCTAGGTCTTACGCTTGAGGGGAACCTAATCGGCTGGAGCGCATGCTCATGTCCACGGCAGAATGGGATAGATCGCAGTCATTGCTCTTGCTCGATTTGTGTTTCGAATAAAGCAGGACTTGAACTCATTGATAATATCTTGCGAGATCAAGATAACCTATATACCCCACGCCGCAACCCTGGGATACGTGGAGGCCCAGTGGCGGGAGTAATCCGCCATTGATCAGACAGTTCGGCCCCAGGGGGCAAATCCAACCGACAGGCGAAATATACATAACCTTTTCGCGAATTCCTGTGTCTAAAAAAGGAGGCGGAACTTTTAAGCTGAGAAGTGGGGTCAGGCTTGAGTCCACAAGCCACAGACCAGGAACTGATTGCACAAATCGCGGTCAAGGATCATGACGCATTCAGGAGTCTGGCCGAACGCTACCAGGCATTGGTGGTCAATACCTGCTACGGCCTGCTGGGCAACCGGCAGGATGCCGAGGACGTGGCCCAAGAGGTGTTCCTCCAGGTATACAAGTCGGCCGGTGAATTCCGTCATGAAGCCAAGCTTTCCACCTGGCTCTATCGCATCGCGGTGAACCGCTCGCTGAACTTCATCCGCGACAACAAATGGTCCCGGCGGCTGAGGAACTTCAGCACCCTGCTGGGGGGCGAAGCCGAGCAAGTCGCCAACCTGCCCGCCCCGGATTCCACTCGGCCGGATGTGACGCTGGAAACAAGGGAACGAGACAAAAAACTGCAAAAGGCCATCGATTCCCTCCCGGAGGCATGCGCGGCGGTGG
>CAZWAO010000218.1:0-4465 GCA_964631815.1 uncultured Ignavibacteria bacterium | reverse complement strand
GATACGACCACGGTGGTGTTTCCCCATGCCTTCAAAGTGTATCTGGATGCCGATCTGAGCGAGCGCGCCAGGCGGCGCCTTTTGGAGCTTGAGCAGAAAGGAATCCGGACTACGCTGGAAGATCAGATCCGGGAGCTATCCAGGCGGGACAAGCTGGATTCGGGACGGAAAGTCAGCCCGCTTTTGCGCCACAGGGACGCGGTGATCGTGGACACAACCAATCTGACCATAGAACAGCAGGTCGACCGGGTAATTCAGCTTTTCGGAGAGTGGAAGCAAAGTCAGACTCCGTCGCCGGGATAGGAAATCGTTACGACAATCCAAGTCCATTGAACGTGAGAACTCACTATTACATAAGTTGCATGTTCATCAGACTGTTTCTTAGGGTACTATGGCGCTACAAGAGGTTCGGGACCGAACACGTACCCATGAGAGGAGGCGTCATCATAGCCTCCAATCATACAGCTTACGTCGACCCTCCGTTTCTGGGTGCGGTGGCTCCCAGGGAGCTATTCTACCTGGCCAAGGCGGAGCTTTTCTCCAACGCGCTCTTCGGTTGGCTGATAAAAAAATACAATGCCATCCCGGTCACCCGGGGCGCCTTCGACAGAAAAGCGATCAACCGGGCGGTGGAGCTTCTAAAAAAGGGCAAGGCTTTGCTTCTTTTCCCGGAGGGTACCAGAAGCAGAAAAGGCGGTTTCCTGGAGCCGAAACTGGGAGTGGGCAAGATAGCGCTGGAGGCAGGAGTGCCGATTGTTCCGGCCTACATCCACAACACCGGCCGCTTGCGGTCCGGCTTGTTGGGAAGAGGAAGGCTGGTTTTCGCATTTGGCGAGCCGATCGGAAGCGACTTCCTGCAAAAGCTGCCTCTCGACAAAACCGGATACAAAAAGGTCGGACAGGAGATAATGGCCAGAATTGAGATGATGAAAGAAAAAGTCCAGAACAAGGATTTTTGAATTGTGCTGGGATCGAAATTGAATAAATTAGCTGCGCGGGTTTTCATATGCGGATAAAAGTGGTGAGAGAGGCGGGCTTCTGCTTCGGCGTGAAAAACGCCATACGACTCGCCTTCAAAGCGGCCAAGAGCAAAAACGGCAAGGCTTATACCCTGGGCCCCCTGATTCACAATCCCCAGGTGGTTGAGGATTTGCGCAAGAAGGGGGTTCACGTCGCAAAGGATTCGGGCCGGATCAAAAAAGGCACCTTGATAATTCGGTCGCACGGAGTTCACCCCCGGATATTGGAGCGGCTGCGTGATAGGAAGATTAAGGTGGTAGATGCCACCTGTCCTTTCGTGAAGAAGGCACAAAGGATGGCCAGACTTCTCTATGATGAGGGATATCAGGTAGCGGTGGTGGGAGAAGCGGATCATCCCGAGGTTCAGGGCATCGTGGGATACGTGGATGGCTCGGCCATAGTGATAAACCACAATCGCGTGAAGAGAAACCTGCCGCATTTCGCGAAATTGGGTGTGGTGGCTCAGACCACCTTGAACATAGACGCCTTCAGGCAGGCGGTGGCCAGGTTGGTGGATCATGCAGAGGAATTGAAAGTGTGCAACACCATCTGCCATGCCACGGCCAGGGCACAAAAGGCCACGCTGACCTTGGCGGGCAAAGTGGATTTGATGATCGTGGTGGGGGGACACAACTCCGCCAACACCACCCGGCTGGCCAAATTGTGCCGGGAGCTGGGCACGCCCACTCACCACGTGGAGACCGCCGGAGAACTGAGGAGAGCTTGGTTTGAGGGGAAGAAATCGGTGGGGGTCACCGCGGGAACTTCTACTCCGGAGTGGCTGATAAAAGAAGTGGTGGACCGCATTAAAACCTTTGATTGATACGTATATGAAAAGCATCCCCTTGCGGGGAAATTCAGGATAAAGGAGGATCAGTTTAATGGTTGAGGAGCAAAAACCTAAAGACGCCTCTGCTTCCGAAGCCAAAGGAAGCAAGGCTGGTAAGACTATCCAAAAAGGAGGTGATAAGAGGACCCCGGCCCGAAAAAGTCCTACACGGCGAAGGTCACCCGCTTCCGCAGCCAGGAGGACACCGAAGGAAAAGTCTCCTGCTCGGAAGGAGAGCACACCACGGCAAAAGCCGGCTGGGTCGGAGGAAGGGCAGGTTGTAGCGCCGGAGCAGTCGGCTGTTGTAGCAGTCCAAGAGAAACCGTCCGCGATTTCCGCTTGGGCCGTGGCTCAAGCCACGGATAAGGAGTACACTTCCGAGGAGTTCGACAAGTTCCTGAGCATGTACGAGCCCACCCTGTCCGACATCCAAGAGGGCGAAATCGTCAATGGCAAGGTGATGGGAGTTACCAAGGAGGACGTGATCGTCGACGTGGGTTTCAAATCCGAGGGGATCATTCCCATCGGCGAATTCACCGAGCCGGTCAACGTCAAGGTGGGCGATGAAATCGAGGTCTACCTGGATGCCATCGAAGATCAGGACGGCCAGTTGGTTCTCTCCAAGCAGAAGGCCGACTTCGTGCGGGTGTGGGGAAAGGTGAAGGATGCCCACGACAAGGGAGAGCTGATAGAGGGTCGAATCATGAGGAGGATAAAGGGCGGCATGGTGGTGGATCTTATGGGCGTGGATGCCTTCCTGCCCGGCTCCCAAATAGCTCTCCGGCAGGTTCCCGACTTCGATGCCCTCATCGGCCGGAACATGGAGTTCAAGGTGATCAAGTTGAACAAGGCCCGCCGCAACATCGTGGTCTCCCGCCGGGCGGTTTTGGAAGAGGAGCGGATGAAGCAAAGGGAGAAGCTGCTCAAGGAGATCGAACCGGGACAGGTGCGAGAGGGAGTGGTCAAGAACATCACCGACTTCGGTGTGTTCATCGACTTGGGCGGCGTGGACGGCCTGCTTCATATCACCGACATGTCGTGGGGCCGGATCAGCCATCCCAGCGAGCTGGTGGCTCTGGGAGACAAGATCAACGTCAAGATCATCGACTTCGACAAGAACACCAGCAGAATTTCGCTGGGGCTGAAACAGCTGACGCCCTATCCCTGGGAAGACATCGAAGAGAGATACGCCGTGGGCAAGAAGATCAAGGGCAAGGTGGTTTCCATCACCGACTACGGCGCATTTGTGGAACTGGAGAAAGGGGTGGAGGGTTTGATTCACATCTCAGAGATGTCTTGGACCCAACATATCAAGCACCCCTCCAAGCTGATGGCCATCGGCGATATGGTGGAAGCCAAGGTGCTGTCGGTGGACAAAGAGAACGAGAAAATCTCCCTGGGGATAAAGCAGTTGGAGCCGGACCCCTGGGAAAACATAGAACAGAAGTATACGGCCGGCACCCACGTGACCGGACGGGTCAGAAATCTGACCGCCTTCGGCGCATTTGTGGAGCTGGAGCAGGGCATAGACGGATTGGTGCATATCTCGGACCTCTCCTGGACCAAAAGAATTCAGCACCCCTCCGAAGTGATGAAGAAGGGCGAGAAGGTGGAGGTGGTGGTGCTGAGGGTGGATCGGGAGAACCGCCGGATATCCTTGGGCTACAAACAGCTCAAGACCGATCCCTGGCCGGAGCTTTCCCGCAAGTTCGCTATAGGAAAGGAGACTTCCGGCAAGATACTGCGCCTTCTGGACCGGGGGGTGATCGTGGACCTGGGCGACGACGTGGAGGGATTCGTGCCCACCCTGCAGCTGGGAAAGACCGAGATCTCCAAACCCTCGGATGCTTTCAACGAAGGGGACGAGTTGCCCTTGAAGGTCATCGAATTTGACTCTCAGGGCAAGAAAGTCCTGCTCTCGGTGGAAGCCTATTATCGGGGAAGGGAGCAGAAGGAGCTGGACGCCTTCCTGGCCAGTCACCCCACCAAGACCCAGAAGGTCGAGGAGATAGTCGAGGAAAGGCCCAAGCTGGAGAAGGTGGAAGAGACTCAGGGCAAGGCCGAAGAAACGGCCGCTTCCGAAGCTTCGGAAGCGCACGAGGAAGAACCCCCGGAAACCTCAGGAGATCAGTCGCAAGCAGAGCCGGAACCGGAGAAGGTTGAGAGTGAACAACCGGACGCATCCGCTCCTGTCGATGAAGCTCCCGAAGGCGGGGAAGATGCCTCGGCCGGCGAGGAACCCGGCAAAGAGACCGATACATAACAGGTCTGTAAATACACGAAGCGAAGCGATGGCGACCTACACACGGTTGCCATCGCTTTTTTATTCCCATAGGAGAAAGGATAAGATGCAGCGACGGAATTGTCACCGCTGCCCCCCAGATTCTTCGGCTATGCCCTGCACCATATGATGCAGGGCTATGCCCCAGAATGACACATTGAGGAAAGGGAATCCAAAGTCACCACGAGCGGCGGGGCACCCGGTTTGTGAATACGATAAACCCGGCCTGACAAGCAGGCCGGGCCACCCGCCGCCCGAACAAGACGAAACACCTGCAAGAACCCGGTGGAAACTGGACGTTCTGGACTTTCTGGACGTTCTGATGCCGTTTTTCA
>CAZWAO010000217.1:0-4476 GCA_964631815.1 uncultured Ignavibacteria bacterium | reverse complement strand
AAGCTCCTGTTGTTCTTAATTTGCACAATCACGCGCGGCAGCACCAGCTCTCGCATGCACCTCGAATTTTGCCCTGCTGCGACTAAGCTGGATTTACCGTCTTTCAAGAATTTCTGGATAGTCTTTTTCTTGCCGGACGCGGATTCAAAACCAGGACCTGGCTTAAGCCAGGTCCTGGTTCCGCGGTCTTCTGCCGGATGTGTATCAAGAAATCAGTTTCTGCCGAACCTTTTGTTCAGCTCAGACAAGGGGAAATTGACCACGGTTGGGCGGCCGTGCGGGCAACTATACGGTTCTTCGGTGGAAAATAACTTCTCCACCAAATGCCGCATTTCCTCACGAGTCAGTGTCTCTCCCGCTTGAACCGACCCGTGGCAGGCAAATGACTTGGCCACCACCTTTACCTTGTCTTTCTCTTGTTTTCCCTCCTCCTGGACCTGGGACAAAATCTCCCTTAGGAGAACCTCTCCGCTTTTCTTCCTGACTATGGACGGAACGGCGGTGACTAAAACCGATCTTCCCCCGAAATGCTTTATCTCGAATCCCAGCTTGCGGATAAGATCCTGGTGTTCTTCCAAGACATGAAATTCCTGTGGCGTCAACTCTACCACGGTTGGAAAAAGAACCTGCTGCGATGAAGCAGTTGGACCCTGCAGGTTTCTGAGAGCTTCTTCATACAGGATTCTCTCGTGCGCAGCATGTTGATCTAAAATCATCAGGCCGCCCTTGATCTGGGTGAGAATGTATGTGTTGGCCAACTGCCATAAATCGCCCACTCCGGCCTCCACCTTCTTCTCGGCAGATACGTCTTTTGCGTCTCGAATCTGCGAACTACCGACAGGAGCCTGAGCCTGTCTTTCTCTCGGATCGGTAAGAAAGCTCTCTTGACTCGGTTGGCTACGCTCGGTTGACTCCCGGATGAACGGGATTGAATCTACATGCGGAGACGGTTTATCTGGGCGATCCGTGGAAGGTCGCATACCTGCCAAGTCCGCTGGTCTTCCTTTATGCTCTGGATGAGCACGGTCAATGTCGCCTCCAAACTGCGGTATGACCTCCGGCGAGGTCAGATGTTCTTTGGCTCGACTATGCACCAGATCATACATCCCTCTCTCGTCGACAAATCTGACTTCGCTCTTGGTGGGATGCACGTTCACGTCCACTAATTGAGGATCGACGTTTACCGATAGAATGGCAAAGGGATATTTGCCCTTGGGAAGCAGTTCTCCATATCCCGACTGAATGGCATGGTACAAGGACCGCGAGACGATAGGTCTTCGGTTCACGAACAAATAAAGCTCAGCCCGGTTGGACCGCGCTATCTCCGGTTTACCTAAAAAGCCGAAAACGTCCGGTAGGGTTTCACCCGGTCGGATCTCGATGCACTTCTCCAATTGATTCTTGGGGAAGATATCCGAAACTCTCTGATGAAGATTAGCTGCGGCGGCGAAGTTGAAAAGCTCGCGCTCGTCGCTTTTGAGTTTGAAGGAGACTTGGGGATAGCAAATGGCGAACTTGGTCACCAGATCAATCACATGTCGGGTTTCAGTCAGTACCGTCTTGAGAAATTTGCGGCGTGCGGGTACGTTGTAGAATAACTCTCTGATGATAACCGAGGTTCCGACAGGTGATCCCATCTGTTTAGTCTCTTTTACCGCACCCCCTTCGATCTTGATTCTTGTGCCACTGAGACTCTCTGCGGTTCTGGTCAGCATATCCAGAAAACACACCGAGGCTATGGAGGGAAGCGCCTCACCCCTGAATCCGAGAGTGGCTATTTGGAACAGATCATCCGTGGTTTTGATCTTGCTGGTGGCGTGTCGCTGAAATGCCAGAAGGGCATTCTTCTCATCCATTCCCGTTCCGTCATCGGTCACCCGGATGAGTTTGATGCCGCCGTTTTTGATCTCCACATCGACGTTCTTGGCTCCGGCGTCGATGGAATTCTCCACCAACTCTTTTACCACCGAAGCCGGCCGTTCCACCACCTCACCGGCAGCGATTTTGTCCACTAAGTCTTCTGGAAGTATTCTGATTTCGTTGCTCATGTCTAGTCTCGACAGAAATGTAGCCTGCGCCGTTCTTTCGCACCCTGAAGGGTGCGGCTACAAACCTCTCCCCCCTTTGGTCCCCCTCTCTCCCGCCTTTGGTGGTTCGACTTCGCTCACCACCCTGAGCCTGCCGAAGGGCGGGATCTTCGACATAAAACGAAGAGGGGGATATCGAAGATCCGTAGGACAGAGGGTGAGGCAATCGTGACCCTACTCTCCTCCCCCGGATTCTTTCTGCTTTTGCTGCTCTTGTTGCTGTTGCAGCATCTCCTCCACTTTCTTTATGTTATCCCCCACTTTGGCGGCATCCTCTTTGTCTCCGATCTCCTCGAAGATTTTCTGCGAATCTTTGGCCAATTGTAAGCCCTCCTCGGTATCTCCGATGGAAATGCGGAGGAATGCCAGACTGCTTAGAATTATGGCCTCGCCACGACGGTCTTTGGCTTCGCGAGTGAGCGTCAGGACTTGCTCCAACGCTTGCCTGGCCTGATCTGCCTGGCCACGGTCTCTATAAATCTGAGCCATGCCCTGCAACTCCCTGGCCTGGCCTCTCCAGTCGTTTGTTTCCCGAGAAACACCCAGAGCTTCCTGGTAGTAAGCCAAGGCGCTATCGGCTTCTGTCTGAGATTGATAGACTTTGCCTATAAGATGCAGCATGTTGGCCTGGGTGAGCTTGTCCCCGATCAGTTGGTTCACCTCCAGCGCCTGCTGGAACGAAATCACAGCCCCCTTTGAATCCCCCAACATCTGTTGGGCCATGCCCTGACTCCGAAGAGCATTTACCTCTCCGATGCCGTATCCGACTTTTCGATTCAATTTCGCCGCGCTTTTGTATTCCTTCAGCGCACCCTCCAAGTCGCCCCTTTGCTCATAGATCCAGCCGATGGTCAACAGGTCCTGGGCTTCTCCCTTCCTGTAGCCGATCTTCTTATCCATCTGAAGCGCCTGCTGATAATAGTCCAGCGCGATATCAGGGGCGTTTTTGTTCTGAAACACAAGACCGATGTTGCTGAGTTGATTCGCCTGGCCTTGCTCGAATCCCATGCTCTTGGTCAGGTCCAGAGCCTTCTGATAGAAGACCAGCGAGCTGTCTAAGTTTCCGGATACCTGGTAGATCCAACCCAGTTGACCAAGCTGGCTTACCTGTCCCAAGGGATAGTCCACCTCTCTAAAGATGGCCAGAGCCTCCCGGTGATATGGCAGAGCCTGCTGTAAATTTCCCTTCTGCTGATATAGCATCCCCAGGTTTCCCAGCTCGACCCCCTGCTCTTTTCTGCTGCCGGTCTCTGTGAAAAGCTCCAGCGATTCCTGATGGAAAGCCTGCGCGCTGTCCGGTCTTCCGGTTCTCAAAAAGGCGCATCCAAGATTGCCCAGGGCGGTAGCCAAAGCCGCCCGGTCGGCGACTTTTTCCGCCGTCACCCAGGCCCGGCGGTATTCCAATTCGGCTTGAGTTGCATTACCCGCCATCAGGAAGCTGTTCCCATTCAGGATCAAAAGCGCAGTCCTCTGGTCATCGTTGGTTCTCAATTGAAGGGACAGCTCTAACTGGGATATGGCTTGGGGGTAGTCGCCGAGCAGGTAAGATTCGGAAGTTTTGGTGACCAGCTTCTTGAGTTGAACGTCGCCGGTCTCTTGAAGCTGGTCCCAGTAATCCAGCACACCGGCGGTGATTCTTTCCGACTCCTGAGTCAACTTCATCTCGCTCTCCGACACCGAGGGACCCCATCCGAAGAAAATTAGATACAGCGCCAAAACCACCAACAGGCCTCCCGCCACAGGCAGAACCAGCCGGGGCGTGATATGCGGCCATTTCGCTTTCTCGGATCCGGTTTGATTCTTTTTCATTTGCTTTCCTTTCTTCATGAGGGTCTCAGCAATCCACCCGGTCTTGCCGCAAACCGGTGGGTAGTCCGGCTCACGACTCCTCCGCCTTTTTCTTTATTTCATGCAGCTTGTTCAACGCCTCTAAGGGAGTCAAGTGATCCACATCCAAAGCCTTCAACTCCCGGACCATCGAATCATCCGCCGGGGAGAAAATGCTGAGCTGGTAGCCGACCGGAGGAGAAGCGGACCCCATCGACGGGGAAACCGATGAAGCCTCGCCGCTTTCCAAGTCCGCCAATATTTTCTTGGCCCTGCTCAAAACCGAAGACGGAATTCCGGCCAACCGGGCCACGTGTATACCATAGCTATCGTCACAACCACCGGGCACTATCTTCCTCAAGAACACTATTTCGTCTTCCCACTGCTTCACCGCCACCTGATAGTTTTTCACCCTGGGAAGGAACTTAGCCAGCTCGGTCAGCTCGTGGTAATGCGTGGCGAACAGCGCCTTGGCTCCGATCTTGGGGCTGTCGTGAATGTGCTCCGCCACCGACCAGGCTATGGAGAGGCCGTCGAAAGTGGAAGTGCCGCGTCCCACCTC
>CAZWAO010000216.1:0-4499 GCA_964631815.1 uncultured Ignavibacteria bacterium | reverse complement strand
CAAGTCGGCATCATCGCCAGCCTGTATGCCGTGATCACCATAATTCTGGCGCCAATAAGCTACGGTCCCCTGCAGGTCCGTTTGTCGGAAGCGCTCACTGTAGTACCCTATCTCACGTCCGCTGCGGTGCCCGGCCTGTTCATCGGCTGTCTGGTGGCCAATGTATACGGAGGACAGGGCTTGCCCGACATCATAGGCGGCAGCCTGTGCACTCTGCTCTCTGCTTATCTCACATATCTTCTGTCGAAGACCCGAAAGCCCATCCTGGCGCCTCTTCCTCCGTTTGTGGTCAACTCGTTGGGAGTAAGCTTGTATCTCCATTTGTTGGTCAAGTGGCCTTACTGGATTACGGTAGGATCAATCGCCTTAGGCGAGTTCGTCGCCTGCTTTGTCCTGGGATATCCACTTCTGCTGTTTCTATTGAAACGAAGGAAGTTAGTGGAGATGCTCAAGTAGCCTGCCGATCAAAACGCGGTGTCCCTTTCATCTCCCCCACCTCCTGATGCAAGCCATTCCCGCCGCCGTCCGACTACGCCTTCATCACGCTAATAGTTGGACTGTTTTTCCCGCGCCCAAGTGGGCTTCCCTTTTGCCGCCAACTGCTGCTTTTAAGCCTCCGTAGAAAAAATGAAGTTCCGGTCAGGGTTCTTTTCATTGGCTTCAAGGAGTGGCTTAATGAGGATCTCGGCGCCGATGGTTGTGATCACCTTGTGCCTGATGTCATTGACGGGCGTCAGCGTTCAAGCCCAGCAGATTCTCCCGTTTCAAAGCCTCACGTCCGGCTCCAACGACCAGACACAGATTCCCTCCCGGGCGAAGATAGCCTTCTCGGAAACCTTGTGGGATTTCGGACACATTCCCAAGACAGGAAAGGTCGTACACACCTATCAGATCAAAAGCGTGGGGGAGGATACGCTGATAATCGCCAAGGTAAGAACCACCTGCGGCTGCACTTCGGCGCCTTTATCCAAGGACATCTTGGCTCCCGGCGAGACCGCCAGGCTGGATGTGATCTTCGACCCGGCAAAGATAACGGTGGGGGAAACCACCAAGAGGCTGCACGTGGTTTGCAACGATCCCAACAATCCGCTGGCCGAAATTCGTTTCCGGGCCAAAATCGGCGATGGCAGCTCGTTGGTGAAAATCACTCCCGCTTTTGTGGATTTTGATACTGTTTTGGCCGGAGCCGAGACCGTCCGGACTCTGACTATAGAGAATACTTCCGGTGAAAAGCTTTCGCTGACCAGGGTGGAGGGACCGGGGGATGACGTGAAACTGGACCTGAAAAACCAGGTGCTTCAGCCGGGTCAGATCATTCAGGCAGCCCTGGAGCTTGGAGACAACCCAGCCTCGGAGAACATCCAGACCTCGTTGACGCTGGATTTCGAGTGCTCGAAGATAGCCCGGGTCACCATTCCCATTGCCGCCTTCATACCTCACAGGTAACTCACTCGACATATATGCCCACCACGCTTAAGCTCTCTCATATTCTGTCAGGGACACTGGTGATAATCGTCGTAGGCTCCGTTCTGGGTTTGATATATAACACCCTGTCCCCTGCGGGAATCACGCTCAAAGGAAATTGGAGCCCCAAAACCACTTCCGATAGCCTGATAGTGCCCTATGGTTACGTGGAGGGGCAGGACCCGCCTGCCATCAACCTGGATTATGCCATGATGAAGTTCCAGTCCAAAAACACCGTCTTCCTGGACGCGCGCTATCCCGAGGACTTCAAAGCCGGGCACATCAAGGGCGCCACTAATCTTCCCTACGAGGAGTTCGAGCAGTATTCGCCTGAGGTCCTGCCTCATCTTCCCAAGAGCCAGGAGATCATAGCCTACTGCGATGGAACCGAGTGCGAAACCAGCCTGCTTCTGGCGCGGGAGCTGGTGGATTTGGGGTATAAGAACGTCCAGGTATTCTTCGGCGGGTGGCAGGAGTGGCAGAATGCCGGGCTTACCGTGGAAACCGGGGATTAGGAAATGAACTTGCTCAGACTGCTGGGACGCATAATTACCGACAAGCGACTGATGTTGCTTTTCAGAATAATCCTGGGAGTAACTTTCATCTACGCCAGCCTGGACAAAATCGCTCATCCGGAGCAGTTCGCCCGAATAGTTTACAACTACAAGATTCTGCCTGGCTTCCTGATAAATATATTCGCCGCAACCCTGCCTTGGGTTGAACTGTTGGCAGGATTGTTCTTGATTCTGGGAATATTTACCGAGAGCGCTTCGCTTCTGGTTTCCTTTCTTTTCGTGGTCTTCATAGTCGCCATCTCCATCAATCTCTTCCGGGGCATCAATTTGAATTGTGGCTGCTTCTCCACCGACCCCGCCGGGGCAAAACACGGAGCCAGCCTGCTGGTGAAGGACTTCATCTTCCTTTTCTTGGCAATCATGGTTTTCTTTTTCAACAGGAGCTTCGCCAGTCTCTCCGGACTGTTCCGAAGAAGGTAATTCCCCCCAAGTCCGGACACTTCATTTCCTGGAACCTGAAAACGTTGCTCTACAAATGGCGTGGTCAGAAACTGCAGAATTCCACCACAACAAAAATGGAAGGCTGGAGCCTTCCGCTACTTCTCGCTAATTGACCAAAACAAATAGTGGGGGGATTAAGCAAGCATGGCCGGAATCACGTCTGAACAGGAACAGACACTTAAGCATCAGGCTCTATCTCTACTATGGGCCGGCCGGCATCCACCAGATCGCCTGATTTGAAATTGACCTTTCCCACCGTTCCGCTGACGGGCGATTTGATCTCGTTCTCCATCTTCATGGCTTCGACGATCACCAGGCCCTGTCCCTTCTCCACCTTGTCACCTTTGTTGACAAGTATCTTCACCACCTTGCCGGGCATGGGCGAAGCCGCCACGGGTTCTTCTTCAATCCCGGCGGAATCAGCACCGGATGCCGTAACGCTATCGGGCGCTGCTTCCTCTATCACGTACTTCTCGCCGGCGACGGAGAGATGCTTTTTGCCGTTCATCTCAGTCCAATAGATGGTGAACGCCTTGCCGTTCACCAGAAGCGAAAGACAATGATCCGAGACGGTTGAGGAATCGATCAGGTATTCCTGATCATCCAAGCCGACGTGATACACCCCTTCTTTGAATTCGACCTGCAGCTTGTGAAGCTGGTTTTCTATCTTTAGTTCAAATTCCATGGCGTCCAAGAAATATGATTGTTTTACGTGCCACCTAACCCCCATTTGCCCAGAGTCAGCCAAGGATTGGGCATTTCCTGCTTGTCTTGAAATCTCCTCCTGGAGGTGGGCTTGGCCGAAGACGAGATAGCTGCCGCAATAAGGGCTTCGTTCAAAAACCTTTTCTCTTTCGTTTTCTCTTTCCAGTCCGACATGTTCTTGGCAATAAAACTGGTCTGGGTGTTTCCGGCGACAAACTCCGGATGTCCCACCACCGCCGACAGGAAGTCGATGCAGGTCTTGATTCCCAAAACCGTGTAGTTCGACAAAGCCAGAAGCATGCGGTTACGCGCATCCTCTCTGGTTTCCCCCCAGGCGACCACCTTGGAGAGGATGGGATCGTAATACACCGAAACCTCACAGCCCGAATAGATTCCACAGTCGTGCCGGATTCCCGGTCCGGAAGGCTCCTTCATGAAGAGGATCTTGCCCGAAGACGGTAAGAAATTGTTCTCCGGGTCTTCTGCGTATATTCTGCACTCGATGGCATGTCCGCGCTGCTGAACGTCGTCCTGAGTGATAGTGAGTTTTTCGCCTGATGCGATTTTGATCTGCTGCTTGACCAAATCCACGCCGGTCACCAGCTCGGTAATGGGATGCTCCACCTGCAGCCGGGCATTCACTTCCAGGAAGTAAAAATTCTTGTTCTTGTCCAGGAGGAACTCCACTGTGCCGGCATTGTTGTATCCCGAAACCTCTATCACCTTCTTGGCCACCTCTCCCATCTTGGCTCTGAGTTTCTCGTCCAGGGCGCAGGAGGGTGTTTCCTCCACGATCTTCTGGTGCCTTCGCTGAATGGAGCATTCCCTCTCGCACAGGTGAATCACGTGGCCGAAGTTGTCCGCCAGAACCTGAAACTCGACGTGCCTGGGCTCCTCGATGCATTTCTCCAGGTAAACCGACTCGTCTCCGAAGGCCGACTTGGCCTCGCGCATTCCGGCCTCCACGCCCTTCTCCAATTCCTGGGGAGACCAGACCACCCGCATTCCCTTTCCCCCGCCTCCTGCCGAAGCTTTGATCATCACCGGGTATCCGATCTTCTCCGCCGCCTCCTTGAATCCTTTGGTCTGCTTGCCGCTGGTCATCATTCCGGGGATGATGGGAATCTTGGCTTCGGTCATGGTCTTGCGCGATTCCACCTTGTCGCCCACCAGGCGCAAAGCCTTGGAGTTGGGACCGATGAAGATGATCCCTTCCTTTTCGCATCTTTCGCAGAACTCGGGATTTTCCGCCAGGAAACCGTAACCCGGATGAATGGCATCGGCGCCGGATTTCTTCGCCACCTGGATGATCTT
>CAZWAO010000215.1:0-4501 GCA_964631815.1 uncultured Ignavibacteria bacterium | reverse complement strand
AACCCTTGAACCCTCGAACCCTTGAACCCTCGAACCCTTGAACCCTCGAACCCTTAGTAATCATCCATGCCTAAAATGCCTTATCCCCGTGAAAACCATCGCTATCTTGTGCTCGTTGGCTGCTTTGATGACCTCCTCGTCTCCTTTCGAGCCTCCCGGCTGAATGATGGCTACCACACCCGCTTCGGCAGCGGCGTCCACGCCGTCGCGCATGGGGAAGAAGGCGTCCGAGGCTAAGACCGAGCCTTTGGCCCGGTCGCCTGCTTTCATGGCGGCTATCTTGGATGAATCCACCCGGCTCATCTGTCCTGCGCCGATTCCAACGGTTTTCTCCCCCTGAGCCAGCAGTATGGCGTTGGACTTGACGTGCTTAACCATCTTCCAGGCGAAAAGCAGGGATTTCATCTGCTCCGGCGTGGGCGCAACCTGGGTTACGACCTTCAGCTCGCTTTCTTTTATCTGATAATCGTCCGGGCTTTGCAGCAAGGCTCCGCCCTGGATGACTTTCACTACATCCTCTTTTACCCCACGGGAGCTGAGAAGATCGGGGCAGGCCAAGAATCTCCGGTTCTTTTTCTTCTTCAAAAGCTCCAACGCCTCCGGCTGGTAACCGGGAGCCAGAACGCATTCCACGAAGAAGGTGTCGTGTACTTTTTGGGCTGCCTCCATGTCCACTATCTGGTTGAGTCCGATGATGCAGCCGAATGCCGAGAGCGGATCGCAGGCTAAAGCATCTTCGTAAGCTTTGGCCAGGGTGTCGCCGCAGGCTGCGCCGCAGGGATTGGTATGTTTCAGAACTGCGGCAAAGGGCTGATCCGGGAAATCCTCCAGCATGGCTAAGGCGGCATCCAGATCGTTGATGTTGTTGTAGGAAAGCTCCTTACCGGCAAGCACCTGGCAGCGGGCAATGCTGGCTCCCTTGAAGCCAGGATTCTTGTAAAAGGCGGCTTTTTGATGAGGATTCTCCCCGTACCTGAGACCGTACACCTTCTCCCAACCCAGGGTGAGGTACTGGGGATACTCTTCATCCTTTGCCGGGACCAAACCCTTGAAGTAGTAAGCTATCATGCTGTCGTAATAGGCCGTGTGCTGGAACACCTCCGAAGCCAGCCTCTGGCGGGTTTCCAAAGACAAGGCCCCCTGGCTTTCCTCCATTTCCCGGATGAGCTCGCCATATCCTTCGGGATTAACCACCACCGCCACGGACTGATGATTCTTGGCCGCGGCGCGCAGCATGCTGGGGCCGCCGATGTCGATGTTCTCGATGGCCTCATCCGGCTTGACCTCCTCTTGACCTATTACCTTGCCGAAAGGATAGAGGTTGACCACCACTAAGTCGATGTAGCGGATGTCCTGTTCGGTAACCTCCTTTTTCTGCTTTTCGTCCTCCCGCTTGGCCAGGATGCCTCCGAATACCTTGGGATGCAGCGTCTTGACTCTCCCGCCCAGAATCTCGGGAAAGCCCGTGAATGAGGAGATGGAGGTCGATTGTATGCCCGCTTTCTTCAGCGCTGCCTGGGTGCCGCCGGTGGAGACTATCTCCACTCCCAACTTGGCCAGCGCTCTGGCTAAATCTATCAGATTGGTCTTGTCGGAAACGCTGACAAGCGCCCGTCTTATTTTCACCGCTCCGGTTGCCTTACTGGCCATCATCAGTCTCCTTTTCGATCGAGCTTCTTCCGCCTATCCCTCAACGGGAAAGAGGATAGAAGAGTGAGGTCCTATCCCACAAGTCTCTTGTATGCTTCTTGGTATCTTTCCAATGTCTTTTGCACTATCTCGTCCGGCAGCCGGGGGGCGGGAGGCTTCTTGTTCCAGTGAATCGACTCCAGATAATCCCGCACTATCTGCTTGTCGAAGGCCTCCTGGGGCCGGCCCCGCTTGTAGACGTTCTTATCCCAGAACCGGGAGGAGTCCGACGAGAAAATCTCGTCGATTAGAATCAGCTTATCTTCAAGCATGCCGAACTCGAACTTGGTGTCGGCGATGATCATGTCCCTTCTCTCAGCGTAATCCGCCGCCCTTTTGAAAACCTGCATGCTCTTGCTGCGCAGATCCTGCGCCAAATCCTCTCCCACCATCTTTTTGACCTGGTCGAAGGTCAAGGGCAGATCGTGGCCCTCCTCCGCCTTGGTGGTGGGTGTGAATATGGGAAAGGGGAGCCTCTGCGATTCGGTCAGATTGGACGGAAGCTGGATGCCGTAAAGCTCCACGCTGTGTGATTTGCCTTCATACACCAGCTTGCTTTTATATTCCTTCCACAGGGAGCCTGCGATGTATCCCCGCACCACGCATTCCACGTCGATGCGCCGGGCTTTCTTAACCAGCATGGACCTTCCGGCCAGAATGTCTCGATGCTTTTTGAGAGCATCCGGATATTGGTCCACGTCGCCGGTGATCAGGTGGCTGGCGGCCACGTTTTTGACCAGATCGAACCAGAAAAGCGACATCTGGGTCAGAACCTTTCCCTTGCCGGGAATGCCGTTGGGAAGCACCACGTCGAAAGCGGAGATTCGGTCGGTGGCTACAATCAGAAGTTTGTCGTCCAGATCGTAAACGTCCCGCACCTTCCCTTTGGAGAACAGCGGGAATTCGGTAATGCGGGTTTCCAAGAGAGCCTCTTGCATTTCTTGCCTCAATTCCTGCTTCGCGTTAGATAGAGCAGCACGTTCTATTCGTTCCTCAATCGGATGCAGCTTCGGGACCTCTGTAACCGAAACACCTGAAAAGATGGAAGGTGGTCAATCGCCTGCCGGCGCGGTATATCTCCAGCGGATCGGTTTCTTCCACGGAATCGAAAAACTCGATCAACCTCTCCGGGTCTTTATACCGGTTCCTTTCATCGTAAACGAAAATAGCATCTTTTCCCACAAAATCGTCGGGATCCGACCAGTAATCGTACTCCAACCCGTTCCGGCCCACGAAGTTGTTGGAATAAGTCTCCATGGAGGCATAGAAGGCGATTTCGCTGGCGACTTTGTACTCGTAGCCAATGACCACGGTTCCTTCCGGCATCCCGGCCTTCTCCTTCTCAACTCTTTGAGCCAGCTGTCTCCATCCGCTGACGGTATCGAGCGACGACGACACCGGGATGGATTTGATAACCGGCAAGATAAGGGCAATCGCAACAAAAATCAAGCTAACAATCAGGGCCGAAATCCCGAAGGTTTTAATCCACTTTTTGCCTCGCCCCAGAAACTCAAAGTACAAAGCCGTCGCAGCAATTGAGGCAGGGAGATAGGCAGCCGTGATCCAGTTCATCTTGACCCAATAGTGAGTAGCCACCAGCGTGAAAAAGCCAATCAGAGGGAAGGACCAAAAGAAACAGAGCAAGAATCTCTGATTGTTCTCTCTGAATCCCAACATCCCGCTTTTGAACACGGCGTAAATCAAACCGCCGAAGAGCAAGGGGGAGACCACGCCTATTTGTGCGCCGATGTAGCCGAAAAAGTGCGCAGCCGAAAAGGCGCCTAATTCACCTGCCCGTCGGGAGGATTGAAAGAGAAACGATGCCCAGTTGTGCTGGGCGTTCCAGAGGATCACCGGAGAAAAAACCATCATGGCCAAGACCAGAGCCAGATAAGGCTCTTTTGACACGAGCCATCTTCGGTTTTCTCTGCTGAAAACCAGAAAGAGAAAAACCGAAAGGATGATGAATACGGCGGTATACTTGGAAAGCAGGGCCAGGCCGGTGCCAATTCCCAGAAGGTACCACCATCTTTTCTCCTGAGTCACCACGAGCTTGGAAAAGAAGAGCAGCGAAAGCCCCCAGAAGAACATCATGGGGGTGTCCGGCGTGGCGATCATCGAGCCTACGAAGAAGACCAAAACGCCGTTCAGCAACAGGGCCGAATAAAACCCGACTCTCGCGTCGAAAAGCGTCTTGGCCGTAAGGTAAACCACCACGGTCAGTCCGGAGGCAAAAAGCACGCAGCCCAGCCTGACGAAAAACTCGCTTTGCCCGCCGATGCTGGTGAAAATGTAAATCATATAGGCCAGCATGGGCGGATGATCCAAGTAGCTCAATGCCAGATGGCGGGAGTAGTTCCAGTAGTAAGCTTCCTGGGGAGCCAGGTTCAATGCGTTGATGTAAAGCAGGCGGAAGATCGCCGTGCCCACGATCAGGTAGACTAAGTATCTGAAGTATTTGGAGTTGTCGTCTGCGGAAGGCTGGTAGGTCATTTCTTCAGGTAAGTGCGGTTTCCTTTGACCTCGATTTTATCCTCGGCGAATAGCTGGAGGGCTTCCGAATAGGCTTGGTGTTCCAGCTTGAGCACCCGCTCGGCCAAGCTCTCGGGAGTATCGTCATCTGAAACCGGAACGGTCTTTTGCAGCACGATGGCGCCGTGATCGTAAATCTCATCCACCAAGTGCACGGTCACGCCGCTCACCTTGGCGCCGGACTTAAGCACCGCCTCGTGCACGTGGATGCCGTACATGCCCTTCCCGCCGAAGGAGGGAAGCAGCGCCGGGTGGATGTTGATGATTCTGTTCTTGTACT
>CAZWAO010000214.1:0-4539 GCA_964631815.1 uncultured Ignavibacteria bacterium | reverse complement strand
ACCTCTCCGGAGAGTGCAACGTGCGGGTGGAGATATATAACATATTGGGCGAGAGAGTGAAAACGCTCTTTGAGGGATACCAGGGCACTGGAACGCATACTCTCAGCTGGAACGGCACCAGCGACCAGGGCAACCAGCTTGGCAGCGGTATCTACTTCTACCGAATGCAGGCGGGCAACTTCGTCGAGACCAAGAAGATGACCCTGATGAAGTAACAGCCCAATCACAGCCCAGTAAGAAACACCAGCCCTCTGGACCAAACCGGTCCAGGGGGCTTTTTTCTTGACGGTTTTTTGGAACCAGCCCGGTTGCAGAAGGTGATAGTTGCGCTTGTTCGAAGGAAACCTCGCGGAGTTCACGAAATCGCTTGACAAGCGGTTTGGCGTTGAGTAGCTTTCGATTATAAGCGATTGATACCGAAGAGAATTCATGCAACGCGCTTGCGAATCCGGTTTCGCGCTTACCGACCGGTTCACAGGGGTCAGACAATCGCCCAGTTGAACCGGCAAGGGGAGAAAATACGGTAGTGAAAGTTGTTCCAACATTTTACCCGGAGGTACCATGCGCCGTTCGCTGAAGACACTATGTTTGGGCGTCTCCCTGTTTTTGCTCCTGGCATCGGCCTCTAATGCTGACGGGGATTTGGGGTTTATCCCCACTCCTCTGTCCTCCCAACAGATAGACAGCCTCAAGAACGCCAAAGAGCCTACGCTTCAGGAACTCCTGGACGCTTTGGGCTACGATATCGACGTGCAGAACGACAAGCTTCCCACCGAGGTTTGGGAAGTCATTGCCGGTCAATACAGCCAGGTGATTCTGGCGGAGTTGGGCGGCGCGCCGGATAGTATAATCTCCGGCTGGTACTGCGCCGGCAGCCGCTATGACACTACCATCATATTCAGGGGTCCCGACGCCCCGCCGGACAGTGCCTTTTTTCAGATTGCCGGATGCGACTCCAACGGGCTTTTTATCATTCCCTTCTCGGAGAGCGTGGGCTGCCACTACATCTATTACACCGAGCAGAGGCTGAACCCGGATAACAAGGATCACGCCTGGGTATACTGTAGCAAGAAGAGACCCAACGAGTTCATCGTAGCCTGGGAGGACGAAATATTCTTGGGAGATCAGGACTTCAACGACCTGGTCCTTGTTTTTCGGCTGCCCAATCGACCTCCGGTGCTGGAAGTCCCTGAGGACACCACTTACGTGATATGCGTGCCTGAAACCCTGTGCTTCGACGTGACCGCCTACGATCCGGACTACTGCGGCGATACCGTGGCCATAAGCAAGATTCAGGGGCCGGGAACACTTGAGGCCGGCACCTGCTGCTTTCTGCCCAGCCCGGGAAGTTCCGTTTATACTTTTGTTTTCGTGGCTACAGACTGGTTCGGGGCTGCGGATACGGATACGGTCGTGATTACCGTCGAAACGGGCGCGCCACCCGAATTGGTCTGTCCTGACGACGACTCGGTTCATGCCGGGAGCGAATTCTCTAGCACCGACTTCTCCGTCTCCGACGACAAAGCCGGACCGGTGACCGTCGCACTGTGCGGGATTGATCCGGCCTCCGTCAATCTGCCGACCATCGTGGAGAATCACATCCAGTGGCAGACCGATTGTGACGATGCCGGCAAGATATTTACCATCTGCCTGGAGGCCACGGACAGCTGCCAGGCCAAGGATACCTGTCGTTTTCAAGTCGTCGTCTACAATCAACCGCCGGTTTTGACCTGTCCTGAGGACGACAGCGTCAAGGCCGGTGCTCTCTTCGTCAGCACCGACTATTCGGTGACCGACCCGGACGATGCCGCCGGGGTGAATGTGACCTTGGACTCCGTCGACCCTGCTCCCACCAATTCCCCCACTTTGGTGAATAAGCATGTGGAGTGGCTTAGCGCCAGAGAGGACTTGACCAACGGACCCGACTTCACCTTTACTTTGATAGCCACCGATCCTTGCGGAGCGGCCGACACCTGTCAGTTCGTGGTGACGGTTTATTCCTCTCTGCTTCTCATAGTTCCGGAGGACGATTCGGTGCATGCCGGAAACTATTTCACCAGCACGGATTTCTCGGTCTCCAGCGGAAAAAGCTCCGTCACTGTGAGCATATGTGGCATAACCCCGTCTCCGGTTCACCAACCCTTCATAGTGGACAACCATGTGGAATGGCAAACCGAATGCGCCGACGACGCCAAAGTCTTCACCATCTGTCTGGCGGCCCAGGACGATTTGGGAGCTGTGGATACCGGCTATTTCGACGTGACCGTCTATAACCGGCCACCCCAGATCACCTGCCCGGATGACGGGAACACAGAGCAGGGACAGACTTTCGTCAGCACGGATTTCTCCACCAGCGATCCGGACGCTGATCCGGTGACGGTAGAGGTTCTGGACATCAACCCTTCTGCGAGCAACGCTCCCCAGATTGTGGATGACCACGTGGAGTGGGCCACAACCGGTGCGGACGCCATAGGAGATTACACCATCCGTTTGGTGGCAAAGGACCATTGTGAGCTTGCGGATACCTGCCAGTTCACGGTGACCGTGGACGAGCCTACCGGCGATTTCACCTGTCCGGAGGACGACAGCGTGCACGCCGGCGACTTCTTTGTGAGCACCGACTTCGTTTTGACCTATCCGGAGTGCGATCCCTCCTCGGTGGAGATTTTAGATATCACACCCTCGCCTACTCACAATCCGGTTCTGGTGGCCTACCATGTGGAGTGGCAAACCACCTGTGAGGAGGACGGGGATTACGTCATCCGGCTGAGAACCAACGAGAGCTGCTCGACCGAGGATACCTGTTCCTTCACGGTGACTGTCTACAACCGTCCTCCCGAGCTTACCTGCCCGGATTACGGCCACGTTATACCCTTGGGATTGTTCATCAGCACCGATTTCCACGTGTTCGATCCGGACGGGGATGAGACTGTGGTGGTTTTGTTGGGCATCGATCCTCCCGCGGAGCACGATCCGGTGATAGTGGAGCATCACGTGGAGTGGCAGACCGAGTGTGTGGAAGGAGACTACTTCATCACCCTGATGGCCACAGATCCCTGCGGTCTGGCCGACACCTGCCGGTTCATGGTGACCGTTTCCGAGGACCTGCCGCTTGACTTCACCATCTGGGTTTATCCCTTCGATCAGTACGTGGCTGCCGGGCACACCGTCGGCTATCTGGTGGAGCTTAATTCTCCCAACGGTTTCGCTTGGCCTTGCACCCTGATGGTGAGTGGACTGCCTTCTCCCCCCGATCACGGAGTGTTTGATCGTGCGATCCTAACTCCGGTGGACACCACCATTCTGACCATCTACACCACTGCCGCCACCCCGCAGGGCTATTACACTCTGACCGTGACAGGCAAGCAGAAATCCGGTGTCATCCAGCACAGCGTACAGGTGGGGCTGACCGTGGGAGAGCCCAGCGATGTGGACGATGAGCCTGATGAATCCAACCGGCCCGAGGGTTTCAGCCTGTTCCAGAACCAGCCCAACCCGTTCAACCCGGAAACCCAGATCAGCTACTACCTGCCGCGGGAGTGCTACGTACAGGTGGTCGTCTATAACGTGCTGGGACAGAAAGTCAAGACTCTATGCGAGGGACGGGGTAACCCGGGAACGCACACCGTCACCTGGAACGGCACTTCGGATCAAGGGGTCCAACTCGGCAGTGGTATCTATTTCTGCCAGTTGCAGGCTGGTGAGGTAGTTCTGACCAGGAAAATGACCTTCTTGAAGTAGTGCCGAAAGCGCCAAAATCAAGAAGAACCAAGCCCCCGGCTTTCTCCAAGAGCCGGGGGCTTTTTCTTATTGTTCGCGACCGGCAAATCGGGTGTTCAAACTTTCAACAGTTTCTGACACGATTATGCACTTAAAATCCCTGAAAAAGCTTGACAGGGGAGGAAAAGTTGTTATATTGGTTTCAGTTAGCGCAACCAGGGTGTTGCGTTACCCCTTCGTTGTAAGATAAGTTATTTGAAAAGAAAACAGTGCTGTCATGGGTGAAGTGCATTCGAATCACCCTTGATGAAAAGCAGTATTGTACGCGGGCTGTTTTGGTATTTCAATCGGATGGCAAATTCAATCGTGCAAAAAACTATTCTCAGAATCGTGAGGGAGGTTCCATGCGCAGACTGCAACAGGTCTTGTCCCTAACTGCAGCTTTTCTTGTCCTTAGTTTCTCCGCTTCCTACGCGGACGATTTTGCTTTGTCTCAAATATCCCCCGAAGTGCGGGATAGTCTGAATTCAACCAAAGAACCCACTCTCCAGCAGATTCTGGATGGGCTGGGCTACGACGTCGACGTGGTCAACGACCGGCTTCCCGACGAGGTGTGGGAAGTGATATCCGGCGATTATTACGAGGTCATGCTGGCCGAGGTGGCCGGTTATTCCGATCAGACCGCCTCGGGTTGGTACGTGGCCGGCGATCCCAACGACACGACGGTGGTGTTCACACCGGACAACGTCCCCGGGGATACCGCTTTCTTCCAGATAGTCGGCTGCGACTCCAATGGACTGTTCATTGCCCCCTTCGCCG
>CAZWAO010000213.1:0-4580 GCA_964631815.1 uncultured Ignavibacteria bacterium | reverse complement strand
TCCGCTTTGAAATTCGACTTGTTGACGCTGGTGATGGCATTGGTCAGCGAGTCGAAAACGTCCACTACTGTCCAGGACCAGGTTTTGACGTCTGTGTGGGAGCCGCCGAATTTGTAAGCCATAGCCTGAGCCACATAGTTGCCGATGTGGTCGGATTCGTCGGAAGCTTTGACGTTGACCGCATAGAATCCGGTTTGCACTGACGAGGTCAGCTTCCTGGTTCCCACATAGGTCCATCCGTCGTTTGACCACCACCACCTGATCCTGATGGAATCGCAGTCCTGGACCGAATCCGAGCCGATGCTTACGGTTCCGACGGTCAGAGGCACGCTGTCTGACGGGCAATAGTATTCCGCCCGGACAGAATCGGGCGACGCCACCAGCAAAACTCCCAGGACCAGAAGAAAGAGCAGGCTGGATATGGTGTAACCCGTTTTCCTAATCTTGAACCTTCTCATCGGACGAATCCTCCTTCGATTATTCCCGCATCGATTTCTATAATTCCCTCGGTGCCTCCCTCCGCCTCGGCATAATGCATCCGCATGGTGTACCGATTGGCGTTGTGGCCGCTGTAGTTTCCCCAGGGATTAGGAAAGGTGTCCGCGTATGCCTGACCGGCTTTCCACTCGTGCGACGAGCTCGGCCCGTTGGATACGAAGCACATCTCCTCCGGCTCGCCGGTCTTGAAAGCAAACCAATAGTAGGCATCCTGGATCAGTTGGATGCCTTCCACGTCCTCGCCGCACCATTCCCCTGCCTGGTATGACACATCCGTGCCTTCCCAAAGCCTGCTTTGAGGACGATCGTTTTGGTCGTCATAGACTGCCATGCGAAAAGTGGCTTTGGACCCGCCCGGACCGTAGGTCCTAATCTCCAACCTGGTGGCAACTGCGTTTGCCGGGGCTTGGAATCGACAGGCATCCGCGTATCCGGAAGCCACCGCCCAATGGGAAGGGCAATCCTCCAGACCGAACCAACCGGCGCTGACCCTCACTGCTGCAAGCAGCAAGAGAAGACCGACAATCGGAAACATCCACCTTTTCATTTCTTCACTCCTTGATCTTGACGGAACCGGATTTCGCGGCCGAGGCTCTTTTCTTCCTCATCTCATCCTCTCTGATCCCGTCTATCAAACCCCAGAAGATTTCCTCGGCCTGGCCGGTCTTCGCCAGCTTCTGTTTGAGCTGAATGGCCCGAAGCACGTCCTGGAGCTTCGGCTCGAAGCCGTTCTGCCCCAGCTTCTGGATGAATCTGTCGATGAGCATATCCAGAAGCCGCAATTCGGGCATGGGTGAATTCGAGGTTTCGCTTAGGCGATTCTTGGGTCCGGCCTTCTTCTTTGTTTTCTTGTTCACCGTTGACTCATTCCTCTCTTCGGATGGATGCGGTCCCGTGGCGTCCGCAAACCGGAAACCCAGACCCGGCCTATCCCATCTCCACGATCATCAGATCCACCAATCCGGTCTTCTCCGATCCGGAGAATCTGGCGATCCTGAAATCGGTTTCGGTCTCGGTTCCTACCACCAGACAGTTGACTTCGTTTTTGGGCATGATCATCACCTTGGGATTGGCGATGGAGGAGGGAAGCTGGTTCCCCCGAAAATCCCGCAGATCGGAGAAACTCACAGTCTGATCCAGACCGCCCAGGTTGTTCCTGGCGAGAACCACTCTTTTGGCCGTATCTTGAGCCTCGGTGTAGAGAACCAGAAACGAAGCCAAAGACCAATCTCCCCAAACCACGAAATTGGGCACCACCCAAGTCCTTCTTCCTCGTAGATAGTCCAGCGTTATGTTCATGGTCGCGTTCCTTTCGATTGCTTCGCATCGCGTCCTACTTCAATTCACTTCCTCCCCATTCTGTATTGCCAGCGGACGTCTCCCAAGGACATTTCTACAGGCTTCGGGGCGAAGGCTGAAATCGAGGAAGAGAATTCATCCACTGGATTTGGCCGCGCGAGGCGAATTGAAGCCGCCGGAATCCTTTCGGAACTCCCCGAGGATCTCGTAAGCCAGCCGGCGATAGGTGCTCGACATTTCGGACCAAGCCTGAGAAAGGGAGCCCACGCCGCCGGTGGAGCCGGTTGCCGCGTTCTGCGTCATGGCTTCCATGGCCTTGACGTTGCACAGAATGGAGACCGCCAGGTAAGTTTCGGCCGTCACCAGCGATTGGTGGGTGGAGTTGGCGTACGACGGATCGATGTATGCGGCCACCTGATCTCCGGCCTCTTTGACCGCGTTCTCCACCACCTCATCTCCCAAAAGACCAAGTTCCGCGGTATAGTCCACCAGAACCCACTGGCCGTCCTGAATGGCTCCGCCGGAATTCCTCTCTATCTGCCCCTTGGCATAGTCAATCTGATAGTCCTCGCCCTTCACGTACACCCGAAAGCAAAGATACCAGACCACCACCGAGGAACCGGGAGCGATGCTCCCTTGGGGCATGCGATTGACCGTGCCTTGGCCGTAGTCGACGGTATAGTCCACATTCTCCGCGTAGATCTGACCCAGCGAGGAATCATTGGCCACCACCACCGTGTCCGGCATAAGCTCTCCGTTCGACAGACGCACCGAATCGGAGGAGGAAAAACTCACCGTCTCCCTGATGGGCGGAACGTTTTCCTTGGCCTTAACCTTCTCCGAGCCGGACTGAAGCAGAGCGTGCGGCAGTTGAAAGGGCGTTTCCCCTACCAGGTGGCAGGCCAAGTTTTCCTTGCTGGTGGTGCCCAGCTCGTGCTCCAGGATGTGCTTCTTGACCAAGTCTATGTTTGTGAATCCCATGTTCTCATTCCTCACAAGATGGGAAGGCCTTGCTCTAGGCCGATTGTTTTAGCTTTGCAGCCTGAACCTTTCATCTGACTCTTTGGTTCTCATATCGTGACCTTCAGACTCTCAGCCTGCGAGAGTGCGGTTATCTGCGTGCCCACCGGTGCGGTGGAGAACGGCACGCTCACCAGCAGACGCACCCAAAACAGTGATTCGTCGTCGACCGGACACATCTGCCAGTCGTTGGGAACTGAGCTTAAGTCCGGCCACAGCACCACCGTCTTCTGCTGGCCATCCAAATGGTAGGCTCCGGACTGGGGCGAGAAATCGGTCCAGGCTTGACCATTCCAATATTGCCAGCTCACCTGGCCTCCGATTCCCGCAGTGGACAGCATAATCGCCGCCAGGTTGAACTTAGCTGCCATGCCCAGGTAGAGCGCATCCTCAAGGTCCTTGACCAGTCCACCGGAACTCGGATAAAACACGTCCGCCGGCGTGGTGTCGGCCGCTTCGGCGGTGCGATCGACATACTGGCTGGCGGCGGAATGATCATAGCAGAACAACCGGTCGAAAGTCCTCTGCCCGGGCTCGAAAACCAGGGCCGGCGCGAAGGAGGAACCATCCTTGTAGGAGTAAAAAAGCTGACTCTGACCCTCGCCCTGGGCCTTGACGAAGAAAACGTAAGGGATGCTGCCCAAGAATCTGACCGCTACAGACAGCGGCGAACAGGTATCCACGGTGAAAACTCCGGTCCAGTTGCTGCCGTCGAATTCCTTGTACAACACGGCAGAACTTCCGGGAAAGACGATCCCCGCCCGGTTGTCCGCGGATAAATCGGCGCAGAAGCGATGATCCACCTGCGAGCCGGAATAGAGGTTCTGCTGCGGGTCCCAGCCGGACGACTGGATGTGATGGGATCGAAAAGCCAGAAGCGTGGAGTCGTCCGAGTAGAAACAATGGACATAAGGAGACTGGAAAAGCAGTTGTGAAAAGCAGGAGGCCGTGCCGTTGGTCAGACCAACTCCCGGATCGGAAGGTCCGGTTCCCCAGGTGGTCCCATCGTCCTGTGAGGTTTTGGAGTGGACCAGGTAACGTTCGGTTTCCGGGTCATAATGAGTCCAGGATATCCACAGCCTTCCGCCGGAGTCCTTGATCATGCTGGGGAAATAGTTCTCCCCTACATTGCAGATCACGTTGACCGTCCCTGCGGTCCAGCAGCCCTGAGAAAAGGTCATTTTCAGAGTCAAAAGGTTTAGGCTGCTCTCTTGGGTATAAGCCAAGTAGACGTTTCCGCCGGAGTCCATGTGGGCCGAGGGCGGATAATCCGCACTGTCGGCAGCCAACTGGACCGGATCGGACCAGTCAAGGTAGGGAGGATCGGCCCACACGTACACCAGCCGGCTGGACGTCTGCGGATAGATGACCACTGCCCGATCCTGGTATTGGCCGAACCCCACCTTGAATATCTTGGCCTGGGGATCGATCCCCGTGGCATAAAACGAGCTGACTGTGTCGATCAGTTTCTGCATCAGATTTTTCCTCGCCTTTCCTCTCCCCCGCCCCCAAAGGGAGCGAGGGAGAGGAGGTGAAACCGAAGTTGCTTACGACCACACCGTGTCCAGCACCAGAGCCGCTTCCTTGATCACCTTGGCATAGGCCACCGATTCGGAGATGACCGCTTCCTCCAGCTTCTGCTCGATGACCTTGTCGTACTCCACCATCAGAGGCTGGCTCACCACCTCTTCTATGGCGAAGCGGTTGTCCAGCCCGATCACCAAATCGGAGGGCACGTCGTCGCATCTCACCAGGCTGGACCC
>CAZWAO010000212.1:2316-4613 GCA_964631815.1 uncultured Ignavibacteria bacterium | reverse complement strand
CGCGGCCACCGACGCCCAGTGGTCGGCGGGCGAAGGCTGCCCGACGACCATCACCGCCGCCGCCAGCCCGGCCAGGCCAGCCGCCGCGCCGTAGCGCCAGGTGGGGGCTGCCTTCGGGTCCAGTCCGCCGAAGATGCGCTCAAGCTGCTCCGATCCCCAGAACATGAACAGCGCCATCAGCACCACGCCCAGCACCACGATCCCGGCGTCCACGCCGAAGAAATCCGCCAGCGTGAAGCGCCCCAGGTAGGAAGAATGCCAGAAATCCTCGTACAGCCCGACCGTCTCGCCGAAGGCGAAGATGCCGGTCAACACGCCCAGGAAGAACAGGATTCCATCGATTTTGCCCGTCACCGCCGAGACGACCGACGTGCCGGGGCAGAAGCCGCCGATGATGAAGCCCAGGCCCATCACCAGCCCGCCCACGATGCCCGGCCACAGGTAGGTCGGGTTGACCCACACCAGGTTGAAGTCGAGGATGCCCAGCGCGGAGGTGGCGAAGATCAGCACCATTGCCACCACGATCGCGGTGAACATCACCTTCAAGACGGTCATGTCTTTGAAGTAGAACTGCGCGGCCAGCTTCTTCGAGTTGCCGAACCCGGCCACCTCCAGCACCGCGCCGAAGGCCACGCCGATCAGCAGGTAGACGGCGTACGCAGGCCAGTGTCCCAGGAGTTCGCCAAGGGGGAGTGGAAAGGTCATCGTATCCTCCTAGTTCCAGAACTTGCGCACGAAATAGGCCAGCCCGTAGGCCCCGCCAAACACCGCGAACATGAACAGCCAGCTCCCCACCGAGAGCACCGCCCCGCCAGAGAGCGCCTGCCCGGAGGTGCAGCCGCGTGCCAGCCGCGCCCCATATCCCATCAGCGTGCCGCCTGCGAAGGCCAGCACCCAGCGCGTCCGGTTTTTGATTTGCGGCCCCTTGTTCGTCTCAATCTTCATCCTGCCGTTCAGCCAGCCGGAGATCGCCCCGCCGATCATCACGCCGAACAGCAGCCAGACCGTCCAGCTATCGAGCGGGTTCTTGCTGCCCCCGGCGATTCCCAGCAGATAGGGCGTGCGGTCGACGTGGTTGGGGGCGATTGTGTCCTCCGCCAGCACCACCAGGTTGTTCATCCCCCCGGAGGCCCCCAGGCCGCCGCCGGTCAGGAAGAACGCGGCGAACAACACCAGCCCCAGCAGGATTCCTGCCAGGTACGGGTTGAAGTAGGGCTTCGCCTCCCGCCTTCTCGTTTCCGTCATCGTGGTCGTCGTCATCTTGATATCTACTCCCTCAGTTGAGCCTTTAGCCAGTCAGCTTGCCCCCCTGTGAGCCTGGCGGCTCCTCCGTCCCCCCTTTGCAAGGGGGGACAGGGCGGCGCGGTTGCGCCGGACAGGGGGGCCATAGGGTGCTACTTCGCACTGCTCTCCGCCTCGACCTCGTCCCAGCCCAGCATCATCCCCTTGATCCCGGCCAAAGGTGTCGGCCCGGTCGTCGTCAGGTAGACGTGCATCACGATGAACGAGGCGAACAGCCACGCGATCAGCGTGTGGATCGGGGCCAGGACGGGCAGTCCACCCACCCGCGCGGCAAGCTCCGGCCAGCGCTGCGCGCCCCACATCAACACCCCCGTGATCACCTGGAGCGGCAGCAGCACGTTCAGGATCGCCAGGTACGTCACCTGCTGCAAGGGGTTCATCTTGCGCTCAGGCGTCTTCTCGTGGGGATGTTCCGCCCCCTTGAAGATGCCCTGCAGGTAATACCGCGCCTGCACGATCGCCCCGTTGAAGAAGCCGCGCGGCTCCGGCAAAAACTGCCTGATCTCCCCGCTCGCCAGGTGATAGAACAGCGCCAGCGCCGCGTTTGCGATCAGGATCACCGCCGCGATGTTGTGCACCTGCACCACCCAGCGGAAGTTGATCGCGCCGAGCAGGTCGGGCCGGTGGATGATCAGGCCGGTGGTGAACAGGATCAGGATCACGCCGGTTTGCAGCCAGTGCCACAGCCGCTCGTAGACCTGGTACATGTACACCTCGTGCAGCTCCGGCTCGTGTTCTGCCGCGCCGTTGCGCCGGGCGGCCATCAGGCGCAGCCCGCCGTGGGTGAACACACCCAGCAGCGTCCCGGCGAAGGCCAGTATCCCGATCCAGTCGACTACCTTCGAGCGGCTGTATCCAAAGATGTACCGCTCGCCGCCGATCTGCCCGGCGTTCGTCTGGAAGAGGAACCCGCCGTTCCCGTCTGTCGTGATCTCGCCGTAGTCGGCCAATGAGCTGCCCAGGGTAGGGGCGGCCCCGCCGGGTGGGTTGCTCGC
>CAZWAO010000212.1:0-2216 GCA_964631815.1 uncultured Ignavibacteria bacterium | reverse complement strand
CGCCAGCACGTCCGGGTGGTAATCCTCACCCTCGAAGTACGCCGCTTCCAGGTCGTCGATGCTCACCGCCTGCCCGTCCGCGCCGTAGGCCCAGTACCAGGTGGTGATCAGGTTGAAGGGCGCGATTGACGTTGAGCCGTCCAGGTTCTCGCGTGGCAGCAGGGCCGGGTCATACCCGACCAGCAGCACCTGCCCCTGCGAGCCGTCCGGCACCTGCCCCCGGCAGACGTGGGTCGGCCCGCCGTTGTCTGCCAGCACCGTCCAGTCGATCATCTGCCGGGCCGAGGTCTCCATCCGCGGGACGTGGCAGGTCTCGCAGGCGAGCGCCTCCATGTGCCGCTCGGTGTAGGGCAGCCACGCGTGGGCTGCCACCGTCTCGTGGCACGAGGTGCAGCTGTGGTCGGTCACCACATCGTTGCTCGACCGGGCGAACTCGTGCAGCGGCTGCGTCAGGTATTCGCCCGGCTCCAGGCGGCGTGGGTCGAAGATCAGGTGCTCCGGGCGGCTCTCGCCTGGCTCGGTTGCGTAGGCCGGGTTGTTCAGCGCGTAGTGGCAGTCGGTGCAGCCGACCACCCGCTCGGCGTGCACGTCCCAGGTGCGCGTCAGCTCGTCCTTCCCGGCGATGTTCAGCCCGGAGTTCGAGATGCGCTGCGGGGAGAATATCTGCCCGGTCGTGATCGTCGTGCGCTGCTCGGTGCCGCAGGTGTGCAGCGCCAGCGGCGTGATCGCGTCCGAGGTGGCGACGCCGTGGCACTGCCCGCAGTTCTCCACGCTGGGGTCCTGGATTTGCACGTATTCCGCGCGCAGCGTGCCGTCCTCCTCGAAGGCGTCCGGGTTCCAGGTGAACCCGCCTGACGCGTCCTCCTCGACGATCCCGGTGCTCGCCAGCGTGGCCGTGTTGGCCCATTCGAAATTGCCGCGTTCCAGCGCCCGCAGCCGGGCATCGTTGTCCGGCGTGGTGCTGTGGCAGAGGAAGCAGTTTGCCTCGATGTCCGTCCCTGCCTCGTCCAGCTTGACCAGCCTGCCGGTGTCGATGTCGTACATCACCGACTCCCCGGCAGGCGAGGTCAGCGCGCCGACGAGGATGTCGGCGTGGGCGTTGTGCTCCGTGATAAACGTCGTATCGTGGCATTGGCCGCAGGTCTCGATGGTCGAGACCGGGTTGCCCGTCGTGATGACCGGCTCGCCGTTCGCGTCCAGCAGCGCGATCGCCGGGTGCAGCGTCGATCCCTGCGCCCAGGTCGGGCTGACCGCGATCAGCAGCGCGGCGGCCAGGATCAGGGCGGCCAGCGCCCCCACTGTCAGGATGAGCCGGGTGTTGTGGAATAGACCTCTGTGTGTCATGGCTGTTCTGTCTCTTGTGTCTGTGTGTGGCCCGGTGGCTATTCTTCTAACCCGGCTGTCCGGCGGCTGCCCCATTCGATTGGGTCGCCGTTGTAGCCCAGCGCCTCCCAGTCCAGCCGGGCCGCGTCCCCGTGGCACTCGCCGCAAGTGAGCGCGTCGCCCGCCGGAGCTACCATGTGGGTGATCGGCCAGTACATGTCCGTCCGTGTGAAGCCGTATTCCCCGCTGTAGGGGACACCGGTCACCTCCGACGCCAGCACGAAGGCTTCGTTCCAGTCGAAGTCCGTCCAGAAGCCGCCCTCGCCCACCGTCTTGGGCTGGAGCAGGTAGTTATACGCCGTGTCGAAGGGCTGTGTGGCCCGGTGCACCTTGAACGGCCAGATTTGCGCGTTCGGGTCGTGGATGTTCCCGCCCGGCTGGTTCAGGACCGTCACCGTCTCCGGGTCGATCGGGTCGCCCAGCAGGTAGCGGTTGTCGACCACTCCGTTGTACCAGTAGTACTCCGGCGTGAAGTCCCCCTCGTAGATGAAGCTGCCTTTGATCTTCAGGTATTCGTGGGGGTCTTCCGGCCAGTCCGCTCCCGCCGTCGACCAGTCCCACTCGACCTTGGTGGGCAGCCGCACCGCCGCCGATGGGATGTGGCAGGTCTGGCAGGCGACCGTCTCCAGGTGTGCGTTCAGCCGGTCGTCCTGGTGCAGTTCCTCGTCCACGTGGCAGTCCGTGCAGGCGATCTGGTTCGCGTCGTCCACGCTCACCGAGATCGAGCGCCCACCGATCTGGTGGTCGGTCGTCCGGTGGCAGGTGATGCATTCGAAGTCCAGCCCGCCCATGTGCACGTCGATGTGCTCGTTCGGGTTGGTCAGGGTGGTGTC
>CAZWAO010000211.1:0-4613 GCA_964631815.1 uncultured Ignavibacteria bacterium | reverse complement strand
CGGGGAAATGAACAGGGCGTGATGGTCGACGTGAACGTACTGGCTGGCTAAAGTCCAGGAGTCGCCTCCGTCGGTGCTGCGATAAAGGTAGACGCCCAGGGCGTAGACCAAGTCGGGGTCTACCGGGCTTACCCGGACGTTTCCGAAGTACCATCCGAATCCGCCCAGAATCCCTTGCAGGTTCGAATCGTTTGTCCGGCTCCAGGTCTGGCCATAATCCGTGGATCGGTACAGGCCCATGAAATCTCCGGGGTGGTCGCAGTACATGGCATAGATGACGTTGGGGGAGGAGGCGCATACCGACAGCCCGATCCGCCCCACGGTGTCGGCCGCCGCCGGCAGTCCGTTGGTAAGCTGAAACCAGGTCTCTCCGCCGTCGGTGGACTTGTGTATTCCGCTGGTCAGTCCACCCACCTTGCGTCTGTCAGGGCCTCTGGTCCGCTCCCACATGGCGGCGTAGACGATCTGGGGATTGGTGGGGTCCAGGGCCACGTCGATGGCGGCCGTGGAATCGGTGATAAAGAGCTTCTGTTCCCAGGTGGCACCTCCATTAGTGCTCCTGTAGACGCCTCTTTCTGGATTGGTCCCGAACAGCTTCCCGCAGGCCGCCACGTATACCGTCTCCGGGCACAAGGGATGAATGGCTATCCGGCCGATATGGTAGCTTTGCTCCAATCCGGGCCCGGTCCAGCTGTTTCCTCCATCAGTGGACTTATAGATTCCGGTTCCGGGATAGGAGTCGCCGCTTCCGTTGGCCTCCCCGGTTCCCACATAGAGAATATTGGGATCATCAGGATGAATGGCCAAAGCCCCGATGGACGGAGCGCCCTGTTCGTCGAAGATGGGAGTCCAGGAGCTGCCGTTGTCGGTGGATTTGAACACGCCTCCGCATGCCGCACCGGCATAGATGGTGTTGGGATAATCGGGATGAACCGCCAAGTCGGTGATGCGACCGGGAATGTTGGTGGGACCGGCTTGCGACCAGACCACCTGGCTTTTGCCGGCGGCTGCGGCCCTCTTCTGCTCAGCCTGTCTCAGAGACCGCAGATATTGATCCGCAGGGATATCTCCTGAGGGATAGGCCCGCTGCATGAAGAACCAGTCGTTCGGCTTCTTTCCCTCTTCTTCCTCCTCCTCTTCTTCTCCGACGGTATCCTGCATCACTCCCGCGCGATAGGAGGGCTGTTTGCCCCAAAAAGCCCATACCAACGCCAGCAGGAAACACAGCGAAAAAACCCAAATGCCGAGCTTTTGCTTCCATCCGAACACGATACTCTCCTTGCGAAACCGGTTTTTCTATCACCTATCGGAAGGCAAGATCGAACATCCCCACTGCAATGTAATTACAAACGGGAATATAACAAGGAGTTTTCATCTATCGCTCTTGCCGAGAACGGAAGGTCCCAGGCGAACAAAAAAACCGAACCTCCCGCACGGCGGTTCGTACTTGGAAAAGTCAGGAAGAGTCTTTAGGGCGCAGAGTCGTAATCATTCGAATGACCTTATGCCTCGGTTTCATCGCAGCAGCCACTGACACGCCTTGGTGATTCACCGAGCACCCAAACGGGAGCAAACCATGAAACGCGGTCTTTTGATCTGGATGATCCTGATGGCAGCAGCCGGAAGTTGTTTTGGTTCCTCGCTGGATCTCACCTACCGGAATACCGGAATAAGCTTCGGCAATTCCAAAAGGCTGAACGGAATCCGCCTGAACTTTCGCGACGACCAGGTGGAGAGGATCAACGGCCTTAACCTCACCCTGTGGATTCCCAAAGACAACCCGGATGCGGTGATGAACGGTCTGGCAATCGCCTTGCTGAACCACGAAGCCCAGGAGTTAAACGGCATTAGTTTGGGCGGGGTGGGATTGTTCGGCGAGAAGCTGCGGGGTTTGTGCCTGGGAGGCGTGGGAATTGCGGCAGGCGAGATCAAGGGAGTAGCCATAGGCGGGATCGGAGTTGCGGCAGGCAGTGTGCATGGTATTGACATCGGGATGCGGAATGGAGGCAGGGGTGATATAGACGGGATAGCTATCGGCGGCCTGGGAATGGCAGCAGGAGACATAGATGGGATCGCCATAGGAGGATTGGGCGGCGTAGCGGGGCGGGTGAACGGAATGGCTGTCGGTGGGGCAGGATTGGCGGCCGACAACGTAAACGGTGTTCTGATCGGTGGAATCGGGGTTGCGGCCGACGAGGTGCAGGGGATAGCCATTGGAGGTCTGGGGATAGGCGCAAACGAGTTGACCGGAATCACCATCGGGGGTGCGGGAATCGGCGCTCAGGATTTAACCGGGATCACAATAGCAGGCTTGGGAATCGGTGGTCGCGACATAACCGGTCTTACCATCACGGGCCTGGGCATAGGAGGACGAGATGTGGCCGGGATCACGGTCGCGGGTTTGGGCGTCGGCGGTCAAGACATAAGCGGCATCACGGTGGGGGGGTTGGGAGTGGGAGGACGGGAGGTGACCGGCTTGGCCATAGGAGGAATGGGCGTGGGAGCCCAGCATCTTGGCGGTCTGATGATCGGCGGATATTGCAAGGCCAAGACCAGCATGAGCGGCCTGTCCATCGGTGTTTTCAATTCCGCCAGACGGCTGCACGGCGTGCAGATAGGCCTCCTCAACTACTGCGGCAACAATCCACCCGGACTGCGGCTTCTGCCCATAATCAACCTGCATCTGACGCGAGACCGACACATGCGCAAGTCCCATCGGGATTGATCCTGTCTCCCCGACAAGATCAGTCGATTTTCCTCCCTCAGCGGGTATTCTGTTAAACTTCAAATTCCCACAGACCCGACTTTCAGTTGAAGCACTCTGTTTCGCCGTATAAGAGTGAAACTGAGTGCATCAGGACAAAGCGACTTTAGAAGGCTCAACCCCAAACAGGGAGGTTACGTAAGATGAATGCCCCGGTCATAAGAGTGAGCATTCTGGTGTTGACACTTGTTTTTCTGCTGACTCCTGTGGTTTTTGCCGGATTGATACCTCATGACAACGGTGGTGAAGAGGAGGAACTGCCGGAGCTTTCGGTGATAACCGGTCTGTTGGTCTTTGTCTCCCTGGTGAGCACCGTTACCGTTGCATTTCTCATGAAAGCGGGAAAGGCCAAGATGAAAACTCATCACACCCTGGCCTTTTTGACTTTGTTTCTGGCATTGGTTCACATCAGCTATAATCTGTTGTTTGCATAGTGGCACCGAGATTGGCCGGACTCCTCGCAACGACGGACAGTGTGCGTTTTGTATCGAGGGGTGGCGTGGAAATGAAGCTTGACAAAGACAGTCGGCCGGGTATATTGCTACGAGTCTGGAGGAGTCGATTCTTTTCGCAAAGGAAGGGTTTTCGATAGAGGGTTGCAGGAACCAGGCCGGAAACCATCTACCAGAAAGGAGTATTTGTGTCGACCAAGAAGACGTGTTTGGGGATAGTCCTGCTTTCGTTTACGCTCTCTTTTTTGATCCCCGGATGTGCAGGTGATCCCACCAAGGAGCTGGCTCAAATCCGGGAGGCTGTGGACCAGGCCAGGCAGGATGAGGTGGACAAATATGCGCCGGATCTCTTTGCTCAGGCAGAGCAAGCCATCACCGATGCCGAAGATTTAATCGCTCAAAATAAATCCGGCCAGGCCAGAAAGCTCTTGGCGGAGGCGAAGGCGTTGATCGACAGCGCTTCATCGGAAGCCCAAACCAACATGGACAATATGGGCGTGGAAGTGGAGGACCTGCTGTCCACGGCAGACCAGGCCTGGCAGTCGCTTTTGCAGACCAGGGAGGCGGCCAAAAAGTGGAAGATCCCCGCCGATAAATGGGAACTCAAGGAAGAAATGGCCAGGTGGGATCAGCAGTTGCAGCAGGTGCGGGCGGACTATGACCAAGGGGACTATTACTCGGCGAAGCAGTTGGTGGGGAAAGTCCTGGATGAAGTGACCACCGCGGATAGCCAGATTAAAGATCTGATCGAGGCCAAGCAGTAACAGCCGAGGGCGCCGGAGATGTATCCGGCCGGACCAGAGAAGCGGAATCCTGGCAGTCTTTTACGTAGAGCTTCCGCGGCAGATGTGAGCTCGAAGGAATCGACAGAGGTCCGGCTCTCCCGGAACTCGTAAATCTGTATATCTTCTTACAAGCCTGGCAGGCGATAATGAGCCTGGAGTCCCTGGTTCAGACGTATGGCTATGTGGTCGTCCTGGTGGGCACTTTTCTTGAAGGCGAGACCGTCCTGGTTTTGGGGGGATTCGCCGCCCATCTGGGATATATGAAATTGCCGGGAGTCATCCTGGCGGCTTTCGTGGGCAGCTTAAGCGGCGATCAGCTCTTCTTTCATATCGGTCGCTGGCGCGGCCAAGCCTTTCTGGAAAAACGTCCCCACTGGCAAGCTCGTGCGCGAAAGGTCCACCAGCTGCTGGAGAAGCATGGCATCCCCTTCATGATCGGCTTTCGCTTCCTTTATGGCCTGCGCACCGTTTCTCCCCTTGTAATCGGCACCAGTTCCGTCCCGGCAGGTTTCTTCTTATTGCTGAATTCCATCGGCGCCATCATGTGGGCTGTCGCAGTGGGAACCGGAGGCTATCTTTTTGGGCATGCCATGGAGGTCATAATCGGGGACG
>CAZWAO010000210.1:0-4618 GCA_964631815.1 uncultured Ignavibacteria bacterium | reverse complement strand
GGGGGAGATGGGATGCCGGTATCACAGAATTACATAGATGACGTTGACCTGGACAACGAAACCAATCCAGAACTGATAGCCGCCAAGATCAACTCGGAGATCAACCAGTCCAGAACTTACTGGCAGGCTTTCAAGAATTTATGCACCGAGCTTTACTTTGACTTTCTATCATGGAAAGAGGGGGCGGACAATGCCAACCGATCCAATACTTTTATACCGCTATCGTACGTTGACATCCAAGTTACAAAGGCAAGGATCAAACGCACCACCACTTCAGCCCGCCCTTATGGCCGCATTAGACCAGTTCCCTTCAATGCTGATCTCTCCTTCCGATTATCTGAAGGCGCACATCAGCTCCTCCAGGAAGCGGGATTCGATTCCTTCTGGGACTTGCTGATTCAAGATGCCTTGATCTATCCGGGGGCACCTTTCCAGGTAACTTGGGGGATAGAAACCGCCCTCATGCCTGTATTGGATCCCCTGACCCAACTGCCGGTTTTTGATGAGATGGGCAAGCGGGTATTTGCCGAACAGCCTGTTCGTAACGGCTTGTTCCTTGAGAATATCGGTATTCAGGATTTCTACCTTCCACAGAATTCCAAGAAAGTTGAAACTGATCCCTGGGCGGCCAAGATGTACAACGTCGATCTCCAGACCTTGAAGAGCAGTTTCAAAAGTGATGGTGAACCAAAATATATCAATTTGGAGCGGTTGGGAATCTACGATGAAACCAAGAGGCCGGATAGTTCTGAACAAGAACGGATGGCCCAACCCACCTTGCGGGATACATCCGCCAAACCGACTTACGGCAAGACTTGGGACATCATCGAATTCGTTACCAGAAACAAAATCTTCCACGTTCCCTATGGGACGGATTTTCTGATAAGCGATCCCGAAGAGCACAATCCCTATCATCGAAAACCGTTTCATATAGCCCGCGTGGAAAAGCTGACCAACGAACCATATGGTTTCTGTCCCAATCGCGCCAATCATCTAATGACTCGGACTTACAACGAAATGTGGGATGTGGTGATGGATGGTCTTTTCAAGGAGGACAACAAGGCGTTCATCTACAACGATGAATTGATAAATGCTATGGACATTGGCGGGGAGCAGGGGAATCTTATCGGGGTACATGGCCTCGATCCCGGAGTGGATGTGACTACGGCCATCAAGGCTTTGGAGACACGAGCTTTGGCGACCGAGCTTTTCCCCGTCTTGGGTATGATTAACCAGATTCACGAACAGACCGCTTCCCGTTCGGCCACCGACGCAGGCATTGCCCAGCAGGGTGCCGAGACGGCCTATGAGAATGCGCGTATCGAAGCGGGGGCTGCGCACCGACCCTTGGATATGGCCCAGAATATCGTGGATACGGCCCTGCGGCCTATTTATCTGGACTTGATTCATCTGGCCCGGTTGAATTTCATCGAGGGAAGGCAGATGGAGAAGATAGACGATAATGGGCAGATGTCTCAATCTTTTGCGCTCATGCCCAGCGATTTTCAAGGGATGCTGCATGTCGATTTTGACTTCATTGACAAGGAACGCAAGCGGCTGGCCGAACAGGCCCAGACAATGAACCTGCTCCAGGTCTGGGGGAACATGGCGAACATTGATCCGGTGTCTGTTGTTCTGATGAAAAACCTGCTTTTGAATTCCGGGCTTCCCGATACGGTGGCTATTCAGAAAGCTCTGGATCAAGCTCTCTTGCAGAGACAGATGTTGCAGGTTCTCCAGATGGAGATGCAGATGCAGGCGCAGCAAGCTCAAGCAATCGCCCAGCAGAATAGATTTAATCAGTCGGAGAAAAAGCCCAGAAAAGACACTGCCGGAGAGCAGGCAACTCACCGGGCAGGCAATTCCATTAACGCTATGAAACCAGCGGGGGTGTAGTATGGTTCGCAAGACGGGGAAGGGCTATAAAGTTGTTTCCCATAAAGGGAAAAATCTTGGTGGCCCCTATAAAACCAAGAAGGAAGCGGATGAGCGTTTGCGGGAAGTTGAATACTTCAAGCACAAGAGGGGATAATGGAAACCATTCGTGGACAGGCTGATGCCATGAGGCATTTTGCTCAGGCTCGGCGTAAAGAGATAGTCAGGTTAGTTGATACCGAACAGGGGGTGATGGAAGTTATCAATTGGGGGGAGCTTCCCATGACCAAGAAGGTGCGGGAAGCCTTCAAGACTTTTGAGGGAAAGCTCCTGCGTCGGCTCAAGAAGGGTGCCATTGGCGAGAGGCAATGGAGTGAGCCGGAAGGCAGGGCTTTGGCAATCATGCTTGAATACTCTGGACTACTTGAGGACATCCTTTCTCAAGCCCAGAAACAACTTCTTCTGATACAACGGAAGAGGCAAGAAAAGGGGAATTAACATGGCAGAGGTAACAAGAACTCCGGCCCCACAGACCGAGGTAGTACCAGGCCCGAAGCGCGAAGTCAACGCTGAGGATGTGGCACCTCCTAATGTGGGATTACCTGGACAACCAATACCTGAGCCAGATACAGGCGGTCTGGTTCAACAGCCGCCAATGCCAACGGAGTCTCTGGATCAGCCAGGATACGAACAGCCACCGGAAGAACCGGGGGAACCGGAAGAACCCGGAGTAACCCACGATCCGCTCAAGGATACCAAGTCGGCTCTGACCAAAACCCAGCAGGAGCTTGCGGAAACCAAAAGGCTCATGCAGGCGATTTTGGTCGGTCGGGAATTTGGCGGAGGGCAGCAACATGCGCCTGCGCCAGCGGGGCCGCCGGAATGGGCAACCCAGAAATATCTTCCCGATGAACTTCCTACTGCCGATCCTGAATGGCCTGCCAAGTACATCAATCGGCAATTAACCGTTCGGGACGTTGTTCGGCAAGAGCAGGAAGACCGGAAAGAAATGGAGAGTTTCGCCCGTTCCAACCCAGACTTTCCCGAATACCTGGAGGATATGCGGATGATTGCCGCACAATATCCGGGTGTATATCAGGGGCCGAGAGCCATACCTGCGCTTTACAATATGGCAAAAGAGAGAAAGCGCACCAAGGAACTTGAGGCTAACCAGAATGCACTTAGGGATAAGGCGATGGCTACGGGAGCGCAGATGGCAAGACAGTCTGCCAACCAGCCATTCACCACTCCCAGAGCGGGTGGGGGAAGCGTTCCGGGAAGAGGTCCTAAGGTTCCACCGGATTTCAACAGTTGGGATGCCAACAAAATGAGGGACTGGTTGAAACAACAGGGACGGATTGTAGAAGAGTAAAATAAAGTAGGGGGCAAAATGAGTTCTACAGCACCACAGGTAACTGGTACTTATGGAACCGGCATCGGGCCTGTACATACGTATGTCATCAAGAAATTGTTGGATCACGCCAAGCCCGTTATGCCATTGTACCAGTACGCAGTCAAGAAGTTTATACCGCTTAACAGCGGTAAAACGGCGCAGTTTACTCGCGTTATGCACTTGGCACCAGTAACCAGCGCGGGTACTGAGGGGGCGGCTATAACGCCGGTTTCACCTTACGCGCAGGATTTCACGGCTACAGTTGCGGAATGGGAGAATGCCATCAGCGTTTCGACGCTCCTGGATGATACTTTCATCAATCCGGCATTGGAAGCCTATACGGAAATCCTGGGAATCAACCTGGGTGAATCCATGCAGTTGGAGCTTTACAAGACTCTCTGGGGGCCGAATCTGGATGCGGCCACGCAGGATGCGGCCATCGGTTGTATCCCGTTGATCTTCGATGAGAGCCAGTTGTCCACCAATAATGCCAACGTCTTTTCCACGACTTCAGGAACGACCACCACCTTTGTTTCTACTTCCCTGTACACCGGAAATGGTGCGGTCGAGGATTCCTACATTGGTGGTGGATTCATGGTCGTCGATCCCAAGAGTCCGCTGTATGGCAAAGGCCGGAGGATTTCCGACTCTACTTCCAGCACGGGCGTTCTGACAACCACCTTTGCGGCAGTTCCGGCTATCCCTTGGGGAAGCTATGACGGAGTAACATCAAGTGATACGGTCGAGGCATATTGTTCTAACTTCGGAACCGCAGCCGGTTCAACCTATCCTGCCCTTAGTTTGACTCAGGGTACGGACATCCTGAATGCGGTGGCTCTCAGACGGGCAGATATGCTTCTACGGAAGTCGTCTGCGCCTCCGATGAGTGGATCGTACTATGTCGCCTTGGTGGGGCCAAAGGACTACGCCGATCTTCTCAGCGACACGGATAGTCCTGGTGGATTCCTGGATTCCAACAGATATACCAATCCGCAGCCGATTTTTTCTGATGAGATCGGCAGGATCGGTGGATGTATAGTCACTATGGACAACAGGCCGTATCATCTTAACGAAACGGCCAGCGCCACAACCATCGGTGACTACTCGGCTACCGGGGCACTCGGATTTACGCCGGTTCTCGGCAAGGGCGCCTTTGGTTGTGTTGGACTTCAGGGGCAGTTGAAGGTTGGTCAGACCGATACGGATGTCATCATCAAGCGGCCTGGACCGCAGACGACTTCCGATCCGACCAATAAGTTCTGCACTGCCGGATGGAAGACCACGTTCGCAAGGCTGTCAATCGACGGCACCAGGGCGGTTGGGATAATCACCTATCCGACTGCGCTGTAA
>CAZWAO010000209.1:0-4653 GCA_964631815.1 uncultured Ignavibacteria bacterium | reverse complement strand
CACAAGATCACCGTGGTAACGGAATTCCCCAATCATCCCCTGGGCATCATTCCATCGAAGTACAGGCTGGCTCTCTTTGCCAGAGAATTGCTTGACGGAGTGGAAGTAATCAGGTGCTACGTGAAGCCCTCCCCCAGAAAGAGTCCCATCAACCGGATGGTGTTTCATCTGTCTTTTTTGGTGACATCCATAATGGCAGCCATGAAACTGAAATCCAGGTACGATCTGGTCTACGCCACCTCGTCTCCCCTTTTCGTCGGTCTGTCTGGACACATAATCGGGAGAATGAAGGGAATACCTTTCGTCTTCGAGGTCAGAGACCTCTGGCTTGATGCTGCCGTGGCCTTGGGGAAGGCGAAGAGCAAACTGTCCATAAAGACGGCCCGCTGGATTGAGATGCTCTGCTACCGTGGCACGACGAGAGTCGTGACGGTCACTAAGGGATGTTACCGAAATGCCTTGAAGAAGGGGGTCGACCCCAAGAAAACCGAGATAGTGTATAACGGAGCAAACGTGGAGCTGTTCAGGCCCCTGAAGGATCGGACGGAGATAAAGAAAAAGTATGGTTATGAAGGGAAATTCGTGGTTCTGTATGCGGGGAATTTTGGCCTGGTGCATGGAATGCACACTCTGGTGGAGACGGTCAGTCTAATGATCGGTGAGAAGCAGACAGAGTTTCTGTTCGTGGGTGAGGGTCCATTGAAAGCCGAGGTGCTGCGCCTGCAGAAGGAGCTTCCTCTGCCAAATCTGAGGGTTCTGGATGACGTTCCCACAAACCAGATAGTTGAGTACATCAATCTCGCCGACGTCTGCTTGGTGCCTGCGAAACGAAACGAGTTCTCCTGTGTTCTCCTGCCGGTAAAGATGTTCGATGCCTGGGCGTGTGGGCGGCCTATCATTCTGAGCGTGGACGGAGAGGCCCAGGAGCATCTGAAAAAAGCACAAGCTGGACTGTGGGTCGAACCGGAGAACTCCCAGGGAATCGCCGATGCCATCAGGTACTTGTCACAGCACCCTGAATTGGGCGAGGAATATGGGAAAAACGGAAGAGAATACGTCAAAAGGCATTTCTCCAGAAGGAACCAAGCGGAAAAACTTGAGCGTATTCTTCTTCAAATCGCCAACCGATCTCGGGAAACGGCCGAACATGAGCGGTGAAATCAACAGGAGCCACAGGTGGAGCAATGATTTTGCAAACTGCCGGAGCGGGTCTGACCATCGTACTTACACAGTTGGGCTATTGGTCCGTTGCAGTTGCTCACAGGCATGAACCTATAGTCCAGCAGTGGCGAAGATGAACTCGGGATGTAAAGGGAAATGGTGCTGCCGGATGATGGACCATCGGAGCGAGACCGTCACTCGCGGAAGCATTCCCTTGTCCGGGACAGTACACACAGGGCATCGGGGTGGTGGTTCTGGAAACCCGGGAGACCCCGTATGAAAAACGCGCTTTCCATAGACGTCGAGGATTGGTTCTGCGTGCATAATCTGAGCAACGCTATAAAAAGGGAAGACTGGCCTAAGTGTGAGCAGAGAATTCAAAAAAGCTTAACCCGAATCCTGGAGATTCTGGAGGAAAAAAAGACGAGGGCAACCTTTTTCGTTCTGGGTTGGATTGCCCAGCGTCACCCCCAGTTGGTGAAGATGATTGACGACCAGGGACATGAGATCGGCACGCACGGCCTGTCTCATACGCTGCTCACCCGGCTGACCCCCGAAGAATTTGAAGAAGAACTCAGGATGTCCCTTGACCTGCTTCAAGAAATAACCGGAAAAAAGGTCATCGGCCATCGAGCTCCCTCATTCACGGTGACAGCCAAGACAATGTGGACCATCGAAATCCTGGCGAAACATGGGCTGAAGTACGATTCCTCCGTGTTTCCGGTTTCTTTCCACCCGGATTATGGAGTTCCGGACGCACCCCTGGCACCCTATAAGATCACCGAAGAGGTATGGGAGTTTCCGTTGTCCGTGGTGAGATTGATGGGCAGAAACGTTCCCATCAGCGGAGGCGGCTATTTCCGTATCTTGCCGTACCGTTTCACCCGTTACGGAATTAAAAAAGCCAATAGTCAGGGTCGCCCGGTGGTTTTCTACCTCCACCCCTGGGAAATCGATCCTGACCAGCCCAGAGTGAAACTGCCCGCGGCCAAGGGATTCAGACACTATCACAACCTGAGTAAGACCGAGGGTAGGTTTCGCAGGCTCCTGGGTGACTTCCGATTCGCCACGATACGGGAGACTCTGAATTTATGAGCAGGGAGACCCACGGGCAGGAAATCTATTGGGACCTTCATTCCGAAGAGTTCGACAAGATTTACACCCGGAACAAGTCCAGATTGAGAAACTTTTTGGACCAGGTTTTCCGCAAGGACATGTATCAGAGGTACGAGTTTGCGTTCGCCAAATCGCAACCCATCGAAGACAAGACGATTCTGGATGTGGGCTGTGGAAGCGGGCGTTTCTCGGTGGAGTTCGCCAGAAGAGGAGCCAGGAAGGTCACGGGAATCGACATCTCCCGGAACATGATTCTCCTGGCAGGGAGGATCGCTGAGGAGTATGGCGCGGGACAGATATGTGATTTCCAGAAGGCTTCCATTCTCGAGTTTCATCCTCAGATCACTTACGACGTGACGCTGGCTATCGGTCTGCTGGACTACATTCGGGATCCGCTGCCGGCCCTGCTCAAGATGGCCCAAGTGACCAAGGGATCGGTTATCATCTCCTTCCCCAGAGTATTCACCTGGCGGGCGCCCATCAGGAAACTTAGACTTGGTTTACGTGGGTGTGACGTGTACTTCTATTCCCAATCGCGAATCCGGTCGCTGCTCGCACAGGCTGGGCTGAGACTCGGCGAAATAAAAAAGGTGGGCAAATTGTATTGCGTCGTGGCTCAACCTAAGACTTAGTCATAATCTCTTCCGACGAGACATATGTACTACTTGGCGACATTCTTAATCTCATCGCTGGTGGTTCTGGGAATAACCCCGATCCTCATCAAACTGGCCAGAAAATCCGACTTTCTGGATCATCCCTCAAGTCTGAAAATCCACACCTACCCCACGCCGCTTCTGGGCGGACTGGGGGTCTGCTGCGGATTTCTGGTGGCTGCGGTTCTCTCCTTCGCCATCTGGGGACCGCACCCTGGCTCGGACCTGGCAGGCATCTTGGTGGCCGGATCGCTGATCGTGGGAGTTGGCCTTCTGGACGACAAGAGAGGACTGTCGCCCAGCTACAAGCTGGTTGGTCAGATTGCGGCCGCACTTGTCTTCCTTCTACTCAGCCACAATACGAGGATTCTCACGGGCTCCGGCTGGGACGTATTGATTCTAACCATGTGGATCGTAGGTTTGATGAATGCGGTCAATTACCTGGATGCCATGGATGGGCTGTGCGCGGGGATTTCCTTCATCTCCGCCGGGGCATTTCTGGCCATTGCCATTTTCGATCATCAGACAGAGAGCGCCATCTTGGCCCTGGCACTTATGGGAAGTCTTCTGGGATTTCTGCGATACAACTGGACCCCTGCCAAGATCTTTCTGGGCGACGCAGGCAGCATGTTCAATGGTTTCGTCTTGGGCTGTTTGGGGATACTCTTCGCCCGCGGGAATCACTCCTATTCCTCGCTTTTGGTTCCAATCGTGATCCTGAGTTATCCCATATTCGACATCACCTTCGTGACCTTGATAAGACTGAGGGAGGGAAGAAAAGTCTATGTGGGTGACTACAATAATTCGCCGCGAAGAATCGCCAGTCTGGGCATGCAGAACACCGGCGTGGTATTGTGGATTTACCTCTTTTGCTTCCTGTTGGGTGGGTTGGGGATTCTGTTGCACTTCTATTTCGAGTCTCCCCTGCGGATGTTGGTCACCGTGTTCGTCTGGCTATTTCTGGTTATTTTCGGTGTTCATCTGCAAAGAAACTTCGTCAATGTTCGACAGAAACTCATCCTGGTACTATCGGATGTGATCATGATCAACGGGGCATTTTTGTTTTTTCTGTGGGTGAAATTTCACTCCGGCCTCTTTGCCAATCCCTGGATTATTCCACTTTCCGAGTACGCCGGACCGGCCATATGGATTACCATCTTCTGGATAAACCTGTTCGCAGTGCTGGGACTCTACGAGGTCTCGGGCGACTCCCGCTTCAGAGATGATCTTAAGGCTACCGTAAAGGCCTTGGGAGTGGGCATCGTCCTCTTTTTGGTATTTACCCTCGATCCGGCTTATCTTTTGGTCAAATCCTGGGTTCTGCTTGCGATTTACGTCCTGGCCCTCACGGTCGGCTTGGTTTCCGGGCGTGCCTTGGTGACTTACCTGGCGAGAAAGCTGCGCTTTCTGAGACTTTCCATACGAAAGGCAGTGATCGTGGGAACCGGAAACAATGCCCAAAGCCTTTGTCAAAGGCTCTGCGACGGTCCCGGATACGGTTATAAGGTGATGGGTTTGGTGACCGCCTATGGAGAGAATCCGGCATCCTCCTCCTCGCCGCCGAAGGCCGAAATCCTGGGCGACTTGGACGATTTGGATGAACTGGCCAGGGCCAATAAAATCCAAGATATCCTCATCGCGGTCGAGCCGGACTGGAAAGGCTCACTGCAGGAGATAATGAATTCAGTGCACAATCTGGAGATATCTTTCAAAGTGGTCTCGG
>CAZWAO010000208.1:0-4655 GCA_964631815.1 uncultured Ignavibacteria bacterium | reverse complement strand
GCTTCTGCGGCTCTTGGCGGGCAATAGCTTATCACAGCAGAGTGAGTATCTTAGCCCGGCTGGAGTCTTGTCGCGGAGGCAAGCTCCTGTCCTCCAGAGTCAGTCACGCATCGGCGGCTTGGAAAACCCTCAGAGATGTGGCGGAGGAGGATTTAAGCCGATATATACTATAGACTTTCGGCTGCCGGGAGATAGCGAACGCATTTGATGTATGTGGGAATCTGAAACGTAAATAATGTAGAGCAATGTAAGGGAGTCCCGTGGGGACTCCCGTAATCGTCTGGGCACCGTAGCAATGCTCTTTGTCGGATATAGGCGAAGCCCTATCCGACAATTCTTATGCCAGATGGAGAGCCGATTGACAACCCGTAACAATTGACTGGAGAACTCGTGAATTTCACAAATCTAAAACGCACCCACACTTGCGGAGAGCTGAGAAAGGCTGATGTCGACAAAACCGTCATTCTAAACGGCTGGGTGCACAAATGGCGCAATCACGGCGGCCTCCTGTTCATCGACGTAAGGGACCGGTACGGCGTGACTCAGGTGGTATTCAAGCCCGACCTTCTCGACGAGAAGATCATGAACCAGGCCTCTCATCTCCGGGCGGAGTTCGTCATCAGCGTGGAAGGCCAGGTTCATCCCCGACCCGAGGGTATGGCCAACCCGGATATGCCTACAGGTGAGGTGGAGGTGGTGGTGAGCAAGATGAGCGTGCTCAACGAGTCTAAAACCCCTCCTTTCGAGATAGTGGACGAGCCCAACGCCAGCGACGAGCTTAAACTGAAATACCGTTACCTGGATCTTCGCCGCGCGCCCCTTCAACACAGGATCAAGATCAGACATCAATTCAGCAAGGCGGTCAGGGATTTCTTGGACAGCCAGGGTTTCCTGGAGATCGAAACTCCGCTTCTGATGAGAAGCACCCCGGAAGGGGCCAGGGATTTCATCGTCCCCAGCCGGGTGAATCCTGGAAAATTCTATGCCCTGCCCCAGTCTCCTCAGCTTCTAAAGCAGATGCTGATGATCTCCGGCTTCGACAAATACTTCCAGATCGCCCATTGCTTAAGAGACGAGGACTTAAGGGCCGACCGCCAGCCCGAGCATACCCAGATCGACATGGAGATGTCGTTCGTTACCGAGGATGACGTCTTCTCGGTGGTGGAGTCGATGATGACCTACGGCTTCAAGAAGGTGCTGAATGCGGAATTGAAACCTCCTTTTCCCCGGCTGAAGTTCTGGGATGCCATGCAAAGGTACGGCTCGGACAAGCCCGATACCCGATTCGGCCTGGAAATAAAGCCGCTGACAAAGCATCTTGAACATTCACAGTTCAAGGTCTTCTCCCAGACCATTGAGAATGGAGGAATAGTCTGTGGACTGAATCTCAAAGGCAAGGGCCCGCTCTCCCGTAAGGAGATAGATAATCTGGAGGCGGTGGCCAAAGAGGGCGGCGCAAAGGGCCTGGTGTGGATTGCCAGGCAAAGCGACGGCCTCAAGTCGTCCATATTGAAGTATCTGTCGCCCCAGGAGCAGGATTCGATCGCGGGCGGCCTGGGTTTGGATGAGGGGGACACGGGATTTCTGGTGGCCGACCGGGCACAGGTTGTCTATGGTTCCCTGGGGAAACTGAGGCTGCATCTGGGCCACAAGTTCGATTTGATCGACAAAAGCCAATGGAATTTCCTGTGGGTGTATGAATTCCCGCTTTTCGAATACAATGCCGAAGAGGGTCGCTTCGATGCCATGCACAACATTGTGACCATGCCCTACGATGAGGACATGGACAAATTGGAACAGGGTTTCACCTCTTCCGTTCCTTTGGACCATCCGGATCATCCTTGGGCAGACATCCGGGCCAGACAGTACGACCTGGTATTAAACGGGGTGGAGATAGCCTCGGGCGGCATCCGTAACCATAAAAGGCAGATACAGCAGAAGATCTTAAACGCTTTGGGCATCGACGACCAACGGGCGGAGAGGATGTTCGGTTTTCTCTTGAGGGCGCTGGAATATGGCGCTCCGCCGCATGGCGGCATTGCTCCCGGCTTGGACCGGATAGTGGCGTTGATGACCGGCTGCGATTCCATAAGAGACGTGATCGCATTCCCCAAGACCACCCAGGCTCTGTCTTTGATGGACGGTGCCCCTTCGGAGGTGGATGAGAAGCAACTGAGGGAACTCGGCATAAAGGTGGTCAAAGGCAAGGAATAACCGAAGTCCGGCAGACGGGAATTCGGGCTCGACATGCAGGAACCGGATCACCGGCACCAACCGCATGGGCAAGCACCTGCGTGATTGCACGACCCCGTTGGGCTTCGGTCGAAGATGATTGCGTAGTTGCCCGATTTATCGGGCCTTCAGCGTTGTTTTGCAGTTGCATTATTCTAAGGAGGATGAAAAGGACAATCTTGACCACGCAAAAAACCATTGACGTAAGCGGCGTAGACCAAAGACTGCTTTTCGGCCAGGGCGGTTCCTACCTGCGGCTGATCGAGGATCAGTTCGACGCCAAGATCGTTGCTCGGGGCGATTCCGTATTCCTGGAAGGCGACGAAAAAGAGGTCCAACTGCTGGAGACTCTGTTTTGCGATCTGGTTAATCAGCTCAGGAAGGACCACAAACTCTCGGAAAGATACATTCTCTATTCCATCAACATGGTAAAACAAGACGGCATCGGACCTTTCAACGACCTGCAGGTCGGCTCCATCGTCACCTCCCTGGTCACCCGGGAGAAGATAAAGCCCCGCACCATAGGCCAGAAGGACTACATCACGGCCATCGACTCCTACGACATCGTCTTCTCCATAGGTCCCGCCGGCACGGGCAAGACCTATCTGGCCGTGGCCATGGCCGTTTCCGCTCTGAAGAAGCGGATGGTGGCCCGGGTGATCTTGGTGCGGCCGGCCGTGGAGGCCGGAGAGACTTTGGGTTTCCTTCCGGGAGACATTCGGGCCAAGGTGGACCCGTACCTAAGGCCGGTATACGATGCCCTGCACGACATGCTCTCCGCCGAGAAGATCCGCCGGTTGATGGAGATGGGGGTTATAGAGATCGTTCCCTTGGCCTTCATGCGGGGAAGGACTTTGAATAATTCCTTCGTCATATTGGATGAAGCGCAGAACACCACCGTGGCCCAGATGAAGATGTTCCTAACCCGGCTGGGCGAGAACTCCAAGGCTGTGATAACCGGAGACATCACCCAGATCGACCTAGAGAACAAAACGGCTTCCGGCCTGGTGCAGATTCAGAAGATTCTCCAGGGGGTCAAGGGCATCCAGTTCGTGTATCTCTCGGACCGGGACGTGGTCAGACACCATCTGGTGCAGAAGATCATCAAGGCCTACGAGAAATACGAAAGCCGGACCAACCCTATCGGTCAAGCCAAGAATCGCGGCACGAACAAGGAGCCGGGCGACTGAGGGATCCGCATTGGAGAGTCGCCAGGGCTTGTAGCAAGGCAACTATATGAGCAGTGTAAAGAAACTCATCCTCGGCAGAAACAACTCGGAGAAGAACGACCTGGGGCACAAGACCATGATCTATGGTTTTCGGGCGATCCTGGGCTTGATCACCACTGCGGTCATCGTCTTCCTCTTTCCCATCTCCTCGGTCTATCAGCCCTTGAACCTGCCGGCGGAAGGAACCGTGGCCAAAGAGGAAGTGGTGGCGCCCTTTACCTTCCCGGTTCTCAAGACCGACGAGGAGATGGGACGGGACAAGAACATGGTCCTGGTCAATCTGCCCGTGATCTTAGAATATCACGCCGACGTATGGGATTCCGTGGTGCAGGAGGTGAAAGCCTTCTTCGTTCGGGTGGACAGCATCAACCGCGACAACCGGGTGCCGGGATCGCGCATCAGGGGAATGCGGCTGGCGTTTCCGGACTTGGAGGAGGAGGGTATCTTCCTCTTGAGCACCGGCGAGGATCTGCGCCCCTTTGAATCCGGCCTGATGACCATTCTCAAGGACTTCTATCATGCCGGAATGGTGGAGCGGCTGGACGACCTGCCGTTTCACGACAACCGCCGGGCGATCATCTTAAGCGGCGCCCAGGAAGTGACCGTTTCCGAAGACGAGCTTTTGGACATCTCCAAGGCCAAGGAGAGGCTTCTGTCGCTGGCCCTGGTGAGATTCGAACATGACCAGCTTTTAGTCAAGGCCATGTACGAAATCGGCAATCGCTTCCTGCAACCCAATCTGACGTTGGATGCGCAGGAGATGGACGCCCGAAAGCAGAAGGCCCTGGAGACCATCACCCGTCAAAAGGGAATGGTGCTTAAAGGGGAGGAGATCCTGAGCAAGGGCCAGAAGGTAACCCCGGAAGACCTGGAGAAACTGTCCTCTCTCTCCCGGTATCGCATAGAGACCGGACTCCGATCCGATCCCTGGCATTTCCTGTTCCCTCTTCTGGGCCGGATCTTTTTCGCCGGAACCATAGTTCTGGGATTGGCGCTGTTTCTCTATTTTCTCAAACCGCACATATTTTTCGAAAATACCAAACTGCTGATGATCGCCAGCACCCTGGTTCTGGAAATGGTACTGGCTTATCTGATACTGTTTCGCTGGGAACTTTCCGCCTATCTGATTCCGGTGACCCTCGCCTCCATGCTTTTGACCATCCTGTTGGATCTGGAGGTGGGCCTGGTGTTCAC
>CAZWAO010000207.1:0-4657 GCA_964631815.1 uncultured Ignavibacteria bacterium | reverse complement strand
AAAAAGCGCGGGCCTCCCGCGCCACCATCTACCGCACCCTGGATCTTTTGGTGGAAAGCGGAATAGCGCGGAAGGTGGACTTGGGACACGACCACAGCCATTACGAGCTGGCTTTGGATCGGCCTCATCATGAGCACATGATATGCCTGGAGTGCGGAAGGGTGATCGAATTCTCGGACAAGACCATTCACCGATCCTTAGACGAGCTGTGCAAGAGGCAGGGGTTCAAGAGAACCTCGCATCGATTTCAGGTCTTCGGCTACTGCCAGGAGTGCGTCAACCGCAAAGCCGTGGCTAACTGAACCGGGTGAGGTTCGGGTCGCGGCCAACAGAGCTTTGAGCTTTCTCAACGGAAAGGAAGACGGTCGGAATATGGAGATCAGGGATTTGACTCAACTGGACGAAGGGGAATCGGGTGTGGTGGTGGAGATAAACGGGGGGTACGGTGTCGCCCGGCGCCTGGAGTCCATGGGCGTGAGGGTGGGCAAGAATGTCACCAAGGTCAGCTCGCAGTTCATGCGAGGTCCCATCACCTTCAGGACCGACGGTTTCCAGTTGGCGGTGGGCTTTGGCATGGCCAGGAAGATCTTGGTGCGGATCGGACAGTAGCCTGCAATTTAGCCCGGTTATGGTGAATACATGAAGAATGCTAAAGCAGCCGATACGGAAGGCGTGTCGCAGACGCGTCCATCGTCGGCCGAAGCAGAAGCTAAGGCCCTGCCCACCATTCTCCTGATGGGCAATCCCAACGTGGGCAAGAGCGTCATCTTCTCGCGGCTTACCGGCGTCAATGTCATCGCCTCCAACTATCCGGGCACCACGGTGGAGTTCACCCGGGGACGCATGAAATTGGGCTATCAGAGGGTTGAGATAATAGACGTTCCCGGAACATATGGGCTGGAAGCCACCTCTCCGGCGGAGGAGGTGGCGGTGGGGATGATCGAACAGGGCGACGTGATCATCAACGTGGTGGATGCCACCAACCTGGAAAGAAACCTGAATCTGACCCTGCAATTACTGAGAAAGGGCAAGCCGCTGGTGGTGGTCCTAAACCTCTGGGATGAGGCGCGACATATCGGCATCTCCATCGACGTGGACAAGCTGAGGCAGATTCTGGGCGTGCCGGTGATCCCCACCTGTGCCATAACCGGCGAGGGCATAGCCGAAATGGTGATGGAACTTCCCAAAGCCAGGGCCAGCAAGCTTCATTACGAGGAGGACAGAAGGTGGGAGAAAGTCGGCCAGATAGTGGGACAGGTGCAGACCATAACCCATCGTCATCACACCTTCCTGGAGAGGCTGGAGGATTTGTCCATCAAGCCGGTAACCGGCCTGCCGCTGGCTGCCGTGACCCTGCTGGTGGTTTTCCAGATAATCCGATTCATCGGCGAGGGCTTGATTGCAGTCCTGTTCGACCCTCTGTTCAACCGGCTTTGGGCGCCTCTGATGATGCAGTTGTCGAACCTTCTGGGCACCGGCTTGGTGCACGACATCTTGATCGGCAGGTTGGTGGAGGGACAAATCGACTTCGTGCAATCCCTGGGAGTTCTGACCACGGGCCTTTACGTCCCCATCGCTATGGTACTCCCCTATATTTTCTCTTTCTATCTGGTCTTGAGCTTCCTGGAGGATTCCGGCTATCTGCCCCGTCTGGCCGTGCTGGTGGACAACGTGATGCATAAGTTCGGCCTGCACGGCCTGGCCATAATACCCATGCTGCTGGGTCTGGGATGCAACGTGCCCGGTGCCATGGCCACGCGCGTTTTGGAGACCAGAAGAGAACGGTTCATCGCCGCCACCCTGATGGCCATAGCCGTGCCCTGCATGGCCCAGATGGCCATGATATTCGGACTGGTGGGGAGATACGGAGCCAGGGGACTGGGGCTGGTATTCGGGACCCTCCTGGTGGTCTGGATAGTGCTGGGAGTTATTTTGGGGCGATTCTCCAAAGGCGAAAGTCCGGAAATCTTCGTGGAGATCCCGCCCTACCGCATGCCCTATTGGAACGCCGTTCTCAAGAAACTGTGGATGCGGGTGCGGGGATTCGTAAAAGAGGCGGTCCCTTATGTTCTTTTAGGCGTCTTCGTGGTCAACATTATGTACTCATTGGGAATAATACAGTTAGTGGGGAGAGTGGCCTCCCCGGTCGTGACCGGCGTGTTGGGATTGCCGCGGAATGCGGTGGGTGCGCTGATCATCGGCTTCCTGCGAAAAGACGTGGCCGTGGGCATGCTGCTTCCCCTGGGTTTGAGCCTGCGGCAATTGGTGGTGGCCAGCGTGGTTCTGACCATGTATTTTCCCTGCGTGGCCACCTTCGCGGTGCTGATAAAGGAACTGGGCATTAAGGATATGATGAAATCCGCCGCCATCATGGTCGGCTCGGCGTTGATAGTCGGCGCTCTGCTCAATCTGCTACTATAATCCGAATACCGTAGGAGCGGCATCTGCTGCGCTCGGCGAGAGCGAAGCGTCTGATTCTCTGGGGTGGATAGGGCTGTCTTCTTTTAAGATCAGATCCAGGGACCGACGAATAATACCGTATCACTCTGCCGGAACTCCTTCTCTCATGTTCTTCAACGAAAGCGAGAGCAATACGGCTACAAGGGATAAAGCAAACAGAAGGGCATAAAGAAACGCAAAGGAACTGATCTGGATGATCAATCCCCCCAAGGCCGAGAGAAATATGGTGGGCCCCACCACCGTGTTTAAGAATCCCAGATAAATCGGCCTTTTCTCCTCGGGCGCAATCTCCAAAAGGTAGTTTAGGTAGCCCATGTCCAACCCGCTGATGGTGGCCCCCAAAAAGAAGAATACGGCGCCATACATCCACAGGGGAATGCCGAAAAACACGCTGCATAGAACCAGAGCCGGGCAAGCGGAAGAGAAGATAGCGCAGTAGACCAAGACCAGCCGGTTCTTGCTGCGGTTGCTGAGATATGCCCACAGCAGATTGGACGATAGGAACCCCGCCATCTGCACGCTCAAGAAGAGGCCGGCCATGCTGGAGGGTACATGAAGAAACTTACTGGCATAGATGATGTAGAAGGGCAGGCCCATAACATAACAGCCGATGGCCACCCGGACCCATAAAAGCATGCGGTAAGTCCGATCCGCCCCGGCGATGGAAAAGCCCAGAAGCAGGTTCTCCCTCACCGTCTTTCTTTGCGGCTTTACGGAAGCCACCGGTTCCTTCATCATTGCCACACTGGCCAAAGCCAGAATTATCAGCACCGAGGCGATCAGAAACAACAGGCCGAAGTTGTGGGGAAAATCGTAGGCGTTCAAAATCCTCTCAATCAGAATTCCGGCCAGGGCGGAAAGTCCCCCTCCTATCAGCATCCTCATCCCGAAGAAGCTTCCCCTTTTGTCGGCGGGAATCGATTTGCCCACCATATCCATGAAGGAAACCCCGCCCAAGCCTCCTCCAAAGGAGTACAGGGAGAAGAGAAAGAAAAACGTCCAAAGAAGGTAAGAGGGATGCCGATTTCCCAAAACCAAAACCAGTATGGCAAAGAGCACGAAAGATATGGCTCTTAATACGGCCGCCCTCATGTAGATGGGCTTCTGGTTGGTCCGGTGCAGAGTAATGGCGGCTATGGCCACCTGGGGAAGAAACCATCCCAGGGACTCCAGGGTGGAAGCTAAGCCGATGAGCAACTGCGACGAGGTGAGCCGGCTGATGAAAAGCGGCAGCACGGTGGAGGTGCCGATGAAAGCCCAGGCGAAGTTGAAGAGGACTCCGTTGGAAACGCCAAAGAAGAAGTTTCGTTTGAAATGCCTTCGGGCGAATTCGCTTTGTGCCAGCGACTGGTTGGCCATCGAGGTCAGTCCGAGCTCCACGGTTGGTCCGGCCACCGGAGAAGTCCGGCCGGGCATAGCTGATACGCACGAGTGCTCCCCAATGGATGGACTTGGCCAGGTCGGTATCAACAGTCTAAATATGTTGGAAGCCGGACGGTTTCCTCGGCGGTCACGTCCTGAAACCTTAGCTCGCCGGTTTTGGATGGAAACGCCAGTATCCGTGAATCGCCGGAATGCCAGAGCGCGAAAAGCGTTGACTCTTCTTCACTTTTTGCTTGCTTGAACTAAAGAACGGAGGCAAAACGTCGAAAAATAGAAAGGAGCGCAATTTGAAAATCGGATTCTTTCAGTTCTCCCCCCGGTTGGGGAGAAAAGACGAGAACCTGGAAAGAACCATAGATGCCATAAGGGGGGCTGAAGCTGACCTCTTGGTTCTTCCCGAACTTTTCAACACAGGTTACCTGTTTGAAAACAAGGAGGAACTCAAGAGGTCAGCTGAGTTTATACCGGATGGACCGACCTTCAGGGCAATGGCCGATACGGCGGCCGGGAAGGGTATGAATCTGGTCTTCGGGATGGCCGAAAGGGAAGACGAAAACTGCTACAACTCCTCGGTATTGGTCACCCCGGCCGGTGATTTTTGGGTTTACCGGAAGCTGCACTTGTTCGATAGGGAGAAGCTGTGGTTCACGCCGGGCAACAGGGAATTGGAGGTAATCGATCTGGGAGAAGTCAGGATCGGCATCATGATCTGCTTCGACTGGATCTTTCCCGAGGTGGCCAGGATTCTAGCCTTGAAGGGAGCGGACCTGGTATGCCATCCTTCGAATCTTGTGCTGGGCTATTGCCAGAAGGC
>CAZWAO010000206.1:0-4678 GCA_964631815.1 uncultured Ignavibacteria bacterium | reverse complement strand
GTCTGGTTGGTCCACCTGGGACGCCGGGTATCCAGGGTGCGGTTCAGCACCGCCCGGCAGGTATCCCAGTTTCCGGCTCCGTCGGTGGCGGTGAACTTCACCGAGTAGTCGGCGTCGGCCGGAGGCGGGACGGTGTTGTTGACGTCCTTACCGTCCTCGATGGGAGGCTCTCCCACTTTCCACAGCAGGTTGAATATGCCGTCGTCCGCCGTGGCGTCGCCGTGAACGCCCATATCGCCGTCGTCAAACAGCCCTTGAGCATCCGCGCCGTAAATGCCCGCCTCGACCAGATCGCAGGTTACAGTAGCCAAATCGCTGTTGCCGGAGAGATTCGCGCCCATAAGCACCGAATCCCCGATGCCGATGCAGTCGAAGGTGTCGATGTCCCAGTGCCAGTAGTAATAGCAGTCGACAAAGGACGGCTTCTGCAGGTCCACCTGCGCGTTGAGTTTCTTCTGAAGCGTATCGTAGTTGCAGGCGTTGTCCCAGGCCCAGATGGTCAGCCGGTTCTCCGAGCTGTCGGCGGCCATCTCCACCGGCTCCTCCTCCAGCATGAATTTCTTGCGGAAGAGCCGGTTGTTGTTCAGAACGTCGTCCAACTTCTGCCAGCGCTTGGAAGGCTGGCTGGGGAAGTAGGCGCTTAGGTTGGCTATCATGGAGTCGACTTCGAAGTCGGCGTTGGAAAGACCCCAGGCCACGATGGCCAAGCTGTCGCCGATGGCCGCTATGCCGTCGTGGTTTTGATCGTAGGTGATGAAGAACTGAATGGAGTCGATCTTCGGCTTGCAGGTGTCGATGGGCTTGTCGAAGTAAAGCGGCGCCACCGTGGTGTTGCCTGCGCTGTCATGAGCAGTGAAGTATATCACGTGACCCGAGTCGACGTCGATGCAGTAGGTGTTGCCCTTCAAATCGGGGATCAAAAAACAGCTATCCCAACCCGCAGGAGAAGAGGGGAAACAACTGCTGCCGCCGTAGCTGCCCTTCTTCAGCGCAAAGCTGGAGGACAGCCCGAAGGCCCTCAGATCGGCGGTGATATTGCCGGAGAGTGCGTCTCCCGGTCCGGCAAAGGCGGTGGTGTCCGCCCGGATGCACAGCGAGTCCAGCTGGTCCACGGTGTCGCTCTTGCAGCCGTCCACCGCGAAGCACCACAGCATGGAGATCGGCGGTCCCTGGGTATCGAACACCAGCTTGAAGTAGTCGAAATATGCCGGCTGCGGCGGGGCTGCCGCGTTGTATCCGCCGTTGGCTATCCGGTTGGTGTTCACCGGGCCTGAGGATAAGCCCAGGTGTATGTATCCCGGCTCGATGACCACTTCCAGACCGTGCTCGTGATAGAAATAAGCCCGGGCGTTCACGCTGTCGGTGTTGGCATCCACGGTGATGTAGAACGTATCCGCCGAGATACCGTTACACTCCCGGAGCATGTAGTTGATGTTGCTGAACAGGAGCGTGTCCTGGGTCTGAAAAGCGGTCGTGGTCAAATTCACGGTCTTCAGGTGAGTGTCCGTGGCCGACCAGCCGGGCGTATGATCGGTTTCCACCCATAGCTTGATGTTCGAGACCGAGAAAGATCTCTCGATGAAGCTCTTGAGGGCCACGGTCTTTAGGGTGTCATCTCCCGCCGTGCTCGCACAAGGGATGGTGAAGCCCAGTATCGGCTGGTTGTCGGTAGTCGCGCTTATGCGGGCGAAGTTCACGTTGTACCAACCCGCTGAGAAATCCGCTAACGCGTCCGAAGCGAATAGCGGCACAGCCAAAAGCGCCACCACCATGAAAACGCGTAACAGTTTCATTTTACAAACTCCTTTGTAAAATGGATTGAGATGGTTTCGCAGAAGATTTTCTCTTTCTGGTTTTGGCATCTTTTCGAATCCCCTCCTTCCTTATTATATATAGGGTTCGGTCATCAAGAGCGATTTCGTCTTCCTTTAATCACCCTAAACGTCGATTTGGTTGGCCTGTTTTTGTCTTTAACTCACCTCCTTCATTCAAAAAGGATCTTTCGTTATTCTCTTTTCGATCGTTGTCCCGGGTCAAAATAAGCTGCCTCTCACTGCATCCGCACTTTGGCAATTGGTCTTAGCACATCACCCCTTTCAGACGCATACGCCACAATGTATACACTTCTCCCTCTTGTCGCTTTCTGTGCAAAACCGAAAACCAAACTCAGAAAGAAAGAAAAGTTAAAACTTTCCCCTCCGAAAACTTTTAACTTTCTGATGGGGGCGTGTGATGAACCCTCACCCCCTCAAGGGCAAAATCTGTTTGCCCTAAAGCAAGTACACGTCCTATATATAAGAGGTAGCGATGCAACCATCTACCCTGTTGCCAATTGGGCTGAAATATATACCCCCTCAATTTTTTTGTCAAGAAAAATTTTAAGAATTTGAAAAATTTAGAGTTACGCATGTTTGATCCGTTTTTTTCCGACCGACTTCGCCTGAAATCGTCGGGCTGATTCATTCGCTTGGCTCTGCTTAAACTGTCTTCTCTGTCATGATCCTCAAAGATCGGCAGGGGCCCTGCACGGTCCGGCACAGGGCGGAGCATACCAGGGAAATCATCGAATGGAATTTGAGCCGGAGGTTGAGCTTCTGGCTGGCGTCCCCATCCCGGCATGTCGCATAAGACCTTCCGGAACACGATAGGCACATAAGTTCAAGACGCTAGCGTGCACCATACGGCACACGCCAAGGGTTGTCTCTCTCCCATGAGTTTTCGATCTCTTCACGGTTCAATCTCCCGATGCTTCCGGGCGAGTAAACTTCGGGTGCAAAAAAATGCACATCCAAGTTATCGGCAAAGCACTTGAAAATCTTTAGCCTTCATATCAACCCCTGTCCGTCGCGCGGGACCGCCCAGCGGAGTGCACCCAGCTTGCTGGTGCGAAGCATCTCCGGACTCAACGTGTGGGGCGGCCGGCGTTGGCTCCATAAATCGAGCAACTACGCTCTCCTGCCCTGCCGAGTGGGACAATCTGAGACGGCCTGGGCATGGTTGCCACCGGCTTCCGGTCTTTTGCAAAACAGCTACACAAAACACTGCGACCCTCTGGCAAGATTGCCACGAGCTTTAGCTCGTGGATTGCAGTCAATAAAACAATCCCGGGGTTTTAACCCCTGGTGTATCAGCGCGCGAGACTGCGGTTTCGGCTCGATCCTTCGACATGCTCAGGATGGTGAGCTTGCCCTTCGATGGGCTCAGGGCGGTGAGCAAAACCGAACCGTCGAACCATAAATCGAGCAACTACGCTCTCCTGCCCTGCCGACCAGGGCACTCTGGCTTGAGTTTACGTGACACTCACAGGAAAGTTCGCGATTTGTGCGGAAAGCTCGGCCCCTTGCGCATTCTTCTCGTCTCCGGAAGCTCCCCTTCGGCGGACGCGAAGTTCACGGTTTACCGCTGGTGGCTCTATCAACGGACTTGTCCGTTCTGCCCGTTCGTCTATTGGTTTAGATCAGTCCCAACAGAGGGCATAGTATTCTCAGGCCGACCCAGATGAGCACCAATCCCGCCAGGTCGAAGAACACGCCGGTCTTGATCATCTTGGTGATGGGAATTCTTCCGGAGCTGTACACGATGGCGTTGGGCGGGGTGGATACCGGAAGCATGAACCCGAAGCTGGCGCCCAGACAAGCTCCCAGGGCCGGGGGCAGCGGATTTACACCGGAGCTGCCGGCTATGGCGATCACCACCGGTATCACCATGTTGGCCGAGGCGGTGTTGGAGGTGGTCTCGCTCATCAGGATCCCCAGGAAAATGGCTATAAGAGTCAGGCCCCACTGGGAGCTGGCGCCGGTAACCCCCATCAGAGAGGATCCCAGGGCCTCCGCCAATCCCGTAGAGAACATCAGGCTTCCCAGGGCCAGCCCCCCTCCGAACAGTATGATGGTACCCCAGTCTATCTGAGCCGCTTGTCTCCAGCTTAAGGTGAACTCTCTTTTCCTCCAATCCACCGGCAGGAAGAAAAGGGAGCAGGCCGCCACCAAAGCCACGATGCTCTCCGGAAGATGAGAGTGGAGAAAGCGGCCATATGGGGAGAGGCCCTCCCCCAGGACCGCCACCGCTCCCGGCAGAATCCAGAAGGTGACCGCCATGCCGAAGGCCACCAGTGAGTTTTTCTGGCCTCTGGTCCATGATCCCAGCCTCTGCCTTTTCTCCCCGATGTACTCCCGTATTCCCGAAAGTCTCTTAGTCTCGGGAGGATGCAGCACCAGAATCAGCACGAAAAGAACCAGGAACATAAACAGGGTGATGGGCAGGGCAAAGCTCATCCACTCGAAAAAGGATATCCTCCTTCCCAGAAGACTGTCGATCATCCCTATGGCGATGAGGTTGGGAGGAGTTCCCACCGGAGTGGCTATGCCGCCTACCGATCCGGCATAGGCCACCAACAGCATCATGCCGGTTCCCAGTCTCCTGAAGCTCTCCTTGCCTTGAACCTCCTCCAGCGCGCGCAGTATGCCCAGGGCGATGGGCAGGAGCATGGCGGTGGTGGCGGTGTTGGAGATCCACATGGACAACACCGCGGCGATGAGACCTATGGCCAGAAGCAGTCGACGGGAACTGTTTCCCACCCACTTCACGGAGAGAATGGCAAAGGCGAATCGCCGGTCCAGGCCGTGCACCTTCATGGCCTCGGCGATGATGAAGCTTCCCAGAAAGAGGAACACTATGG
>CAZWAO010000205.1:0-4696 GCA_964631815.1 uncultured Ignavibacteria bacterium | reverse complement strand
CCTTCTCCATCGGAACCACACCGGTGGAGGTGATAGCCGTGGATGCCTCCGGCAATGCGGACACCTGCTATTTCGATGTAACGGTAAGTGACGCCGAGCCTCCCGTAGCCCAGTGTCCCGGCGATATCAATGTGGACAACGATGCCGACGAATGCGGTGCCGTCGTGTCGTTCAGCATAGATGCGACGGATAATTGCGCAGGCGTTACGGTCTCGGCTGATCCTCCCTCCGGTTCCTTCTTTGTGACGGGTTCCACTCCGGTGACGGTTATAGCAGTCGACGCCAGTGGCAATGCCGACACCTGTTACTTTGACGTGACCGTCAGCGACGCCGAGCCTCCAGTGGCCCAGTGTCCGGGCGACATAGCTATTGATAATGATCCCGGCCAGTGCAGCGCTCTGGTATCCTTCAGCATTGGCGCCACCGATAATTGCGCAGGAGCGACAGCATCCGCCAATCCGCCTTCCGGCTCCACCTTCCCCATCGGGATCACATCGGTGGAGGTCATAGCGGTTGATGCAGCAGGTAATGCCGACACCTGTCATTTCAATGTCACGGTCAACGACGCCGAGCCTCCTGTGGCTCAATGTCCCGGCGATATCGACGTGGGCGTTGATCCCGGTGAGTGCACCGCCTTGGTTTCATTCACCATCGACGCCACCGACAACTGCGCGGGTGTGACCGTCTCGGCCAATCCGGCTTCCGGCTCGGTCTTCCCCATCGGAACCACTCCGGTGGAGGTGATAGCCACGGATGCCTCTGGCAATGCCGACACTTGCTACTTCGACGTGACGGTCAGTGACGCCGAGCCTCCTGTAGCCCAGTGTCCCACGGACATAAATGTGGACAACGATGCCGGCGAATGTGGCGCGGTCGTGTCGTTCAGCATAGATGCCACCGACAACTGCTCGGGTGTGACTGTATCGGCCAACCCACCCTCCGGCTCCTTCTTCGGGATAGGCTCAACTCCGGTCACGGTAATAGCCGTTGACGCTGGTGGTAATGCCGACACCTGTTACTTCAACGTGACCGTCAGTGACGCCGAGCCTCCGGTGGCCCAGTGTCCGGGCGATATCACGGTAGGTAACGATCCCGGCCAGTGCAGCGCTCTGGCGTCCTTCAGCATGGACGCCACCGACAATTGCGCAGGGGCAACCGTCTCGGCCAATCCACCTTCCGGCTCAACCTTCCCCCTCGGGATCACATCGGTGGAGGTAATAGCCACGGATGCAGTGGGCAACGCCGACACCTGTCATTTCAACGTAACGGTTAACGACGCCGAGCCTCCCGTGGCTCAATGTCCCGGCAATATCGACGTGGGCGTTGATCCGGGCGAGTGCACGGCCTTAGTCTCATTCACTATAGATGCCACCGACAACTGTCCGGGTGTAACCGTCTCGGCCGATCCGCCTTCCGGCTCCACCTTCTCCATCGGAACCACACCGGTGGAGGTGATAGCCGTGGATGCCTCCGGCAACGCGGACACTTGCCACTTCGACGTGACGGTCACTAACCAGCCGCCACAGCTTGCTTGTCCTGAAGACGACAGCGCCAAATGCATGGAGCCGTTCACCAGCGGTGATTTCTCGGTCTACGATCCCGACAACCAATCCGGTGTGGTGGTAACGCTCCAGTCAGTTTCTCCCTCTCCGGAAAACACCCCGAGCATCGTGGGCAGTCACGTGGAGTGGACGCCTACCGTCTCGGACATGCACAACGGACCCGATTATACTTTCACGCTCCTGGCAACCGATCCCTGCGGTGCCACCGACATCTGCCAGTTTACGGTGACCGTGTACAACCTGCCGCCGATCTTCACCCCGCCGCCGGACGATTCGATTCATGCCGGACACTATTTCATCAGTCAGGATTTCTCGGTCACGGATCAAAAGGGACCGGTCACCGTGGGCATATGCGGCATAACTCCCTCTTCCGCTCACGCACCGACCATCGTGGCCAGCCACGTGGAGCTTCAAACCGAATGTAATGAAACGGGTATCGTATTTACCATCTGTTTGGAGGCTACCGACACCTGTGGCGCCAAGGACACCGGCTACTTCGACGTGACCGTGTACAACCATCCGCCCGAGCTAACCTGCCCGGCGGACGACAGCGTTCACGCCACGGTCAAATTCGTAAGTACGGATTTCTCCGTGGTCGATCCGGACGGAGATCCTGCGACCGTGACTTACTTGGACATCGACCCTGCCGCCTCTTATCCTCCCGGCTTGGTGGACAATCACCTGGAGTGGCTGACCACCTGCGCCGAGGATGGGAATTACTTCATTCGCCTGGTGGCTACCGATTCCTGCGGGCTTGCGGATACCTGTGGATTTACCGTGCGGGTTTACGATAATCCTCCCGAGATCACCTGTCCCGAGGACGACAGCGTGCACGCCGGCGATACCTTTGTGAGTACCGACTTTTCGGTCGTTGACCCGGACGGGGATCCCCCTTCCGTCTGGTATCAGGGAATCGATCCCGGAGTTACAAACATCCCCACCATCGTGGACGACCACGTCGAGTGGGTCACCACCTGCGCCGAAGACGGAGATTATGTTATCACCCTGGTGGCCACTGCCGGATGCTTTCCCAAAGACACTTGTCGCTTTACGGTGACGGTTTATAATCAACCCCCTGATCTGGTTTGCCCGGATGACGACAGCGTGAATGCGGGCGATGTGTTCATCAGCACGGATTATTCGGTGACCGATCCGGACGATGCCTCCGGAGTGACGGTGATTCTGCATTCCGTGTCTCCCACTCCCGTGCACACCCCGACTTTAGTCGACAATCACGTGGAGTGGTCGACTTCCTGCGGCGATCTGGTCAACGGGCCGGACTTCTTCTTCACGCTTATAGCCACCGATCCCTGCGGAGCGGCCGACACCTGTGAGTTCGTGGTGACGGTTTACAACCTGCCTCCGGAGATGGTATGTCCGGACGACGATTCGGTCTATGCCGGAGACTTGTTCGCAAGCACCGACTTCTCCGCCAGCGATCCCAAGGCCGAGCCGGTGGCCATTGCCTTGTGCGGAATCGATCCTGCTCCCATTCACCAGCCGGTTATCGTGGATAACCACGTCGAGTGGCAGACCGACTGCGCCGACGCGGGCAACATATTCAACATCTGTCTGGAGGCCACGGACAGCTGCGGGGCCAAAGACACCTGCTATTTCGAGGTGACGGTCTATAATCAGCCTCCGGTTGCCACCTGCCCCGATGACGGCAGTGTGCATGCCGGCGAGAGCTTCACCAGCACTCCTTTCTCCGCTGCCGATGAGAACCCGGGCAGCGTTGTCTGGAACATAGAGAATGGCGGCGCCGATCCTGCAAACGACCCGGCCATCGTGGATCAGCATGTGGAGTGGACGACCACCTGTGCCGACGACGGCGACTATCTGTTCCTGCTCATCGCCACGGATGAGTGCGGCCTGTCGGATACCTGTGGGTTTACCATCAACGTATACAATCAGCCTCCGGCTATCACCTGTCCGGAAGATGGTGACGTTCATACCGGTGACACTTTCGTCAGCACCGACTTCTCGGCCACCGATCCCGACGACGGCTCTCCGGCAGTCAGTTTCCTGGACATCACACCGCCTGCCACCAACAATCCGACCATAGTGGGCAGCCATGTGGAGTGGCTGACCACCTGTGCCGAGAGCGGAGACTATACCATACGGCTGGTGGTTGCTGATCCCTGCGGAGCCAAAGACACCTGCGGATTCACGGTAAACGTCCACAACCAGCCGCCGCAGATCACCTGTCCCAGCAATGGAAGCGTGATGGCCGGCAACACCTTCATCAGCGGCAACTTCACCGCCTCGGATCCTGACGGCGATGCCACCACCGTCACCCTGATGGGCATCAGCCCCTCCGCCACTTTCAATCCGGGCATAGTGGGAACCCATGTGGAATGGGTTACCACCGGAAGCGAGAGCGGGAATTACACCGTCACCCTGCGGGTTACCGACGAGTGCGGCCTGTGGAGTGAGTGCAGTTTCACGGTCACGGTGATAATCATGAGTCAGGGAGACAAGAGCTTTATTCATATCCCGGAGATCGACTGCGTCAACCCGGGCGAGTACGTCTGCATCCCCATACTCATAGACAACAACACCACTCCCTTCGGTGGGTTTGAACTGGCCCTGGAGTATGATTACACCTCCATGACCCTGGTGGACGTGAAGCCCGGCGAAGCCGTCCAGGGCTTTGAGTATTTCACCTATAGACCGCTGCCCTGCCCGCTGTGCGGATGCTGCAAGTATAAGATACTGATCTACGGTCAGTACGATCTACCCAACGGCATTGAGGAGATCGGCACACCCATCCCCACCACTCCTCCCCAGGTCTATCAGGAGCTGGCCCAGCTGTGCTTCGTGGTCAACTCCAACGAGAACCTGCGGGGACTCATGATTCCCGTGTGCTGGGAGTGGGAAGGCACGGTCGAGGGCGGTATTCTGGTTGAGGATTGGAACTGCGGGGAGAACACCTTCTCCAGTTGGACCGGAGATACGCTCTTCGCCAGCTCGCTTCTGTGTGAGTTCAACGCTTCGCTGTGCGATGACCCCGGCGACAGAATCCAGGCGGTTTTGGTATTCCAAGACAGCGTCTGCGGCCAGAATTGCGGCGGTGTTAATGTCTGCGCTGCTGGTCCGGACGAATGCAAGCGCGGTGACGTGAACTACAACTA
>CAZWAO010000204.1:0-4703 GCA_964631815.1 uncultured Ignavibacteria bacterium | reverse complement strand
GAATCTGGGCGGAGTCCCGACCCGGAACAGGCAGCAAGTTCGTGTTCGTCTTGCCTCTGCTAAACGGCGTCGAAATCTTCAATTCTTACCTGGAAAACTTGATCCAGAGGGCCAAGTCCGCCGTTTCCTGCCTGTCGCTGGATTTGGTCAGAATCAACCACTTCCAGACCATCAAGGTCGGCCTGGGCGTAGAAAGAGTCAGAGAGATATTCGAAAGGGTGGTCGAAATCGTCAGTAAGTCGTCCTACAAAGCCACGGATCACGTCCTGCCGGATGAAGAAAGCGCCCGGGTGTTCCTGATTCTGGAGAACACACCCAAGGAAGGAGCGCTGGCGGTATGCGAGAGATTGAAGCAGAACCTGCTGAACTTCGATTTCTCCTTGGACGATGCATCTATCGAGCTGGAGTTTTCCCTGGGCGTGGCTACCTACCCGGACGATGCCAACAGTTCCAAAGAGCTGATTCAGATGACCGAACGGACTGAGTTGATCTCGGCTTTGGTGGTCAAACAAAGAACCGTGCTGGTGATCGACGACGAGGAGAACTTCGCCCACTCACTGGGTCGGAAGCTGAAGAGGCGCAACTATCAGGCGGTGGAGGCCTTCGATGGAGTGGAGGGACTGGAGAAGGCCTTGCAAATGGACCCGGATCTGATCATCCTGGACGTCAAGATGCCACGGATGGACGGCTACGAGGTGATCAAGAGGCTGAGGGAGACGGAGGAGACCAAAGACATTCCCATACTGGCCCTGTCCGGAAGCCTTCACACTGATACTGACAGGTTGATGGCCCTGGGAGCGAACGAGTTTGTCACCAAGCCGTTCTCCGACGGGTTGCTCTTGGACGCCGTGAGAAAACTGATTCGAAAAAGAGAGGTGAAACATGGCTACCGTATTGTTGGTGGATGATGACCAGGACCTGGTGCAGGCCTTGAGTTTTTCACTGACCCAGAGCGGCTTTTCCGTTATCACGGCAAAAAACGGTGCCGAGGCAATCACCACGGCCTGTAATCTTCGGCCGGAGGTGATCCTCCTGGACATCATGATGCCCAATCTGGACGGGCTTAGCGCCTGCCGGGGAATCAAGGCCATGGAGCAGACTGACGGGATTCCGATTATCATGCTCACGGCCAAGGGGGATGTGGCTACCATCAAAGCAGCTTTCGAGGCGGGAGCAAACGATTACGTGGTCAAGCCCTTCGACATGAACAAGGTCCTGGAGAAAATAAGAGAGCAACTGACCCCCGGGAACTCCCATGGAAAAACGCGCGCTTTCTGATTGACGTGCGCCTCATGGGAACTCCAGCAGTCATGCGCTGACGCACTGGGGGTTAAACGGCAGGAAAAAGCGGTCGGGGAAAGAGCCTGAGGACTAATCCCCAACCTTTCCCAAGATCACAGCGAAAAGGGGGGGTGGCAAATGGACCCAAGAATGGTACTGGTGGCCGACGACGAAAAGGACGTCGTGGAGACTCTGAAATTCTCGCTGGAGAAACACGGATACCAATGTCTGGCCGCCTATGACGGCCAGGAGGCTCTGGACAAGGCCAAAACCGAAAAGCCGGATTTGATCATACTCGACGTGATGATGCCCAAGATCAACGGATTCCAGGTCTCCCGTCTGCTGAAATTCGACAAGAAGTACAAACACATCCCGATAATCATGCTCACCGCCCGCACCCAGGAGAAAGACAGAGCCATCGGAGATGAGACCGGGGCCGACAGGTATTTCACCAAACCCTTCGAGATGGACGAGTTGATCTCCTCGGTGGACAGCTTCCTGAAGGCATAGCCGATAATCGAATAGCACCCAACCGCGAGAGGCAAACATGCAAGAAGACTCGATGGTCAGCTTGAAGCTGGTCGATCACCTGGCCGATCGGCTGATCGAGCAGAAGATCGTGACACCTGATCAGATGGAGAAAGCCAAGAAAGCAAGCGTGGAGAAACAAACCGGCCTGGGAAGCCAGATGGTGAGGTTGGGGTACGTCAGCCAAGAGGTCTTGGTCGATTTTCTCTCCAAATCGCTGAACGTTCCTTACGTCAACTTGAGCGATTACGACATCGACCCTAAAGCCGTGTCCCTGGTCAGCCCGGAGCTGGCTCGGCGCTTCAAGTTCGTCCCCCTGTTCAGGGTGGAGGACACGGTCACCATCGCCATGGCCGACCCTCTGGATCTGTTCGCTCTGGACCGGATCAAGTTCGAGACGGGTCATAAGGTGGCCCCGGTGATCTGTTCCGAGAAGAGCGTGATGGCGGCCATCGATCGTTTTCACCCCCGGATGGGGGATCTGACCGAGGCGCTGGAGCAGTTCGAAAGATCGGCGGTGGAGTTTGAGGACGAGGAGAAGCTTTCCAAGGCGCAGTTGGAGAGGATCGCCGAAGGAATGCCGGTGGTCAGACTGGTCAACACCTTGATCAACCAGGCTATCCAGAATCAGGCCAGCGACATTCACATTGAGCCCCGGGAAGACGACGTGTCGGTTCGCATGAGGGTGGATGGAGTCCTGCGCCGGGTCACATCCCTTCCCAAGAGGATCTGTCTGCCCTTGGTTTCGAGAATAAAGATCATGTCCCGGCTGGATATTACCCAGAGACGAAAACCCCAGGATGGAAGGATAAGTTTCAAGTACCAGGGCGATCCCATAGATTTGAGGGTTTCGGTGTACCCGACCATTCTGGGGGAGAAAATCGTAATCCGCGTTCTGGATTTGCGCAAGGCCCGTCTAAAGCTGGAAGATCTGGGCATGCCGGCTGGAGTGAGGCACCAGTTTGAGGAGCTGATCCGAAGACCCAACGGGATCATTCTCGTAACCGGTCCCACCGGAAGCGGGAAGACCACCACTTTGTATGCGGCGCTCAATTCCATCAATTCCGAAGACGTCAACATCATTACCGTAGAGGATCCCGTGGAGTATCACCTGGAAAACGTGGCCCAAGCCAACGTGGACGAGAAGTACGGAATAACGTTCGCCGAGGCATTGCGAAGCATGCTCAGACAGGATCCCAACGTGATTCTGGTGGGAGAGATAAGAGACGGCGAAACGGCACAGTTGGCCGTTCGGGCGGCTCTCACCGGACATTTAGTTTTCAGTACGCTTCACACCAGAAATGCCGTGGGGGCCATCACTCGTCTTCTGGATCAAGGAGCGGAACCCTTCCTGATATCTTCCACTCTCCTTGCCGTGCTGGCTCAGAGGCTGGTGCGGGTGCTCTGTCCGGAGTGCAGGAGGTCTTATTGTCCTTCGGACGACACTCTCAAGGAACTCGGCCAAAAGAGAGAGGACGGCATGGTTTTCTATGAGGCTCGCGGCTGTTCTGCATGCGACAATAAAGGATATAGGGGGCGGACCGCCCTTTACGAGCTTCTGGTGCCCACACAGCAGATTCACCAGATGATTATGAACAAAGCCTCGGCCGAGGAAATAAAGAAGGCGCTTGCCGAAACCGGGACCAGAACCTTAATGGATGAGGGAATCGAGAAGGTGAAAGAAGGAGTCACCACGGTCGAAGAAGTCCTTAAGGTGACCGAAATCTGATTTGCTATATGTCAGAGGCCATTCCCGATGTCAACAGAAAGTCCTTCGACATACTTGCCAAAGGGCTTACCCGTTCAAATTGGCGTCACCAACGAGATTCGAACTCGTGTCGCCGCCGTGAAAGGGCGAAACGAGCTACCAAGAAGGACAACGAGTTACGAGGTGACGCCGTCTGGCACCCTCTCAACACCGATAGACACAATAGATCAGGCCGAAACAAGCGAGAATAGACCGAAGGAAGGACTCCTTGAACTTTGGTTTGCTTCGGCGCGTTTTGGGCACAGAATGGGCACAAATTCGTTCTGCCGATTTCTCTACTATCTTGCAGATTCCTGTTACATTTCTTGTGATGATCGAGCTGGGTGAGAAGGTTGGCTCGCAATGGGGATATTGTTGGCCAAATTCCTTGACTTCAAACGGATCCTACATCGCCAGGATAACGGTCTTTCAACCGTTGTAAAGCCGTGAGCGAGGTCGCACTGTGAAACACAAAGGCAGAAGTTGGTTGTGGTTTGCCATTTAACATAGATGTGGTTCCATTAATCGACCATCATGCCGGAGAAGATGCGGATTCTTCACGTAGTTATTCTCATGGGGAAAGAGTAGACATTCATCTTGCTCCCTCGGGCGAAACCGACCAAGGTCATTCCCAGCTTCTCCGCGCCGCTCACAGCCAAGGCGGTGGGGGCGGAACGAGATACGATTATACTCAAACCGGACTTAGCGGCCTTCATCAGCACGTCTGAAGAGATTCTCCCGCTCAAGAGAAGGGCTTTGTCTCGACAGGATATCTCCTCCCGGAAGCATTTGCCCAGCACCTTGTCCACTGCATTGTGTCTTCCGATGTCCTCGAAATAGACCAGTATTTGATCCCGGCTGGCCACGGCTGCCGCGTGAACTCCGCCCGTCTTCCGAAAGAGAACGGATCTCTTCTCGAATTGGTGCATCAGCTCTTGGATTTCCGAAGCACTCAGGGTCACTTGCAGATCGATCAACAGGTCCTGGCAGGGATCGAGATCTTCTACCCTCGAGAAGGTCACCCCCTTGGCACAGCCGGAAGTCATGATCCGGGAATGGGAAGGGTCGGAAGGTAGCTTCCTTTTGGTGTTCGCCGTTACGTTGATCTCACCCTTTCGAAGGGAGTCAATGCCGCTGACCTCTTTTG
>CAZWAO010000203.1:0-4756 GCA_964631815.1 uncultured Ignavibacteria bacterium | reverse complement strand
CGAATCCCGGCCTCTCCGCCATTGCCGTTAGGCAATGGCCCTGAGTTGGTGTTTAGATTTTGTGAACACCCTCCAAGCCTGTCGAAGGGCCGAAGTCCCATCCAGCCAATACAAGTCCCCCTGATAAGGGGGATATAGGGGGTTCCAAACAACACCGAGGGACATGAGAAGTGGAGAAGATGAAGATAATCGACACGAACGCAGAGAGTATCGTAAACTACGGTCTATGTGGCTACAAGGACATCAAACAGGAAGGGTATAGTCGCAAGGTTGACTGGCTGAGGAAGCGCTTCGAAGAGGGCATGAAGGTCAAGATTCTGCACTCAGGCGAAGACGGAACCGCCGGCATGATCGAGTACGTTCCTGGCGAGTATGCCTGGAGACCGGTGGATGCCAAGGGATACATGTTCATACACTGCCTGTTTGTGATACACAAGAAACACAAGGGAAAAGGTCACGGCTCGCGCATGGTGGAAGAGTGTTTGAAGGATGCCAAAAAGAGTAAGATGCACGGCGTGGCCGTGGTCACCCGCAAAGGCACCTGGATGGCAGATAAGGGACTATTCGAGAAGCTGGGCTTTGAGGTTGTCGACACGGCGCCGCCCGACTTCGAACTGCTGGTGAAGAAATTCAAGAAGGGTTCTCCCTCGCCTAAGTTCAAAGGAGATTGGGAAAAGAGATTGGCTAAACACGGCAAGGGGATGACCATCATCGGTTCAGATCAATGCCCCTACTGCGCAAAAATGGTGAGGGAGATCGTGCAGACCGCCAAAAGCAAGTATGGCCTCAAACCGAAGGTGATCCAGCTCGAATCCAGCCAGCAAGCACAGGATTCTCCTTCGCCGTTCGGCGTATCCGCCCTCATCCTCGACGGCAGGTTAGTGGCTGACCACCCCATCAGTAATACAAGATTCATAAACATAATGGAAAAAGAGCGAAAGCGGGTTGCTGGTTGAGAGGGGCGGGAAAAACATCAACGTCCAGAACGTGATCACAGGATTCGCCAGGGGGCGGGGGGAACGGAGTGGTTCTGAGAAAGACTGGATCGCTACCAGAATAGGATATTCGATTCCCGCGTCGATCTTAAAGCAGAGATGAATTGCGCAGATGATACTGAAGTATATCATAGCCTGGCTGGCAATGCCCATCATAGGGATAATAAACGGCACGATTCGACAATACGGCTACAGACAAGCTCTTGGTGAGCTGCGGGCGCATCAGGTCTCGACGGTAACTGGCATCATTATGTTCGGCATCTATATCTGGGCACTCACCCGCTGGTGGAAGATCCAGTCATCTACTCAGGCTGTGGCAATCGGCGTACTGTGGTTGGTTCTCACCATTTCATTTGAATTTCTCTTCGGACATTACGTTATGAAGCACCCCTGGAGCAAACTGCTTTATGATTACAACGTCCTCGAAGGCAGACTCTGGGTGCTGGTTCTGCTTTGGATTACCGTTGCACCTTACATCTTCTACAGGCTGTCCTCTTGACAGGTACGCGAGCTGAACAGGCAAAAGACACGACCGGAATGCCAAGATGAGCAACACCGATTTCGAAAGATCATGGCTGTCGAGATTCTCCCGGTGCTCGGAGAGGATAGCTGGGGAGAAAATCACCAAAGAGATATTGCAGGGCAGCCAGAGGCTCTCCTCTGGTTCGAGTCAGGACGAAATCATCGGCTGGACCAAGGAGGCCATGGATCGTCTGGATGCTCTTCTCGATGCGGAGAAACGAAAAGAGATCATGACCGGCTGCGCCTGCCGGTATCCCCAATCCGAATTGCAGGATATGAAAGAAGCGTATGAGAAGACCCGGAACGTCGATTTAGTCCACCAGATGCTGCGAGACAAATTCGTATGGTTTCTCCGGAATTCGATGGGACTAAACGACGAGCTTGTGGAGGACATCATAAAGCGGGGATGGGGTCTGGCAGGCGTCAGGGAAGGAAACACGGTTGTCACCACGAAAATACCCAAGAGTGGCAACCTCAGGGAGTACATGAAGGAGACCGATGGAGAGAAGCGCCGGGCGCTTTATTGTCATTGTCCCAGAATCAGAGAGTCGGTAGGATCAAAGACAAAGATATCTCCCACCTACTGCTATTGCGGCGCCGGATTCTACAAAGCGATATGGGAATATATCCTTGGACAACCGGTCAAAGTGGAAATGCTCGAATCGGTGCTCAACGGAGATGACGTTTGCAAGTTTGCCGTCCATCTGCCGGAGAGGAGGCCATGAAGGAAGATAAGATCCTGCACGTGACTGATCGGGACGAATGGCGGGCATGGTTGGAGAAGAACCACGCCGCCGAAAGAGAAGTGTGGTTGATCTACTACAAGAGGCACACCGGCAGCCCCAGAATCCCTTACGATGATGCAGTGGAAGAAGCCATCTGCTTCGGTTGGATAGACAGCACCGTGCGAAGGCTCGACGAGGAGAAGTACGCCCAGAAATTCACTCCCCGCAACGACAAGAGCAAATGGTCCGAGTTGAACAGGAGAAGAGCTGGGAAGATGATTAAAGAGGGGAAGATGACCGAAGCAGGACTGGCGAAATTCCGGAAAGCAGGGAAACCGGATGCCAAAGCTGCGGCAATGAGAGCGCCGGGCAAGAAGCTGGCTGTTCCCCCCGATCTCAAAGAGGCCCTGGCAGCCAACCAGAAGGCTCAGGAGAACTTCGACAATTTCGCACCGGGTTACAGAAAACTTTATATCCGATGGATATTGGCTGCAAAGCGGCCTGAGACACGGACCAAGAGAATCAAGCAGACGGTCAAGTGGTCCTCACAGAACAAGAAACCAGGGATGTTGTGATTATACGATAAAGATTCGGCAGCCTCAATTCGTAGCTCCATCATTTCAGCGCCCCTCCGTAAGTTGCCCTCCCTTCTCCTTCAAAGAATAAAACCCTTGCCCTTCCGACCTCCCGTGGATCGGCTATAGTAGCCAATCTCTCTGGTTGGTAACGGACACCTTGTCCGTTACCTGCGACCACATGTCACGGACGAGGCGTCCGTGACTAACAGAGAGGCTCCCTGTCCTCCCGCCTATAGCCACAGTGACTAATTTCCTCCTTTCATGACCTTTCTTCAGTAGTTCCCGCCGAAGCAAGTAAACGGATCATCCGGACGCTAACCCCACCATTCCCGGTGTAGCATAAACTGTTTTGTGTAAAATTCTGGTCGGGGTAAAAAATGGCTTGACAGAAGTACAACTGTCGGTTAGAATATGTATAAGAGTTTGTCCATCTCAATAGTCCATAAAGATGGGTGGCATACAACTCTCTTTGGTTCTTTTAGCAGAGTAATCCGATGCTGCTTTGTACGCATTGTCGCGTGGCGAGGGGAACGCCGAGATGTCGGTGCGAACCCCCCTTTTGGTAAACTCCGGTTTGAGGAAAGCTTGATGCCCTCTTTTAGGACGGGCATTCATCCAAGGTTTGCCAAACTCATCTGCAACTCACACATCGGAAGGAGTGAAGAAAGATGAAACTCGGAAAGCTTCTACTTCTCTCGGCTTTGATTCTGCCGCTTTTGACCTTCTCCGTTGCCAGCGCCGAGACTTTTCAATTCTCCATACCGGACAACATAGTGGCCTCACCCGGCCAGACCGATCTTGAGGTGCCGGTCTATCTGGACCAGTCGACCGATGCCTCCTACTTCAGGGTCGAAATTCAGTACGATGCCAGCAAGCTGACGTTCAAATCGGTGAGCGGCGGCCGGTTCGGAATCGGCAACGCCCACACCAATTTCTGCGGCGCGGGCTACCTGCACGTTTTCAGCTCGTTCAGCTGCAAGAGTCCGGGCAGCGAGCCGGCCTTCTACGTTTACTTCGACGTGGACGGAGGGATCAACCAGGAGACCACCATTCCCCTGACCTTTCACGACCCGTTCTGCTATTCGCTGCAGGCCGTGGTCAACGGCTGCGCCCCGGACTATGCCACTTACATTCCCACCTACGACAACGGCAGCGTGTACATCCCGCCTCCGCCGGAGTTTGAGGTGGTGATAGACGATCACGTCATCGGCTATCCGGGACAACAGGACCTGGAGGTTCCGGTGTATCTGAATCAGGATGCCGGTGTGAACTACTTCCGGGTGGAAATCCAATACGACGCCGGCAAGTTAGCTTTCAGTCATGCCGCCGCCGGCCGGTTTGGAATCATAAATGCCCACACCAATTTCTGCGGCGCGGGATACCTGCACGTCTTCTTAGGCCCGGGAAGCGGAGACTGCACCGATCCGGGAAGCGAACCCGCGTTCTATGTCTATTTCGACGTGGACCCGGGCGCTCAGGTGGGCTCTTCCATTCCACTGACCTTTCACGATCCGTTCTGCTATTCGCTTCAGGCGGTGGTCAACGGATGCCCGCCCGACTATCCCGCCTACAGCCCGACTTATGACGACGGCAGCGTGTATATCGAAGCCGCGCCGGTATACGAGTTCACCATCGAGGACAACATAACGGCCTATCCCGGCCAGTCGGATCTGGAGATTCCGGTGTACTTCGACCAGTCGGACGGGGTGTATTATTTCCGCTTCGAGCTGCAGTACGATGCGGACGCGCTGGAGTTCAAATCGGCTCAGCACGGCCGCTTTGGGATAATAAACGCCCATACCAACTTCTGCGGAGCCGGATACCTGCACGTCTTCTGCGGGCCGGCAAGCGGAGACTGCGCCGATCCGGGAACTGAGCCGGCGCTTTACCTTCATTTCAAGGTGAAGGACTTGGTCGAAGTGGGCAGCACCGTACC
>CAZWAO010000202.1:0-4765 GCA_964631815.1 uncultured Ignavibacteria bacterium | reverse complement strand
AATCAAAGGGGGGTTCATCAAAACCGGAAGGAAGTATATTCTGTAACCCCCTGTGATCGCCCTTCCTACGAATCTTCGATGTCAGCAGAACACGAATTTCCTCTGTGTGGACGGGTGGCCCACAGCTTGCTGTGGGTATGTTACCAGCTACTAGGCCAGGTGTGCAGAACACCTGACCCACTTGCTGTTGTTCGAGGCTCAGTTCTCCAGTGTGATTATGCTGTCGATGACCTCTCCATCTCGAACGATGCAGACCCCGGCTCGTCCGCACAAATCCTCCCATGTCTTGGGTGGACTACAGAACTCCCACAGTTCATCGCCCTTCTCAATCCGACTCTTGAGGTCCATCCACTGACGATGCTGAAAGCCAAAGGGGATCGGCACAGGACCTAACCGTTCATCTTCTACCAGATGTTTTCGTTCGCACTCTTCCACTGTCGTCCTTCTGCTGAGGCATCGTTCGAACATCTTGCACCTAGAGCGACGGGTGGCCCACAGTTTGCTGTGGGTATATTAGCAGGTCAGGAGCCTTGCCTTCCTGACACTTATTCTACTCGTCAGTTGCCCGGACGGGCCCCCAGACGGGCCTGTACGGGCGTATGGGCGCACGGCACCTGATCTACTTGCTGCACGCGATAGTCAGTCCAGTTCATCGTATATACACTTTTGGAATAAGATGCCCACGGTAGTTCCCACCATCCGTGGTTGGCGGCAGCTCATTCCAAACAGAATCTAAATCAGCCGAAAACTCTTCCTGAAAAATTTGAACATATACTGAATCCCAGTTCAAGGAAGGGCTTTCGTCCCAGTAGTCGCTAATATGGATCTGATTCCAGTTTTCAAGTCCCGGCGCTTCATATAGAACTTCTTTGGTTTCAAGAGCATTGAAACAATGAAGCAACCCTTCACTCCATAGCATCCCGTTTACCGGACCAAAGAATTTGCTCATGAGCTCCCGGTATTTCACCAGACTATCTGGCACATCAACAGTTCCAATAAATTCGATCAAATAATCTATTCCGGAAGGCGCATCTTCATAAGATATACACGGATATCCGTAACAAGAGTTCTCTGTGCATTTCATTAGCTCGGTTCTCAATATCTGAAACACGTTACTATCAGCCCTGCTATAACAATTAGCCGTTATTTCAGCAGCAAGCAGTTGCTCGGCAGTTGCTTGTTCTTCTAATTCGATGAGCAATAGATAGAGCCAATCATTTGAATATAATTTGGCAAACTCTTCATGATCGACCTTAAAAAGGCTTACGGACGATATGATGCTGTCGGTTTTCAATTCTTGCCATACAGGCATGAAAGACTCTTCGAGCTGCGCTATGAATTCTGCGTCCAGTTCAGGCGTTGTAGATATCAAACGAGCAATAAATTGTCTCTCGGCTTCGCTTGCAGAGCTCTCTTGTGGGTCGGCAATAGCATTAGGTAAGACCAGACAGGCAATGACCATAACATATGAGAATTTCAACGCGTATTTGGTCAATTTCTCACGCATGTCGATGTTTCCTTCAGAATGTAGGTCAGAAGCCCCGTGCTCCTGACACCGACTTTCTTATTCGTTAGTTGCCCGGACGGGCCCCCAGACGGGCCTGTACGGGCGTATGGGCGCACGGCACTTGACCTACGGACTGCCTACGTGGTCTCCTTCAGCAGCTCAACCACCAGCCGGTAAGCTGCGCCGACCGCGGGAAAGCAGACCTTCTGGGACATGTCGGAGTTCATAAGCTGCTCGATTCCCTTCTCAGTGGTCAGATCCACCCCTGTCAGCTCACGGCAATTGATGGTTCCCATCTCGGCCTCAAAGCGGCGACGAAACTCCCGCGGTACTGCCAGTCTGCGGAGCGCTTCTTCCATCGCATCCGGCCTGCCCAACTTGAGGCCGATAGCCATCACCGCGCCCACGACGGCGCCGCAGACGGCCCCGGTGTTGCCGATCCCGCCGGCGAAGTCGAAGGCCATCCGCGGAATCGCGTCGCTCTCCATCTCGAATTCCTGGCACACGGCCAGTAGTACAGACTCCGATCAAACGTAACCTTGTTGCATGAACTGCGTAGCCCGATTTTGCTCCATGATCTTCACCTTTTCTCTGTCTGCCGCCCTGACATCACCACCAGGGGTGATGCGGGACCGATTGAGTCGCGGCCCGGGTGGGACGGGTGGCCCACAGCTTGTTGTGGGTGAGTTAGCAGGTCAGGAGCCTCGTGCATCTGACTTATTGTGGTGGCAGGGGCGCAGGGCACCTGGCCTACCTGCTGCTGTTTCACTTCTTCCTGCTATTATACCCCTTCTCATCATAAGGCTGGAGTTTATCCAGCCACATTTCCTCGAGTACTCTTAATTCATCGGTGTAATCATAATTCAAATCCTCCTTGGGCTTCAAATAGTCCAAGACGTCGAAAGAAAAACCTTCCTCGCCAACTTCATTATAGTCTCTCTGCATTTCTCTATTTGGGTGCGAGCCGTTTTTCAGCTGAAATTTGCTGCTGTTTATTCTTCCCCGTAGGTCCTTGGCACTGGCGATGAATATCTTGCCGTTTTTCAAATTCCTTATCTGATAGATTCCCATCGCCAGAGGGGTTTGTTTATACTTGGCCTTCATTTCCTTCTTGTTCATGTTTTTTCCTGTATGTAAAAGACTGCTTTTTCGGATGATTATTTCCCTATAATCTTTTTGACACTGATTACATTGACGGGTGGCCCGCAGCTTGCCGTGGGTGTGTTAGCAGGTCAGTGGCCCCGCGCTCCTGACACTAACTCTGCAAGTCACTCGCGCCGATGCGGCTCAATGATCACCTTGATGCACTCTTTGGCTTCGGCGACTAGTCTGAACCCCAAAGCGGTCTGATCCAGGGGCAAACGATGGGTGATCATTTTGGTCACCGGAACCCGCTTGGAGCGCATCAGCTCGATGGCCTGCAGGCAGTCGATGGGAGCCGCGCCATAGGAGGGAAGAAGGGTGATTCCATTTCTCCAGAAATCGTTGACCGGAACCGGCAGTTCCACTCCCGGATCGGTGGGGGCGAAAAACAGAATCGTGCCTGCACGATCGACGGACTTGAGCGCTTGCTTGAACACGGACAAAGCTCCGGCGCAGATGATGACCAGATCGGCAAGATTGCCGTCATTGGCTTCACGCACTCGCGCCGGCACGTCTTCTTTGGCGTCGAGTACAACGTCCGCGCCGAAGTCCTTGGCGGCTTTCATGCGGTAGTCGTTGACGTCGGTGGCGATGATCCGCCCTACACCAAGTGCCCGGGCCAGCATCAGATGCAGCAAACCGGAGATGCCGCTGCCTAAGATCAGCACGGTCATTCCGGGCCGAAGCCCGGCCACCCTCTGGCCGCGTATGATACAACCAAGCGGTTCAACGAAGGTCCCCTCTTCCAGCGAAACCTCATCCGGCAGGACGAAAGTGCCTCGGTCCACATTAAGCTGCGGCGCGCGCACGTACTCGGCAAAGCCGCCCGGATCGAAGTTGGTGGTGTGCAGGGTCTCACAGACCGTGTGAAAGCCGTTTAAGCAATAGCGGCAGGTGTTGCAGGGAATGTGATGGGAGACGAATACCCGATCGCCGACTTTGTATTTCTCCACTCCCTGACCAACCTCTGCGATTTCTCCGGCTATCTCATGCCCCAGCACGATGGGTGCCTTCTTGATGCGATACCACTCCATCACGTCGCTGCCGCAGATGCCGCTGGCTAAGATTTTGACCAGTATCTCGCCGGGGCCGATTTTGGGCTTCGGCCGCTCTTCTATCCTCACGTCCTTGTTGTTATAATACATGGCCACGCGCATGACGATTTTCCTTTAGAGCTTGGGATGGCAAGCGGTACTCTTAAAACCCCTCCCCCTTGGTCCCCCTCTCCACATCATGGAGAGGGGGATGGGGGTTTGACGCAAAACAGGTATGAAGCGGCACACCTCAACCTGTCTTGGCCTTTTGGAATATCTTGTGAGCCTCCTGGGGCGTGGCCCCTTGGTGAACCACAGCCTGCAAACCCTTGGCCACCGCCACCGGATGCGGATTCTGCCAAACGTTCCTTCCTAAGTTTATCCCGATGGCGCCTTTTTGCATGCCGTCGTAAACGAACTCGAATACCTCCAATTCGGTCTCGCACTTAGGGCCGCCGGCCATGACCACCGGAACCGGACAGCCTTCCACCACCTTGTCGAAGTCCTTTTCGCACCAATAGGTCTTGACCACTTTGGCTCCCAGCTCGGCAGCGATCCGACAGGCCAGAGCCAAATAGCGTGCATCCTTCTGCCCGATCTCCTTGCCCACGGCGGTGACGGCCATAACCGGAATGCCATAGTTTTCACACTCATTGACCAAATCCGCCAGATTCATCAGGGTCTGTTTCTCGTAATCGGTTCCCACGAAGACCGAAACGCCCACCGCGGCGGCGTTGAGGCGCAGGATCTCCTCAATGGAAGTGGTCAGCTCCTCATCTGCCAGATCCTGACCCACCATGCTGGTGCCGCCGGATACTCTCAGGATCACGGGCTTGTCCAAGCCAGCATCAACCGCCGAGCGCAGAACGCCACGGGTGACGAAGAGAGCGTCGCAGAAGGAAAGCAGCGGTTTTATGGTTTCGCCCGGCTTCTCCAGGCAACTGGTCGGCCCCTGGAAATAGCCGTGATCTATAGGCAAGAAGAAACAATGTCCGTCAGGTTGAATCAGCTTTTTGAGTCGATTCTCCATTCCCCAATCCATATCCGGTTCCTCCTCCGATCAAGAATCCCTTTCGGGAAT
>CAZWAO010000201.1:0-4769 GCA_964631815.1 uncultured Ignavibacteria bacterium | reverse complement strand
AGAAGTTTTTCATTGAAAAAACCGTCTTGCTCAAACAGTCGGTCGATCTTTGCACACCTTCGTTTACCCAGCTTATCCTGGCCGAGTACATCCGGCGGGGCAGAATGAGAGAGTCGATCAAAAAGGCCATTGAACTTTACCGGCCCAAACTGGAAGCGATGTTGAAGGCTCTGAAAAAATACATGCCCAAGGAGGTGGGATGGTCCAAGCCCACCGGAGGCATGTTCATGTGGCTGGTGCTGCCCGAGCGGATCGACACCAAGGACATATTCATGACCGCCATAGAGCACAACGTGGCTTATGTCATCGGCCGGCCCTTTCACTGCGACCACTCCGGCGGCAATACCCTGAGGCTGAACTACTCGTTCCCCTCGGTGGAGCAGATCGAAACGGGCATCAAAAGCCTGTCCGAGGCCATCAAAGACGTGCTATAGAAATCCTCTGTTTGTCAGCATGCCAATATCTGATTGGCGAGAGTTGGAAAAGAAAGAGGCTCCCAAGCGTCACGCTCGGGAGCCTTTGGTTTTTCCAGTCAGGGCAAAGAGTTTATTTCCGTTGATTCGGTTACCCTGTTCCCTTATTGATGCTAATTCTCTTCTTCCTCTTCTTCCTCCTCAGGCTCCTCTTCCTCAACAGGTCCCATATCGGCGCACTCTTCGGAGCAGTAAACCTCGTCGTCCATCCAGACCGGGTCGCCCTTGATCTTGTCCCCACAGGAAGCGCACTTCATAAACTCACCTCCTCACGCGCAGAGAATCATTGGTAGAACCTGAATCAGCCATTGTTTGATAGGTCAGAGACCCATTCTGTTTTGATGGAGATAATACGTAGCCTGCGAATGGACATGCTAAGGAAATTATGATGGCGGGGAGAAAATCGTTCGGGTCGAAGCCACCCTCTTTCGGTTGACTGTTGGGCGCCCCGTAGGCGACGGTAAGTTATTGTATGTCAATCTATTAACTGGTTGATGGAGTGCGGTTTGCCATGCCTTGCTTCACAGGCGCTTCCGCCTCAGGCGGAAAGGTCTGTGGTCAAAACCCCCTTCGTCCACCTCCGATAATGCAAGAACTCGCAGGCTTGAAGCCTGCGGCTACATTTCCCTTCCTCCCCTCCCACAAGGCAGGACGTAAGCCAGGAATTCTCAGGCTCCCGACCTAAAGACCTAAAATGACCAGTTGACTATGGGGAAGACCGGGAATTGTCCTCCCTGGCGGATGATGTTCACCAGTCCGATCTGAAGACCTTTGGCCGTTCGGGCGTAGTTTATCAGACCCAGTTGGAATCCGCTCATATGATCCGCATAGTTCACAAGTCCATACTGGAATCCCTCGAAGTTCTTGTTGGTGATGTTCACCACGCAGTCCTGCCAGCCCAGGAAGTCGGAATCGTTGACGCCCACGAAGCCCCACTGCCAGCCTACCGACTCACCGGTGGTGGTGTGATTAATCAGACCGAAGTCCAATCCCGAGACCGATGCGTTGCGGCCATAGAGCAGGTTGAGCCGCACACCGGTGATGCGGTAGTCTTCCGAGAAGATCTGGATGGGTGTTACCAGAGATAGCTGGATGGGACGAGTTTCTTCCGCCCTAATAGGCGCATGCATCACAGAGCACATGATTAAAACGAAAACCAACGGAATACACAGTCTCTTGAGCATCTTGCTCTCCTTTCTGTACAGCAGATTAAAAGGTCCTTGTTTCCGACCTAATCCTCATGGGGCATGAATAGCATTAGATGGGGCCATTTGCCCATCAGCTCGGCAGTCCACTTTTTGATGAGTTTGTGTGAATCGACTTTGTCGGTTTTGACATTGAGACCGGCGCGAAGCGCTCCCTCCCGCATCTTCTTCAGAGCCTCGGAGTGCTTGCAGTTTGTGGGCTGGTCACAGTCACTGCAACCCTCGATTCCTTTACTCGAGGCGCAGGCCCGGAACTCGCAATTGGGCTTGCCGTCGCCCCTCCGGCAGCCCTGACACAAAGGCATGGCCTGTATGGAGGCTAATGCACTCGTGAATTTTTCGAAATCCACCTCCCGCGGGCCCCATTCGGGCAGCCCATAGGTTTTAATCATCTCCGCATATCTCTTGGTCACTGCCCCCAAGGCACCGTTGCCCGCAGCGCAACTTCCGCACCAGATGCCGCAGAAGCCGATTTGGGTTCTGACGTTTTGAAAGGATTCAGCATCCATCGAACGTCCTCCTTCCGGTTCCTCCTGAAAAACCGCGCAGGCTGGAAGCCTGCGGCTACATTCCCCCCGCTCCCTTCCTATAAGGCAAAAACGGCGCAAGCTGAAAGCTTGCGGCTACATTTCCCTTCATCCCCTCCTGCAAGGCAAAGGCTGCGCAGGCTAGAAAGGCTGAGACTCCGGTGTATTTGTGCGTTTGGCTTCAAACCGTTCTTGCCTTGATGAATTCAATCGCCTTTTCGATTCTCTCTCTCACTTCTTCCTTGCCCAGAAGCTCCAGTGCGTCGAAAAGAGGCGGTCCGGCTGTGGTGCCGGTGGCGGCCAGCCTGACCGGATGAATCAAAGCCGCCGGCTTTAGCTGCATTTCTTCCGCCAACTGGCGTAGCGCCTCCTCAATCTCAGTTTTTTGGAAGATATCTAATCCGGACAAGCGCTCCGAATACTTTTGCAGCTTGTCGGCTGCGTCAGCGGAAAAGTGCTTCTTCGCCGCCTTCTCCTCGTACTTATAGTCAAATTCGAAGAAGTATTTCCCCTTTTCGGCGAAATCGCGGAGAGTCTTAGCTCTCTCCTTGAACAGCGAAACGTACTTCAGCAGCCAGTCTCTTTTTTGTCCGGCTGCCTGCTCGGTAATTAGATTTTCTCCGATCAGAAAGGGAATCGCCTCATCCAACAGCTTATCGTCGTCCATAGCGCGGATGTACTCGCCGTTCATCCATTCGAGCTTCTCCTGATCGAAGATCGGATTGGAAGGATTGACCGCCTCCACCGTGAAAAGCTCTATCATCTCGTTTCGGCTGAGTATCTCCCTGTCGTCCTTGGGCGACCAGCCTAAAAGGGCCAGATAATTGACCAGGGCGTCGCGCAGGAACCCCTTCTCCTTGTATTCCATCACCGATACGGCCCCGTGACGTTTGGAAATCTTGGCCTTGTCCTTTCCCAATATGAGAGGTATATGAGCGAATTTCGGGGGAGTCAAACCCAGCGCCTGATAAATCAGGACCTGCTTGAAGGTATTGGCGATGTGGTCGTTTCCCCGGATGACGTGCGAAATCTTCATATCCATGTCGTCCACCGCACAGGCGAAATTATAAGTGGCCGTACCATCCGACCTGAGCACGATCAAATCGTCCAGCTCTTGGTTTTGTTTCTTCAGTTCTCCATACACCAGATCGGAGAAGACCGTCTCCCCCTCCGGCACCAGAAGCCTAATGGCCTTAGGTTCACCCCGCTTTATCCTATCTTCTATCTCGGCTTCCGTAAGTCCAAGGCAGGTGCGGTCGTACTTCCACTCGCCCTTGGAGGCAATGGCCTGCTTTCTTTTTTCCTCCAGGCTCTGGGGGGTGCAGAAGCAATAGTAGCCCATCTTGGACTTTAGAAGCTGCTGCGCGTATTTTTGGTAGAGATCGGTTCTCTGCGACTGAAAGTAAGGCCCTTCGTCCCAATCTAAGCCCAGCCACTTGATGCTCTCCAGGATGGCGTCGATCATCTCCCGGCTGGAGCGGGAGGGATCGGTATCCTCGATTCTTAAGATGAATTTCCCCTGGTGATGACGCGCAAAAAGCCAGTTGTAGATGGTGGTCCTGGCCGTGCCCACATGCAGAAAGCCGGACGGGCTGGGAGCCATCCGCACTCTGATTTCACTCATACTTTTGATTTCCTAACATCCCCTCCGATTCTTCCTCCGACCTCTGCAGCGGCTGGATCACCACCTTGGCCCTTTCCTGCTCCAGATCGAATCTGATTCCACCCAAACCCTTGGCCAGAATGTTGTAGACCCAGGTGAAGATGGCGGTAGCCAGAGCACCCAAAACAGCATAGAAGAGCCCCAATAGGATTGCCATGAAGATCGCACCGACTATGCCCATGGCCGCTCCCCCGCTCAGCCCTTGAAGTACACCGAACTCGCCGCCCATCTGGCCCAAGAAACCTCCTAACATAGTAAGCAGAGCAAGGAAGGCAGCGTAGAACATCCCGAAGATGAAGCCGAAGATGCCGTAGATGAAAAACGATATCTTCACCACCGACCAAACGTTGATCCTTTTTATCTCATGAATCATATCCACCCCTCCTGTTTTGGAATAGCACGTTTGTCCGAGTTGCACGCCGTAACGTCATCACCGCCTACACCGGGAGTATACGAAATCGTTTTTGTGATGGCAAGGAGTTTCCCTGGTGGGATTGGGGGTGGTGTCGAGATGTTTCCCCTCATCCTAACCTTGGCTACGCCGCTGGCCTCCCCGTTGGGGAGAAGGAACTGTGTCACCTACAAACAGGAAAGTTTCTCCTCTCCCCTTTGGGGAGTCGAAGACCTGCATGGGAGGATTAAGGTGAGGGGGCTTCTGCTAATTCATCATCTTACCCCTCATCCTATCCTTGGCTACGCCGTAGGCCTCCCCTTAGGGGAGAAGGGACCTTTCACCGTGAGGTGTTCGGGATTGTACCCCGAACGAAGGCGCCGGGATTCAATCCCGGCGACCTCTGATGTTTTTGGCTGCGCCGCTGGCCGGACGAATGAAGCTTCTTGTCGTTTACTTGATGTTGCCTTAGAAAAACCGCGTGTTTACTGGAATTCGCGCCGCCGCAGC
>CAZWAO010000200.1:0-4772 GCA_964631815.1 uncultured Ignavibacteria bacterium | reverse complement strand
AACATCATCGCCCTGGGTATCATATCGGAAATAGACCCAACTGGAGTCCAGCTTGGTGGTATAGAGCTGGGGATCGTTTCTGAAGCCCACCCTTAGCGGAAAGGTGCCGATCCCGGTGGTGATCATGTATTCCGCCCCAATGCGAAACTGCGTTATGTTTCTCCAACCCAGGCTTTGCACCGAGGGAGGCTGCCTTCCTTCCGTTACCCACCAGTCCTCGGTCAGGTAGCCGCCTGTGGTCACTTCGTTGGTGGAGGGGTCTGCGATATTCCGCTTGTAAGTCACCTCGGTTTCGGAGTAATTACGGAACTCCACGTCCGCGGCCAAGGTCAGCTTGTTCAGCTCATAAGAGCCCCCAAATCCCAACATGGTGGGCATTTTCCATTCCCTCTCGGTCTTGAAGAAAGGCGACAGGAGGTAGGAGGAAGGGAGAACCACCCCGTCCACGACTTGATCCGTGAAAAGCTTGACGTCATTATCCTCGTGCAGGTGAAAAGGTGTCTTGACCACTGCGGCCAAACGGAGCTTCTCCATCATGTACATCAATCCCACGGTGACATTGACTCCTGAATACTTGCTCTGTATCTGCGGATAGAACCTGACCCCGTCGGTCTCCCCCACCTGGTTCTGAACGTACACTATGGTATCCCCGGAAGATACAAGAGGAAGGAACCAGTAGGAGTGGTTGGTGTATTTGCCGGTATAAAGGTTGACCCCGAATCCGACCGACAAGGGATTGAATATCTTGGTGGAGACGGACAGGTTGACCAGGTCCAGTTTGCCCGAGGTCCTATCGTCTATGGGGCGACTCAATACGTCAGACTGCCATCCCGTGTTAGTGTAGATGGTGTCGAATTCCATATAGTACTTCTTTTCCTGGTACACATCCGCCAGCCTCTGGAAGAAAATCCCGGCCGCCACTTCCTTTTCCCGGATCTGGAAAGGCAGAACCACGCTGGCGAAGGAGACGGCGTTCTTGTCGTACTTGAGATCGTCCCCGAAGTTCACTCTGGAATCCAGGCTGGTGGCGTAGTCTGCCCTCAGCATCAGGGAGCTGAAGCTCAAGTCCATCTGTGCCTTGTCCATCTGGATGAGGCCGGCCGGGTTCCACGACGCGGCTGCGGCATCGTCGGATACGGCCAGGAACGCTCCCCCCATAGCCCGAGCCCTGGCACCACCGCCCAGAAAATTGTAATCCAGAAGCTGGTACGGCGACAGAAAATAGTCCATGATGGTGAAATACTCCGAGGTGTCCGCCTCCACGTTCGGGCCGAAATTGATTCCGCCGAAGGCAGGGACGTTGATCAGCAGACACACCAGTATGAATAACGCCGACAGCTTTGACTTCATTTTGTTTCACTCCTCGGTTAGAGTTTACCGCCCGTCTCCAGCCCGGTCGCGGCACGCCCAGCCCGGAGCCGTCCAAAATCAAGTCTAAATTATATCGTGCCTGCCGGGCAATGTCAAGCACATTTTCGAATAATATCTCGTTTTTTAGCTCAAGAGGACGCCGCATCTTGCGAGCCGGGTTAGTTTTGCTGGAACCCAACCCCTCGCGAACGGGAATGCTTGCTCTCTGCAGTTGCGGCCAGCATGTCCAGAATGCGCACTGAAGCTGTAGATGGAAAGCCTTGCCCGTCGGGCAGCCCGACGGCAGCCTGCTTTGGTCCGTCAAAACCACTCCTTTTTGTCTTTCTGAGGCCGAAGGTAGGAACCGTATGGTTCCTGCCGAAGGTCGAGGAATCTCAAACGTCGAGATGCTTCGCTTCCCGGACGGGACCGTCTGGCCGCCCTGCACCATACTGTGCAGGACTGCACTCGGCATGCACATCTGGCTTACGCGTCGGCAGCTTAGCGGCAGCCCAACCTACTTCTACGTTGTTGCCTCACGCCACCTGGAAGGTGACAGGTCTTCCCTCCCTTGATGGGAGCGTATAGACCGGAGAGAAGGGGCCAGGGGATGAGTTCAAAACCGGCATCCCAACTCCCATCCCGAACTCACCCTAAATCCCTCTCTTACCAAGAGAGGGACTTTTAGGTTCCCCTTCTCTTTCTAAGAGAAGGGGTCGGGGGATGAGTTTGTAGTCGGGGCTCCCAGCCCCGACATGGCTGGGCGGGCATGGGTGCCCGCCCTACGGAGAATCGCGTATTGCTGGCTCGTCGCAATAATATGCTGATGATCATTAGTTCTCGGACAGGGACAAGCCCTGTCTTTACAATCTCTCGCACTCTGAAGGGGTGCGGCTACAAACCTCTCCCCCCGCGCTTAGCGGGAGCCTGGATGTGAAATGGAGATCCCGTTTTGATTTCCCGCTTCCCTTTTTCTATCTCCTGTTCTGATCTTTCCGTCCCTCCCCCTGACTCTTCCGCTCCGGATCTTCGGAATCGGGCTTCTTCTCGATGAAATCCACCACCCTGGTGGTGATCAGGTAGACATAGCTCATCAGAGGTTCAAAACCCCTGGTCACGTTGATGGTCCGCAGCCTTCCCAGGGTTCTGATCATTCGGCCCAGGGTTTTCTCCTTGGGCTCGCTGACTCCCTTTAAGATGGGCCGGCTGAAAAGCCGCAAGGCCCCGGAGATGAGAAAGATAAAATGAAGATCATAAATCCTGAAAGAGTGAAATACCAGCTCGGTTTCCCGCAGGCGCAGTGCCAGAAACCCTCCCAGAAGCGGTGCTATAGCCGTGGCTAGTCCGGTCACTGCCGCAAAGCTTGCCAGGTAAACGGATCGGTTCTCCCGGGGGGACAGCTTCAGCAGCAAGTTGTTGCTGTTGAGATTCAGTCCCGACCAAAAGACGCCGCCATAAAGCTGCAGTACCACTATTATCAGAATGAAATGTCGAGACCCGGTAGCCAGCCAGAAAATGGGAAGCAGCGAAGCAGCCAGGGTAGTCAGAGACAAAATTGGCTTGCTGCCGAATCGGTCGGAAAGCCTCCCCCACAAGGGAAGGGCAAGTATTGAAGCCACCTCGTTTACGATTTGAACCAAGGCCAAAAGACCGTAGCTCATCTCGAGATCTTTGAGCATGTATACGGCGAAAAACGGGGCGGACAGATAGACGCTGAAACTCCAGGCCGTGCTGAACAGAGCCAGTCTGACGAAATTGCGGTCGGAAAAAGGTATCCTGACCATTCTCCAAAAATCCAGGCTTTCCGGACGTGGGCTTTTGCTTTCCAGGTCCGGTATTTTTCTTAAAAACCGCAGGCTGATGTCACCGCAGAGAACCGCGAAAAGAAATAGAGTCAGAAAACCATAGACCTCCAAATCCGCATTGGACGTATGCCACAGGTCCAGATATCTTCCCGCCGCCAGCGTGATCACTACGCCCACCAACGCCAGGATCCGGTTCCTCCTGGCGAAGTACCTGCCTCTGATTTTCTCCGGCACAAGGTCCGCCATCCACGAAAGCCAGGCCACAGCCCCTGCCGACCCGCATAGATAGGAGACGATGGAAACCCCCACCAGCATCCATATGGCTGCCGGGTTCACTGCAGGGCGTTTGAGCAGCAGCAAGCCTAACAGGACCAGCCAGGAATATCGACTGAAGCTGATCAGCCAAAGGAGGGTGGTTTTCCTTCTACCTCTCTGCTCGATGGCAAGGGAGGTGACCAGCTGAGTTAGTTGAGCCACAAAGGGTATTGACGCCAGTATACCCACGTGCCACTCGTTGCCTCCCACCGCCAGGGCAAAGCCGGTCAGGAAAACGCCGGAGGTGAGTACGATCATTATTTGGGCGAAGGCCCCATCGTAGACGGAGTTTCGGAGACCCTTTTGGATCTCGGGCGGCGTGACTTTTTCGGTCATGGACAAAGGTGGAATCTCCCGGTGTTATCACAAGTCAGCCGCCAAATCTATCGAGGAAAACGGAGAAAGTCAACTGCGATCGTCTCTCGGTGGGCAGAGGCTTTCGTGTCGGTACTGTATGGTTGGAATTCGGCCGTTGGAGAAAAGAGTGGATTCCGCGGGATGGTACAGTCCCACAGGACTCAGGCCGGCACCGGGCGAGGAGGCTCCGGAGTTTGGGGGAAATTCCTCTGTTTATGGGACCCCGAGCGAGATGGCAATGCCCAAGCCCCAGCCAACTCCCCCGTACTCGTATCCTTCCGTGATGGTAATAAGCTCCGGCTGAGCAGGATCCCAGTCGGTGGCATAATAACCGGAGCTTTCCCATTGGTCTTTCACCTTCGAGATAATTATCATCCTCCCACTCAGCCCCAGGGAAACGTGACGATGCAATTCGAATGTCAACCCGGCTATTGCCTCCCCGCCGGGGGTGACGGCACAAAGGTGGGTCCTAATTACGTTTTTCTGGATATCTCCCGGTCTCCACGGATCGTAATCCTGCACGTACACCTGAGTTTGAGTGCTGGTGACGATTGAATATAGGACATAACCGCCCCATCCCGCCCCCAGGTTCAAGGTAAGGTTGGGTCTCAAGGAAACCAGATACTCCAGCCGCCCCAGGATCGGAACCACCGTCAGTCGATTCTCTTCTTTCCCAAACTGGGAATAGTAGCTGCTCAGCCCGCCCCCTCAGCAGAACGAAGGAAAGTAGAAGTCGCCGGTGAGCTTGGGAGTGAGAGCCGGCACATCCCACGATTTTCGGTATGCGGAAGCGGGAAGCGAAATGCCCACCTCCAGGCCCGCCCTCAAGTGCGGAAATCCCGTCCCCACCAGTCCGGTTGCCCGGAGACTGAATGTCCTGAACGTGATCTCCTGGCTGCTCGGCCGGTACATGACGTCCCGCAAGGTTCCGTTGATGTACCTGAA
>CAZWAO010000199.1:0-4858 GCA_964631815.1 uncultured Ignavibacteria bacterium | reverse complement strand
GAGCAGACGGAGCCTAGAGCAGAAAGACAATCTGAAGGGGCAACCAACAACACTTCTGTTAATAAACAAAAAATGTGCCACCGTCAAACCGAGAGCACCCCCATCGCTATCTGGGACTAATCGACTATGTGGCAGAAGCTTAGTCTGGGGGGAAACCGGCCCCAAAGGAAAGCACTGTCTTCCCAATCGCAGCAAACTGCGCCTTGATCGTCTAAGGTGCAGCGCCATCTGCTCTTTTTTTACACAGTTTGGGCTGTGACACCGGCTGTTAGCTGTCTGCCCCAATTGCCGCAAGGTACTGCGTTGTCGATAACCGATTGTCGGCAGGTAACTTGAATTGTGGAGCGAACGACTGCACCTCAAATCATCCGTCAGCGCGCACAGGGAAACGGGCCGTTTTTGAAAAGATAGTTTATCAAATAGACCGCATCGCCCAAGTCCACTATCTGATCGCAGTTCGTGTCTGCGGCTTCCAGGGGGCAAGGCGTAGCGCCGTCTCGGTAGAGATAATTGAGCACGGCCACGATGTCGCCGATGTCGATCATTCCGTCGCCGTTGGCATCGCCGCATAGGAAATCGAGCGAATCCTTCTTCATTTCAAAGATCAACTCCCAAACCGCCCGAGGGCGCTGATACTGGTTGGGGAAACCCAGTTTTTCCTCCACCCTGGGATCCGAGACCAACTGAGTCGGAGCCAGGGCGTGGTCCTCTTGCCAACTCGAAGAGTCCTTTGGCCTGGGGTGGATTCCTCCATCCCACCAGGCCTCCGGCGTGTTGAACCAGTAAGCCAGACTGTCCACATCATAAACCGGATGATAGGCCCCATAAGCGGTAGTTAGAGCTTTCTCCTTCAGACCGGCATGATACATCATGGCCGCCAGGTAATAGGTGGTGCCCACCCAGTACTCATAGGTATCCCGATCTCCGGTGGGCACGGTCGAGCCGTCCGGAAGCCGGCCTAGTCTCGCGCCGAAATCCTGGTTCGGCTCCACGCACACGTCGTACACTTTGTTCAAATGCAGGTTCATTCTCCAGCGGGGCAGGATATCGGCCAGGCCGAACGACTCACAATAGCGCTGGCCGCACAGGGCATCGGCGAAGATCACCTGGGGATAACCGCTCTGGGTATCTATTCGGTAGTATAATCCGGTAGAATCCCAAAGCTGGGCGTCCAGGTTTCTCCGGCTGGCCTCCAGCCAGGTCTGTACTTCGGCTCTCACCGGCTTGTTCAGGATAGCCGCCATAGTATCCATGGCCTCCAGGGCGCCCACCCAGAACCCGCCGCTGTACATGTCGGTTCCATACATGCGCCAGCCGTCGTAGGTGTTGTCGTATCCCTGCGCGTGAGGAAGCGAATCCCTGGGCTGGATTTCGCAGTCATAGGCTTGCATGAAATGATAGGTGCTTTCCACGGCGGGCCAGACGTAGCTTAAGAATTCCACGTCGCCATACAGGGCAAAGTACCGCCAGCAGCGCTGGATGAATTTGGACGAGTTATCCGTCAAAACGTGCACGTCGCCTTCGGCGCAGGGAACCGGCCGGCTGCGATAGGCGTGCGGGTCCAGCACGAAGAAAGGATCGCCGATCCGGCAGTAACCCGGAGAGCAGTCCCTGGGGGCACCGATCTCCGGCGAGGTCTGGTTGGGCAGGCTGGGAGCGCAGGCGGTGTAGTGCATCACCACGTCCGCGTGACAGCGCAGCAGATCCCTTTCCATCTGGGGCCAGAACTTGGCATATACGATGGAGGAGTAATGTCCCACGTTAATGTTTCCGCAAAGAGGGTAAGCCTGCGACTCCATTATGAAATTCTTGTGATCCTCCGGATGCAATCCCATGAATTCCTCGCTGTGCCCGGACCTCAAACCCGACTCCCAGAAGGAGCCTCCGAATTGATTGTAGTAAAGCTCGTTGAAACCCGCGCAAATCAGCCAGTCGGGATATATGGGATCGTCCACAAAGGTCGACATCCAGGAATCAATCTGAGCCTCCCAGCTCCCGTAGTTCTGCAGAGCTTCTTTGGCGATCCGGAAGGAGTTGTCGCTTAAGGTGTCGAAATACTCGCAATACCTCTTGAACCACTGTGTGCTCTGTCCGAATAGATATTTGCTTTTGAATTCGACCACCGGGAAATCCCAGGATAAAGCCAGCGGCACCACCATGCTTTGCCCCGGAGCTAAAGATACCTTCACCGCTATGGCTGCTGCCGAATCCAAAGGGTTGATGGCATCGGACAGCACTCCATCATCGGCAAACTGGTTTAACACGTCGTGTCCGTTTCCCGATATATCCCAGGTGCAGTAGGAGACGGTTCTGTCCTGGCCGTCAAGTGCGGCGATGCACCATTCCGAATTCTGGGTTTCTGGCGTGTTGGACGGGTGGCTGGCCTTCAGCACCATCCCGGTCACCTCCGAGTCCTGCACCGGACCGGTGGTAAAGCCGGTTCTGGTCTGGCTTCCTCCGTTGAAGGGAGGATTGGGCCAGGTGAACATGACCGCTATCTCGACCGAGTCGGCGGAGGGGTTGGACAGCTCGAACTGCCAGATGGCCACCGGATAGGAGGTCTCCCGATAATTGTGGGGGATGATGGGACTGAAGAACTCCGAAGATATCTGGCTGCGGAAGCAGTGATACTCGCACCAGCCCTTGGGCTGGAGCGCATAGTAGGTCCCCTCTCCCACCAGCATGAGGTTCCAGGATTCGGGCATCAGAAGCCATTCAGTGGAGAGACATTTGACTATGATCGCCTCTCCTTTTTTCTCGTACACGTGGAAGGCAGCCCCCAGCAGCCAGGTTCTGCCGTACTCGCCCACCTCGTCCGCCCAGGGCCCGAAGGAGCCGGAGATGTTGTACATAAACGAGCCGGCGCCGAATCCTCCCAGGGCTATCCCCCGGTTGGGGCAGTCGCTTTGGCATTTGCTGGGCAGATCGCCGATGGTCCTCTGCCAGGCGCCTCTGGGGATAACAAAGGCATTAGCCGTCTGCACCAGCCCGCATAGCAGAAGAGCGAAGAAGAGAAGGCACCGGGGACGCACGATTATCTCCTCAATCCGTCACCTTCATTCAGAGGTTTGTCATTCCCTATTAGGCTTTCGGAAGAAACTGTTCCTACCTTTATTTTAGCTGATTTCGGAGGGTTGTCAAGCGGAATCGGAGAGTCAAAGGCAGATCGAGGGGTTAAAACCCCCTGGGACTAATATGCAATTCCGCCCCACGAGCTAAAGCTCGTGGCAATGACTCGGCGATTTGTCCCAATCCCCGCTCGCCACGATCTTCACGTCATGGGATCGACGGGTTAAAACCCCTTAGATCGGTCTGCAATCCCGCGCACGAACTGAAGCTCGTGGCAATGTCCCCAGAGATTCATCTCCATTCTGATTGCCACGACCTTCCCAGACGGGCCTTCCAGTGGGTCGTGGAACCAGGAAGATGCCAAAACTCAATTGGGCTTTAGCCCAAGGAGTCTAAGAAAAAACCAGAACCTAGCTTAAGCTAGGTTCTGGTCTTCTGAATGTCTCTATAGCGCTGTGAGGCTATCCCATATTCTCGATTATGGCGCTGGCATATTCCGAGGTCTTGAGCTTGGTGGCGCCATCCATCAGCCGGTGCAGGTCGTAGGTCACCCGCTTCTGCTTGATGGTCTCTCCCACGGCTTTGTAGATTAGCTCAGCCGCCTCTTTCCATTTCAGATATTCCAGCATCATGCAGCCGGAGAGTATCAAAGACCCGGGGTTGACCATATCCTTGTCGGCATACTTGGGGGCGGTTCCGTGGGTGGCCTCGAACAGCCCCACATAGTCGCCGATGTTGGCGCCGGGGGCCATTCCCAGCCCGCCCACCTGGGCAGCGCAGGCGTCGGAGAGATAATCTCCGTTTAAGTTGGGCGTGGCCACGATGTCGTACTCCTCGGTGCGGGTGAGGATCTGCTGAAGCATGCTGTCGGCGATACGGTCCTTCATCACCACCTTACCCTCCGGCACCTTCCCGTTGTACTGATCCCACAGCTCGTCCTCGGTAACCACTTGATTCCTGAATTCGGTGGTGGCCAGCTTGTATCCCCAATCCCTAAACGCTCCCTCGGTGTATTTCATGATGTTGCCCTTGTGCACCATGGTAACCGAACTGCGGCGGTTCTCCACGGCGTACTTTAGGGCTTTTCTGATCAGCCGGTTGGTGCCGGTGATGCTGATGGGCTTTATTCCCATGCCAGAATCCATGCGGATGTTCAGATTGAAGGTCTCGTTCAACCAGGTGATCAGCTTCCTGGCCTCCTTGGTGCCCTCGGCCCACTCGATGCCGGCGTAAACGTCTTCCGTGTTCTCCCTGAAGATGACCACGTTCATCCTCTCCGGATGCTTCACCGGCGAGGGAACGCCTTCGAAGTATCTGACCGGACGCACGCAGGCATACAGGTTAAGGACCTGCCGGAGGGTGACGTTCAAGCTGCGGTATCCCCCGCCTACCGGCGTGGTGAGCGGTCCTTTGAGGGCCACCACGAACTGCTTTATGGCCTCGAAGGTATCGGTGGGAAGAACCTCGCCATACTTGGCCTGAGCGGCATCTCCCGCATAGATGTCGAACCAGACGATCTTCTTCTTGCCGCCATAGGTATTCTGCACAGCCGCGTCCAGCACCCGGCGGGTGGCTCTCATTATGTCCCGGCCGATGCCGTCACCTTCGATCACCGGTATTATGGGATTATCCGGTATGTTCAGTCTGTCGCCGTCAACTTGAATCTGCTTCCCCTCGCTCGGAACGGTTAGCTTGTCAAACTGCACCATCGTACCTCCTGTCGGTTATTAGATTGCATATGTGGGGTCTGTGTCGTTTTGTCAGTCGGGCGAATAAAGTTCAAGGGTTC
>CAZWAO010000198.1:0-4968 GCA_964631815.1 uncultured Ignavibacteria bacterium | reverse complement strand
TGCTCCGATCGGTATTTTAAGCACATCCGGCGCCCGGTTCCGGTCCGCTCTTGAAAAGATAGTTCAGCAGGAAAATCGCATCGGCGATGTCGACCACACAATCGGCGTTGGCATCACCCAATCGGAGGGGATCGGGTGAAGCGTCGCCTTTGAACAGGTAATTCAAAAGGGATACCGCGTCGGCCAAATCTACGTTTCCATCCCTGTTCACGTCGCCGGTGGCGGGCGCAAACCTGGACAATCTCAAGGTGGGATCGCCCAGAAGGGTCATGCCATAGAACCATGCGCGGGAATCGGTTCCGGCGCAAGTCTCAATGTCGTCGATACACCAGGAGAGGAAAGCCTGGCCGAAGCTGGCGCCTTCTCCCAGAGGTTCATAATAATCCGAGAAGCACAGCATGGACCCGGTCTTGGTGGAACCCAGCGAGATCAGACCGTACTGGCTTTGGAAAATGTACCAGCTCCCCATGTCATCGTCTTCCACGAAGCGGCAGTTGGAACAGGCAAACAAGTTGTAGAACATAACCTGGACGTCTATGCTCTCGATCTCGTAATTGTAGAAAAGCGAATAGTCGTAAGGTCCCGTTCCCCAAAACAGATAATGCGCCCAGGGAGAGGAATGGGAGCAAATCAGCAGGTTTTCGTATTGATTGGCGGTCGACTCCCGAACCCGGAGCATGTAATCATCCCGATTGGTCTGGTAAACGTCGGTCACCGCGTCCGTAGTCGGATAGGCCAAAGCCACCTCATTTTCCCACCCGTAAACGTGCCAGTCATTGTCTATGTAAGCCAGTGCCTTATCCTGAAGCTTGAGCTCGCCTGTGCGATAGCGATGATTCTTGTCGAAATAATTGGTTATCGCTGCTCTTTCCGTGGCGCCGTTTTCCGTCAGGTTGATGGCCAGAAGTCGCCCCACCCAAATGTCGGCCTGCATATCCCCGGCGCCATTCTGGTGTCCGTCGTACATCCCGTCGGCATCGTCATCCAGCCAGTTTCCATCCAAGTCCATGAAGAACAGGTCTATGGGAAACTCCACGTGAGCCCCACCCCAATCCTCCGGCTCGTCCATCTCGTACCAGGCGATGGGCAGATCGCCGATGAATATGGCACCGGCTATTCCGCGAGTGTTGAACTCGGAAATCAACAGGTCCTTTAGAGCCACCTCATCCCCGTCATTGATGGCAGTGTACACATCAGGGGAATAACCGTCTTCCTCTAGGTCCGAAATAAATGTGGTAAACGAGCTATGCACCAAGGGCTCCAGCAGAGTATGGATTACGACGCAAATGGGAATGTCCCCCTTGGTACCGGAGTACACAAGTCTCGCGTCCAGGTCCCGGCTGAACTCGTGACTCAGGAGGTACTGTTGACAGGTGATCGGATTCCGGTAGGGGTCCATCCAACGCAGCGGAGTGACGTCTTCATAATCAAAGTCGTTCCGGGCCCAGGAATTGCCTATGCCGGAAAACAGAATCAGAGCCATCGCCACCAGAATCACGGGCGTGATCTTCATTTTCCTCTCCTTCATAGATGATACTTGTTCAATCCACTTAAGCCGGAAAAAGCCTTCTTCCCGTCCCCGTCTACGGCCACATCGACCCAACCGCACCTGCGACATCTATGCGCTCACAAGCCTCTTTGGGGCAAGGTTCGAGGCTCGATCGGCAGGCAACGGAAATCACAACGCTGGATTCGAAGGTGAATCCTTCTGACTGCCCAGCCAAGCAGCCCAGGTAACCCCTCCTTTTTTTAATATAACATCAACTGGCCTTTAGTCAACACGATTTTGGGCGGGATTGGCTCTATGGGCCAAAGAAAAAAGGGAGTCCCTGATCCTGCCGGATCAAGAGACTCCCCTCCGATGGGGTTGACGGTGCGTTTCCCTGCTACCGTATCAGCATCAACTTCTTGACATCCGTCGCCTGGCCTGCTTGGACCTCCAAGAGGTATGATCCCGATACCACCGGACTGCCCTCCTCGTCGGTGCCGCTTCAGTAACCGGGATGCCGCCCTGCAGCCTGATATTCATCCACGAGCGTCGTTATCCTCCGTCCCCAAGAGGTTGTAAATCGAGAGCTCCACCTGGCTGCTTCCGGCAAGTTGTATCTGATTCCCGCAGTCGGATTAAAGGGAGTAGGGTATTTCCTAGGAGTGAGACAACTCGGGAACTGACGGATTCCTCTTCCGCTCTTCCGGGTCGGATTCGTGATGCTGGGTAATCTTGATTGAGAGAGACTTGACCAGACCGCGATCTTAGCCGCAACCTGCCACCGGCGAAATCCCATCCTTGAACAAATAGTTGAGCAGATAGATCACGTCGCCGATGTCCACGTTGCAGTCGCCGTTGGCGTCGCCGACAGACAAAGGCTCGGGCGCCCCACCGCTTTTGAAAAGGTAATTCAGAAGGAAAACCACGTCTCCTAAGTCGACCTTCCCATCGCCGTTGACGTCCCCGTACGTTTCCAGATCAAAATGGAAGGTTTGATTCGACCAGACTGCCTGGCCCCATCTATCCTGCGCCTTCACCTTCCACCAGTAAACCAGGCTGTCCTTCTCGGGTGAGACCTGACAATAGCTTGTGTCGATACCATCGATAACCAAAGTCGATTCCGAAGGGAATAGTTCGGACGGACTGACGTACACCGTGTAGACCACCTGGTCCGAAGGATCGTTATCCACGGCGTCCTCCCAATCCAGAGCCACCGGTTTGCCCACAGCCTCGCCGTCCGCCGGAAGCAGCAGGGAAAACGCCTGCGGGGGGTAATTGGGAGAGGTTTGGCCCCAGAACAAGGCTCCCAACATCAGGGCCGAATTATAGGGTGCAGACTGATATTTGGAATAGAGCAGCAGGGACTGGCCCAGTGTGTCGGAGAGACCACAGCTTAAAGGCCCACCCGAGAGGCGGGTTATGGAGTATCCGGAGATATCGGTAATCGCTATCCCTCCGGGGTCCAACACGGTTCCCTGGGAGCTGACCCGGCTTAAGTAAAGCTGCGAGCTCTCGCTTCCCAACCGGCTCCAGGACACGACATAGTCCACCCCATCGAAGGTCACGGAGGGGACCGTCTCCGCATCGGAGGAGGAGGCTATCAAGATGCCGCTGGGGTCCAGCACCGTGCCGCCGGCGGTCACCCGGGAGCCGATGATATCCGAGTTGGGCCAGTGACTCCCGTAGTCCACCCAAACCACTAAAAACTGGCTGCCGTTGGAAGCCACCGCCGGCCTTTCCTGCACCCCGCTGGAGGTGCGAATTCCGAACTCTGACTTGTCCGCGCCCACCGTATCCACCAAGGCGCCATAGATATCATAGAAGAAATCGTCCTGCCACACCACCAGATACTTGCCGCCTCCGAAAGCCATGTCCGGGCGGCCGCCCTTGTCGCCGGAGGAAATCGCGAAAGGCTGGGGATCAATAGGTTCGCCCGACTGTGACACCCTCAGGCCCTCGATCTGATAGTATGAACCGGTCGGGTCGACCATATTCTGCCACACCACCAAATAGCGGGTCCCGTCGAAATCCACCGCCGGGTACCTCTGATCGGTGGAAGCATCCACCCATATGGGAAAAGCGGGCGAATCCAGGACCGTTCCGGCGGAATCGACTCGTGCGCCGTATATGTCCAAATCGCCGTTTCGGGAATCCTCCCAAACCGCAAAAAAGTCTCCCGCTCCCCAGACCAAATCGGGCGCCGATTGAGTTTCGGCATCCGAGCAAACGTCGATGCCGGCAGAATCCAGGACGTTGCCGAATCGATCCACCCTTGTGCCGAAGAGATCGTCTCCGGCGGCCCATACTGCTAAGTAAGATTGGCCGCTCCAATCACAAGCGCCCAGGATTTGCGGATCGCAAGCAGTCGAGATAGCCAAAGCCGGAGAATCCAGAACATCACCCAGAGTGTCCAGGCGCGTACCGGCTATGTCGCCTTGCGCTCCATAGGCGCTGATCTGCCAGACCGCCAAGTAAGTCTCCCCGGTCCAGCATAAATCCGGAGATTGCTCGGCTAGTTCCAGATGGGCGACGACGAATCCGTCAGGGTCCAGCGCCGACCCGTCCGAAGCTATCCTTGTTCCGTAAATGTCATATTGGTTCTCCTCGTAGTCTCTGTCATCCTCCCATAGCACCATAAGCTGACCGCCGTTATACGCCAGGCTGGTCTGGCGCTGCTCACCCTCGGCAGTACATATGGGTAACCCGTCGGGGTCCAGCACGGTTCCGCTTGCGCTCACCCGGGTGAGGTAAACATTACTGTAAGTGCTGTCACAGGTCTCGGTATGGTAGCTCACCCAAAAATCGCTTCCCACCGACACGCAGGAAGGTGCGTTTTGTCCCCTGGCGTCGATTGCTACATCGATTCCGGAGGAGTCCAAAAGAGTGCCGGACGGCGTGATCCGCGAACCGCGGATCTCCGGTGGAAAACCTCATCCCCCCTGCACTTCCCATACCAGCAGGTAATCGGTGCCGTTAAAGGCAACCGATGGGTTGGTCTCGATGAGCGACCCGGAGGAAACCCGGAATCCGTTGGGTTCCAGCACTGCCCCGCCGGGGGTCACCCTGGCTGCGTAAATGTCGCGGGAGATTAAGTCCCGGTCGTCGCACCAGGCCACCAGGAAATTCGTCCCATCCCAGGCCACGGCCGGAAGCTCCGCCAGCCATTCTCCCATGCAGATGGGGAATCCATCCGGGTCCAGGACGTTCCCGTCGAAGTCCACCCTGGCGCCATAGATGTCGTAGGTGCCGCTGCGGTAATCCTCCCAAACCACCAGATAGATCTGATCACCGGCAACCACGTCCGGATATGTCTGCCAGCTTGACGCAGTGCAGATGGGAAACCCTGTGGGGTCCAACGGCTCTCCTTCAGGCGTGAACCGGGCGGCGAATATGTCCTTGTCGGCGCTGATTCTCTCGTCGTCCCACACGGCCAAGAGATTAACCCCACCCCAGGCCACTGCCGGCGACGACTGCGTTCC
>CAZWAO010000197.1:0-5045 GCA_964631815.1 uncultured Ignavibacteria bacterium | reverse complement strand
AGTCCAAAAGTTTGAGAATCGAGAGTTCCAGGGTTCAAGAGTTCAAGGGTTCAAGGGTTCAAGGGTTCAAGAGTCCAAGGGTTCAAGAGTCCAAGGGTCGAAAGGTCTATGAGTCGAAGAGTCCAAAAGTTTGAGAATCGAGGGTTCCAGGGTTCAAAAGTTCAAGGGTTCAAGAGTTCAAGGGTTCAAGAGTTCAAGGGTCGAAGAGTTAGAGGATCGTTTTAATGCTGAATGAGGCTGCTCAAAAGAGAATCGCGGAGCTGAAGGACAAGTTCCCCCAGAGGCGGAGCGCCATACTCCCGGCCATGCACATTGTGCTGGAAGAGGTGGGCTATCATAACCGGGACATCATCAGGCAGGTGGCGAACCTTCTTGAGCTCAGCGAGATGGAGGTTAACGAGACCCTTTCGTTCTATACCTATTTCCCCAAAGAAGGAGTGGGCAAATACCACATCCAGGTTTGCACCAACGTCTCCTGCATGCTGTTGGGTGCCGAGCAGCTTTTGGAATATCTGGAGCAGAAGTGGGGCATAAAAGCTGGGCAGACCACGCCCGATGGTTTGTTTACTCTGAGCGTGGTGGAGTGCCTGGGATCGTGCGGAACCGCGCCGGTGATGCAGATCAATCAAGAGTATCACGAGAATCTGACTAAGGCCAAGGTGGATCAGATATTGGATGCCTTGAAACAAGACCGGAAGGCCTAAGCTCAAATGGAAAAAATCCTGTTTCGACATATCGACGTGCCCGATCAACACCGGATCGACACCTACATCAAAAACGGCGGATACCGGGCCTTGCCCAAAGCCCTGAAAGAATTGAGTCCGAGCGATCTGATCGAAATGGTGAAGAAATCGGGACTGCGAGGGCGAGGAGGTGCGGGTTTCCCGGCGGGAATGAAATGGGGTTTCGTCCCCAAGGATTCACCCAAACCGAGATTCTTGTTGTGCAACGCGGATGAAGGCGAGCCGGGAACGTTCAAAGACCGCGCGCTCATAGAAAACGATCCTCACCAATTGATCGAGGGAATTATCATAGCCTCTTACGCCATCGGAGCACACCGGGCGTTCATCTATATCCGGGGAGAGTTCCATTTCGGAGCCAACCGGCTGAAACAGGCCATCGGGGAATGCTACGAAAAAGGGTACCTGGGAAAAAACATCCTGGGATCGGGATTTGACTTGGATCTGGACATATATAGAGGAGGCGGAGCTTACGTCTGCGGGGAAGAGACTTCCTTGATGGAATCCATCGAAGGGAAAAGGGCCAATCCCCGGCTCAAGCCGCCCTTTCCCGCATCCGTCGGGCTGTATAAGGACCCCACGGTGATAAACAACGTGGAGACCCTGTCTAACGTGCCGCACATTGTGTTAAACGGAGGGGAATGGTACGCCGGCATCGGAATGCCCAAGAGCACCGGCACCAAGATATTTTCCCTCTCCGGTCACGTGAACAAGCCGGGGAATTACGAGCTACCAATGGGCGTCACCTTGAAAGAGCTGATCTACGAACACGGCGGCGGTATCAGAGACAATCGCAAGCTCAAGGCGGTGATCCCCGGAGGCATCTCCACGCCGGTTTTGACCGCCGATATGATAGACGTGAAAATGGATTTCGATTCCCTTTACGAGGCCGGCTCGCTGTTGGGATCGGGCGCCACCATAGTGATGGACGAAACCACCTGTATGGTGAAGGTGGCCTACCGCATATCGAAATTCTTCGAGCACGAATCCTGCGGAAAGTGCGTCCCCTGCAGAGAGGGGACCAGATGGATCAGGCAGATCATGCAGCGGATCGAAACCGGCAAAGGCCGGGAGGAAGACATGGAGCTTCTTCGCGACATCTGCGCCAACATCGGCGGCAGGACGGTTTGCCCGTTGGGCGATGCGGCGGTGGTGCCCATAACCAGCTCCATAGAGAAGTTTCGCGATGAGTATGAATATCATATAAGGAACGGAAAGTGTGCGGTTGAGTTGGGTGAAAGGTTTGAGTGAGAGTATGGAAAGAAGATCCGTCAACGGATTAAGCGCCCAGACGCCCTACGGGCCCGTCTGGGGGCGTCCGTAGGACGGATGGAACGGATGAAGGCAGTGGCGGCGGACCGCGGACCACGGACTGCGGACGAGGAAGGCGATCAACGGACTAAACAGACGAGATTATCGGCATAGCATGGTGACTTTGACTATAGACGGAAAGCAAGTGACGGTGGAGGAAGGAACCACCATCCTCAAGGCTGCAGAGAAATTGGGTGTGGAGATTCCCACTTTCTGCAATCATGACAAGCTGGAACCGGTGGGAGCCTGTCGAATGTGCCTGGTGGAAGTGGAAAAGAACTGGAAGCTGCAAGTGGCCTGCGGCACGCCGGTAAGCGAGGGAATGGTGGTCAAGACGGATACTCCCCAAGTCAGAGCTGCCAGAAGGGGAGTCCTCGAATTCCTGCTGATCAATCATCCCTTGGACTGTCCGGTGTGTGATAAGGGAGGGGAATGCGAGCTGCAGAATCTGGTGTTCAAATACGGATCGGACAAAAGCAGATATGCGGAGGAAAAAAGGCGGTTTGTGGTCGATCCCCAATCCAAACACGATGACCTGTCTCTGGGCACCCACATAATAAGGAACCAGAATCGCTGCATCCTCTGTCGAAAATGCGTCAGGTTCATAAGCGAGATTGCCGGTGAGACCGATCTGGGCACTTTCGGCCGAGCTGCCAAATCGGAAATAAACGTGCTTCCCGATATCCCGCTCGATAATCCATACTCCGGAAACACGGTGGAGATGTGCCCGGTGGGCGCCCTGACCTCCAAGTCGTTCAGGTACAGAATCAGAGTCTGGCAGACGGAGGTGACGCCCTCGGTTTGTTCGCTCTGTGCCGACGGGTGCAATCTCAAGCTCTGGACCAAAGAGAACAAGATATACCGCGTCACCTCGCGTCGGAACGATTCGGTGGACGAAGGCTTTCTGTGCGATAGGGGCCGGTTCGGGTGCGAATTCGTAAACCATCCCGATAGGTTGACCCAGCCGCTGGTAAGGAAGGATGGGCAGCTCCAACCGGTCGATTGGGACGAGGCCATAGAATTGGCGGCCTCCCGGCTGCAAGCGGCAAAGAGTCAATTTGCATCAAATTCCCTCGCCGGACTCGGATCGCCCCGGCTAACCAATGAAGAGAACTATTTATTTCAAAAGTTTTTCCGGGTGGTTTTGGGTACCAACAATCTGGATCATCGAGTGGACTCCGAGCAATTACTGCCGGGCCTGTCGTCCGCCGGCAGGTCATACGGCATGACCAATTCCATTGCCGACATAGAAAAAGCGAAGCTGATCTTGGTTTTGGGCTGCGACTTGGAGAAGGAACATCCCATTCTGAATCTGCGGGTGATCAAATCCGTTCGGCGCGGAAACAGACTGATTCTGGTGAATCCCGAGAGCACCCGGCTGAAGCGGTTTGCTGCTGAAGAGTTGCTATATCAAGAAGGAACTGAAGCAGTCCTTTTGAATGCTTTGTTGCGCGAATTGGGAGAAAAAGAGCAGGGTCCCGACTTGTCGGATTCAGCCCAGAAAACAGGGATTCCCTCGGAGAAGATCAAAGAGTTGGCCGAAAGCCTGAAACAAGCCGAAAGCCTTCTGATCCTCTGCGGTAACCGGGTAGCCACCCATCGTGATAACGCACATATATTGAACCGGCTCGAAACGCTGCTGCGCGTAACCGGACACGAGGGGAAAGAGCATAGCGGCGTCAATCTGCTCTGGCCACACTGCAATTCACTGGGAGCGCTGGATTGCGGAGTGCTGCCGGAGGGACTTCCGGGATACCTCCCCGTCACAGACGGCGCCATCAGAAGTCGTGTGGAGCAAATCTGGCAGGCCAAGATTCCCGGCACCCCGGGTTTGGATTTCAATCAGATGCTGGAGGCGATCAACCGGGGAGAGATAAAGAGCATGTATGTTGTCGGATCAGATCCGGTCGGCAGTCATCCTAATTCCGATTATGTTAAGAGAACGCTCGGAAAGCTGGCCTTCCTGGTTGTGCAGGACATGTTTCTGACGCCCACGGCCAAGTTGGCCCACGTGGTGCTGCCCGGAGCCTCCTTCGCCGAAAAGGAAGGGACCTTTGCCAATGTCGAGAGACGAATCCAGAAGCTGACACCCGCATTCGGTCCCCTGGGCGGCTGCAAACCGGATTGGTATGTTATCTGCATGCTGGCGCAGGTTCTGGGATATGATTTTAGCTACGACTCGCCGGCTCAGATCTTCCAGGAGCTGGCGAGTGTCTCGCCGATTCATGCCGGAATCAGCTTGAGCGATCTAAGCGATACCGGCCAGCAATTGAAGAGGATTTGACCAAGCTATGCTGACTTTCATCATCATAACCGTGATCAAGGTAGCGGTGGTTATCGTTGCCCTGTTGCTGATGATAGCCTACCTGACATGGCTGGAGAGGAAGCTCCTCGGTCATTTCCACATGCGGCTGGGGCCCATGCGGGTTGGACCGCACGGCCTTTTGCAGCCTATCGCCGACGGAATAAAGATACTGATGAAGGAAGACCTAATCCCGGCCAACGTGAACAAAGTCATCTTCACCCTGGCGCCGCTTCTGACTTTCATTCCTGCGTTGATAATCGTGGCCGTGGTTCCCTTCGGGAATACCATCAAGCTCTTCGGCCAAAGCATCCCGCTGGTGGTTTCCGACTTCAACATGGGCATCCTGTATGTGTTTGCCGTCAGCTCGGTGGGCGTGTATGGGTTGGTTTTGGCCGGTTGGTCATCCAACAACAAGTGGTCGCTTTTAGGCGGCGTGAGGTCGTCCGCGCAGTTGATCAGCTACGAGGTCTCCCTGGGTCTCTCCATCATCGGCGTTCTGATGATAGCCGGCTCCCTGAGCTTGACCGACATCGTGGCCTCCCAAAGCAAGTTTTACGACTGGTTCATCTTCCGCCAGCCGGTTGGTTTCCTGCTCTACCTGACGTGCGCCCTGGCGGAGTTGAGCCGGGTTCCCTTCGACCTCACCGAGGCGGAAAGCGAGCTGGTGGCAGGATACCAGACCGAATATT
>CAZWAO010000196.1:0-5049 GCA_964631815.1 uncultured Ignavibacteria bacterium | reverse complement strand
GCGGTCAGCGCGGACGTTTTTCAGATCGCTCCCGGCACCCAGGCGGTCTATGACTTTTCCACCGGAGCAGGTGTGAACAAGTTCGGTTACGGATATCGCAGCTATGCCTGGTCCTATGTCGATGGCAACCGGACTCCGGTAAGCACGGCGCTGACCGGCAGCAACTACTCCCAGATAGCCCACTCCGATGCCACCGGCGGAGACACCGATCCCAACCGTTATATCTCGCAGGATCCCTCCAGCAGCTACGAGTCCACGCATATTTTCGAGTTTACCATCGACCAGGACACTTCCCAGATCGACGACATCGACATTCTGTGGGAGGGCTATGCCGACCAGTGTACCCAGATGGAGCTGTATGTGTGGGACTATGTTCAGGGCGATTGGGGCGACGGCTCCGGGCTTTTTGGCCAGAATCGCTTTATGGATAACTGGTCCGGCAATCGGGACGGCTATCTGGAGGGGCACCTGCGCTCCGGCTTCGACCGCTATGTCGCGCCCGGCACCAGTCAAATGACGCTGCTTCTGTACGCCGAGCGAAGCTCCGATCCTTCGTTTCACGACTATGTTACGGTGAAGGTGAGCACCATTGCTCCTGAGGCCATCTGCGGCGATGCCAACGGCGATGAGTTGATCGACGTGGGCGACGTTGTGCGCATCCTCAACTATTTGTACAAGAGCGGCCCGGAACCCGACTGCATTCCCATGACCGCTTGCGGTGACGTGAACTTGGATGGAATAGTGGACGTGGCCGACGCCATCTACATCCTGAACTACCTGTACAAGAGTGGCCCGGAGCCGTGTAATCCGGTCAGCGCCACGTGATGTATCCATTCGAATCTTGCAGCCAATCTGTGGGCCAGGAACCTTGTTCTCCTGGCCTTTTTCTTATGATCACTCTCGCCACGGATTTCGTCACGTCGCACCCTTCAGGCAAGACGCGACGCAACAGGAAGGATGCATAAAAAGCTTGACATTCTGGGAGGGTGCATTACTTTATGATACAGATAGTACCTTTCCTGACGGAACACGCCGAAGGGCTGATCGGCTTCATCCAATGACCTAATCCCCTATGGTCTTTCCTGTGTACTGAGGAAGCCGTCAGCACCTGACGGCAGAAGGGAACTGACGACTAGGCAAAAACCCTAACTATCATCGCGCGGCTTGCCTTTCGTCCGAAAGGGATCACGCCCGAAGCGATATTTGTCTCTGCGTTTGCTCCCCGATGGTCGAAGACGATGTGCAATTTCGAAAAGACCATAAACCAACTTCATAGGGGGCTGCCTATGGAATAACTGACAGCGCTTTCCCGGGGGCTGGTTGGTTTCCAAGAAACTACATGAGTCGCATCACGGAAAGGAGTTATCCCATGCTACGCAGAAGTATTGTTTTCCTGGCGGCCACGGCGGTCTTCTTCTCTGTCAGTATTGCCTTCGCCGAAGTTCCCCATATGGTCAATTATCAAGGCAAGTTGACCACCGCTTCAGGCGGTTGTGTCAACGATACGGTGCAGATGATTTTTTCCATTTATCCGGACACTTTGGGTTCGCCGGCGGACTGGACTGAAACGCAGAACGACGTGATAATCAGGGAGGGAGTTTTTAATGTCCTATTAGGTAATGCCGTTTCTATTCCTTCATCCGTTCTCGATGGTAGTATCAAATACTTAGGAGTGCAGGTGGAATCCGATCCCGAGATGACGCCTCTTAAGCCTATGATTAGCGTGGCTTATTCTTACAGATCGAACGAGGCAGACACGGCGGATTATGCCCGCGTGTTTTCGGGGACGGCAGACAACGCGGACAAGGTGGACGGATTGCATGCCAGCTCCACCCCGACGGCCGGTTATCTTTATCCCTTGGACGGTTCGGCCAAGATACCGAATGATCGCCTCTACACCGGTTCCGGAAATGGCCTGGATGCGGACCTGCTGGATGGCCAGCATGCGTCGAGTTTTCTCTCAACTGGAAACGATTATGGTCGCTCCGGCGTGGCGACGGATTTATATGAGGGAACCAGCACCTTGACCGACAAATACGTGAACGTCACTGGACCCGACAGTGTTGTTGCCGCCTCTGGCACGGCCTTTTTGGGAAAAGCTTCGGGAGGTACCTCGTCCACGATGTATGGCATCGAAGGTTATGGAGAGAATACTTCCTCCGGAAATGTCTTGGCGGGGTACTTTCACACTTCATCCTCAGGCACGGGCCATCACTATGGAATCCTGGGACAAGGTCTCGGCTCTTCAAGTTCAAGCGCTTACGGTGTTAGGGGAATTGCATCGAACAGTTCAAATGGTGGCTCTCATGGCGGATACTTCACCGCTGAGACGGCAGGCACAGGAACGCATTATGGCGTGTACGCTGAGGCTCTCAGCTCCTCTGATGGTGACGCTTACGGTGGATATTTCTACGGTAATACTTCTGAAGGAACAGGTACGGCTTATGGCGTAAAGGCCACGAGTTACAGCTCCTCTGGCGGCTGGCATTACGGTGTCTATGGTACGGCTACTAATAGCTCTACGGGCTATCCCAAGGGAGGATATTTCCAGGCTTCTTCCAGTGGGACCGGACAACCCGTTGGTATGTGGGCTGAGGGTAATACCAGCACTTCTGGCCTCAGTTATGGTATCATAGGCGAAGCAAGCAACTCATCCGGCCGGGCAGTCGCCGCATCCTTTTACACCCCTCCGCCACACACTGGGCCAGGAGGATGTACGGGAGTTGAAATTTCGGTACCAGATTCCACCGAGTCGTCTACCTATGGCATTTACTGTCTTGCCTCGAATCGTTCGGATGGCCCTGTTTATGGCGGATATTTCGATGTTTCTGGCGGTCTAACCGGCACCGGTACAAGGTATGGTGTATATGGCAGGGTAGCTGCCGCATCCGGATGGGCAGGGTATTTTGAGGGCGACGTCAGGATAACTGACAGTCTGGTGGTGCTGGGCGCCAAGAGCGCCGCTGTGAAGGTGGATAATGGTGAATACCGCCTGCTCTATTCTCAGGAATCGCCGGAAGTGTGGTTTGAGGACTTTGGAGAAGGACGTTTGGTGAATGGCAGGGCGGTAGTGCAGATCGATCCGCTGTTCGCCCAGACCGCCAACACCGCGGTGAAATATCATGTGTTTCTCACTCCCCAGGATGAACCGCTGACTTTGGCTGTGGCGAATAGAACCACCACTTCTTTTGAGGTGATCGGCCCGTTGGGTGCGAATATTCCTTTCTCCTATCGCATCGTTGCCAAAAGAAGAGGATATGAGGACATCCGGCTGGCCAAGATGGGTGGGCCCACACCAGAGGAGATTGCTTTGCAGCAGGCACAAGATCGGGCGGAAGCGGAACAGGAACGGGCGAACTTGGAAGAGCAGAGGCTGGAGATGAAAAGACAGCGCGAGCAGATGGAAGTGGAAAACGCGATCATGCAACAGGAGAGACAGGGGAAGTAGATCTTAGTGTCTTGTCAAGAACTACTCCCGTAGGAAAGTGTGTGTTAATAAAGGAGCCAGAAATATGAATAAGATCAAAGTGAGACTCATATTCCCTGCGGTTCTGATCTTCTCCGCCGCGCTCTTGGTGCATGCCCAACCGGACAAGAAAGTTCAGCCGGGGAAGATCGGACCAAAAGGATCGACCGAAATGCGACAAGCGCCATCAAGCTTTTCCCAGACTTCTCAATTCACAGGTTTCAGGCAGGGATACCGGATGGTAACGGACGTCCTTGACGGCTTTGGCGGGCAATCGGAATCAGCCAATTACAGGATCCCGGTCAACTCCGGCGGCCAGCCGTCCGCAATTGGATCCTCGCAGAGCACCAACTGGGCAGTGAACGCAGGTTACGTGAATGGCTCCAACATCAGGCACGGGGATGCCAACGCAGACGGAACCGTGGCCCTGGGCGATGCAATCTACATCTTGAACTATCTGTTCAAGGGCGGGCCCGATCCGTGTCCCATGGAGGCCGGAGATGCCAATTGCGACGGTGCGGCGGGCTTGGGAGATGCCATATACATTCTGAATTACCTGTTCAAGGGAGGCGATCCTCCGAAGTGCTAGACTGTAATTAGCCTTGCAGGCCAGGAGCCGCACGCCCAAATGGGGTGGTCTAAGCTCCCGGCCTTTTTCTTATGATGAGACTTGTCACTGACTGCATCACGTCACACCCTTCGGGCACAGAGGTGACGCAATGAGAAAGGGGGGTTACAGGCAACCGAGTGGCCCCCTTCCTGCGGGTCTTCGCTTCCCCCTTCTCATATGATAAACCCGGCCTGGCAAGCAGGCCGGGCTACCCGCCCATAACCCCCTGTGGTCCCCCTTCCTACGGATCTTCGACCCTACAGGTCTTCGATGTCAGGGGGACAAAAAAACGGGTTTCCCCCCTGATAAGGGGGGATCAAGGGGGGTTTTTCAAACCCACAAAAGATCACATCCTGTAACCCCCTATTCCTACGGATCTCCGATGTCAGCGGGACAAAGACGGGTCTCCCCCCTGATAAGCGGGGATCAAGGAGGGTTCTCCGAAGCCACCAAAGCGGAATCGTGTGACCCCCTTTTCCTGCGGATCTTCGCTTCCCCCTTCTCATATGATAAACCCGGCCTGGCAAGCAGGCCGGGCCACGCTGTCCAAGCTGCCCGCTATCCGGAGCATCTTGGCTCTTGACGCGAGCATGGAGTCCGTATATTTTGAGTTGTCGGAGAAGAGATATTCTCGAAACCAGGTTGAGGAGAGAGGAGATGCTATTCAAGAAGGAAATCAGAGGGCCAATAATAGGACTGCTGGTTCTGTCATTGGGCGGGTGGATGCTTCATTTCCGCATTCATCCCATAACCGCCAATCCATCCAACTTTGTTCCTTTTTTCGTCGGACTGGTGGGCATCCTGGTCACTCCGCTTCTGTTCAGTTACAAGAAGACGGTGATCATGGCTTATCTGCTCAATGGTCTGTCTGTGCTGATCGGAACGCTGGCTATGGCTACTTTCAGCCTCTACCACCTGCCGGATTCGCTGACCTTGACCAACGTGATATTCAAAACCATGCTGGGCGATATTC
>CAZWAO010000195.1:0-5062 GCA_964631815.1 uncultured Ignavibacteria bacterium | reverse complement strand
ACTGTTTGCCGTTCATCACGAAATCACCGTATTGCTGTCCGCTGAAGAAAAGCTGAAGCGTCTGGGCGATGTCCCTGACAGTGACGCCCAGCGCTCGGGCCCTCTCTCGATCGATCTCCACGGTTAATTCCGGCTTGTTGAACTTCAGATCCAAATCCGCCACGTCAAACACCGGATCGGTCTGAACCTTGTCCATAAAGTCCGGCAATACCTCTTTCAGCTTCTCCAGTGTGGGCGCTTGGATGACGTATTGCACCGGCAACATCCTGCCCCGGCCGCCGCCGATGGTCTGTTCCTGGCTCACATAAGTCCTGGCAAAAGTGTAGCTTCTCAGTTCTTTGCTGAGGGCATTCGCTATCTCCTGCTGGCTTCGCTTGCGCTCACCAGGAGGCACCAAGCTTGCCCTGACGAAGCCGGTGTTGACCCCGCCGCCGAACCCGGTCACCGAAACGATCAAGTCTTTTTCCGGCAGGCTGTCGACTACGGCCAGAACCCTCCTCATATAGTCGTACATGGCCTCATACGACGTCCCTTCGGGGGCCGTGGAGCTGACCATCAACCTGCTTTTGTCTTCCATGGGCGCCAACTCCGAGCGCAAAAGCGACCCCAAGCCGAAAATAATGGCTACGGCAACGCCCATGATGGCCGGCGCCAGCCATCTTCTGGCGATGAACCGACGCAAGGCCCGATGATAGCCGGCGACCAGTCGGTCGAACCACTTTTCGCTCAATTCGAACAGCTTGTTCTCATGCTCGGTCTTGTGCAGAATGCGAGAACTCATCATGGGGGTCAGGGTGAGCGACACGAATGCCGAGATCAAAACCGCCCCCGCCACCACCACGCCGAATTCCCTGAACAGCCGCCCGGTGAGTCCCTGCAGGAACATGATGGGCAGGAAGACGGAGGCCAGTGTAATGGTGGTGGAGATGATGGCAAAGTAAATCTCTTTGGATCCCTCGAATCCGGCTTGCAGGGGATTCATCCCCTTCTCGATCCTCTTGTAGATGTTCTCCAGCACCACGATGGCGTCGTCCACCACGATGCCGGTGGAAAGCACGATGGCCAGCAGGGTGAGGATGTTGATGGAAAAACCGGCAATGTACATGATGAAGAAGGCGCCGATCAGCGAAATGGGGATGGCCAGCATGGGAATGATGGTGGTTCGCCAGTGGCGCAGGAACACGAAGATCACCAGGAGCACCAGCAGGAATGCGATCAGAATGGTTTCGATCACCTCGCTGATGGCCTTGCGGATGTTGGTGGTGACGTCCATGACCACGGTGACCTTGACGTCTTCCGGCAGGTCTCTTTGTATCTGCTTCAGACGAGCATAAAAAGCGTCGGCAATGGCTATCTGATTGGCTCCTGATTGGGGCACCAGGACCACCGCCAGCATGGGAACGCCCCCATTGCCCATCATGATGGAACGCTCGTTCTCCGCGGTTAAAACGGCCCGACCCACGTCACGGAATCTGACCACCGACCCGTTCGACTCTTTGATGACCAGATCGTTGAATTCCTCGGGGGTGGACAACCGACCGAACGTGCGGATGGACAGCTCGGTATTGTATCCCTCGATGCGGCCAGAGGGCAGCTCCACGTTCTCCCGGTTGAGAGCGTCTCTCACGTCCAGCGGCGTCAATCCCTGCGAGGCCAAGCGGGCCGGATCGATCAAGAGCTTTATGGCGTATCTCTTCTCCCCCCAAATGCCCACGTCACTGACGCCGGGTATGGTCTGCAAACGCTCCTTCAAAACGTCGTTGGCCAGCGCCGTAAGATCCAACAGGTTGCGCTTGTCGCTGCTGACCGTCATGAACACGATCGGCCTGGCATCAGCATCGGCCTTGGAAACTCTGGGGGGATCGACGTCCGGCGGAAGATCGCGCGCCGCTCTGGACACCCGGTCGCGTACGTCGTTGGCCGCCGCCTCCATGTCCACGCCCAGCTCGAACTCCACCGTGATTCTGCTTCTACCGTCGCTGCTGGAGGAGGTCAGCGAGCGAATGCCCGCGATGCCGTTGATCGACTCCTCCAGCGGCTCGGTTATCTGCGATTCGATCACGTCCGCGTTCGCGCCGGTATAGCTGGTGCTGACCGTGACGATGGGGGGATCGACGTTGGGATACTCGCGCACTCCCAGGTAAGTGTAGCCGATCACCCCGAACAGGACTATAAGCAGGGACAGTACGATGGAGAGAACCGGTCGATTGATGCAGATGGATGGGAGATTCATCGAAAACCGTCTTTAGTCGGTTCGGAGGTTCTTTATTTCAACGGCCCTGTCGTCCGTCAATTGAAGCAAACCCGTGACCACCAGTGTATCCTGCGGACTCAGCCCTTCGACGATCTGTACCCCGGTTTCGGTACGGATGCCGGTTTTGACCGGAACCGAGCGTACCTTTCCGTCGACGCAGATGAAGACCTTCTCCCCGCTCATCTCCGGGATAACGGATTCAGCAGGAACCACTATGGCATTGGGCAATTGCTGGAGAGTGATGTCTACCTTGGCGAAAGAGCCGGGGATCAAATCGCCTTTGGGATTGGGGATTTTGGCGCGCGCTTTCATGGTCCGGGTGGCCGGATCTATTTTGGCTTCCACGGCATACACAGAACCCTCGTATTCCTCATCGGAGTCGCCCACCCGCACCGTTATCTCGCTGCCTTGTTTGATTTGCTTGGCATACTTTTCGGGAACCGAGAACTCCACTTTGATAGGGTCCACATCCTGCATGGTGGCGACCGTCATATCGCTGGTGACGTAGCTTCCTTCGCTTATATATCTTAAACCAACCATCCCGTCAAAGGGCGCTACTATCTCGGTTTTGGCAAGCTCGGACTGAATGATCTCCTTTTCGGCTTTAACCATTCCCAGGGCATTAGCCGCTTTGTCGTAATCCTCCTGGCTTATTCCCTTTAATTCCAGCAGCCGGCGCATTCGAGCTTCATTATCCGAGGCTTGCTTCTCTTCGAACTCTTTTCGTTTCAGCTGCGCTCTTAAGTCCCGATCATTGATCCTCAGCAGCACATCCCCCTTCCTTACCCAGCTTCCCTCTTTGAAGGAGATGCTGGTGACCCTTCCCGAGACCTCGGGCTGTAATTCGACTTCCTCGTTGGCCAACAGAGTCCCCGTGGTGAATATCCTGTCATCAAGGAGCTGCGGCTGGATTACAACCACATCCACGGGCACCTTAGTCGCCGCCATACCGGATTGCCGCCCCGACCCGGAATTCTTTCCGCCTTTGCATGCGACTATCAGGAGGATTGAAAGTACAACCAGGAATGAAAATGCCTTTACGCGTTTCATAGTTCCTTCCGCGCTACACCAAAGTCGGCGCAAATCGACTTTCGCGTCATTTGTCTACTATAGACGCTGCTTTAGGAGGCGCCGTTTGGTGGCCCGCCCAGCAATAGCCCACCCCTCTTCCCCTCGTTCTTCTTATGTCAAGGAGCGCCTTCACCAATTCCCGAAGCGAGAAGACGTGCTTTGGGTCCCGCTGACAAGGGGGACTACAGGGGGTTCAAGACAACAAGGCGTTCCCTATTCCGCAACTCAATGGCAGGGCTGAATGCCCTGCCCTATGAGGTATAAGAAACGCTCCCTTGCACATAGAGGCGGAAATTCTCCTGCTTCTCCTCTACCGAGCCTTGCCCTGGATTATATGATCCAGAACGCGGGTTGCGGCCGCATATAGCCCGATACCTGCCCGAGATTTCCCGGACTTTTCCTTGACTTGTAGAGCTCCTGCAAGTATATTGATTAGTTACCAAAAAAGCCACCTATTGCAAGCGGCGAGTCGGCACATGCCGAACCGTAGCAAGGAGGAACCCCACAATGAAAAAGCTTGTCCTTTTCATCTTCGGCCTTTGTTTATGTGCACTTTCACTAGCACCTGTTCTGGCCGTTGCACAAGAAGATGTGCCGGGCAGCAAGGATCATCCTCTTCTTACGCGGATGCCTGATTTTTACATCTCAGGCTATGAATACAAAGAGTTCGGCCAGGCTGATTTCAAGGACAACAAAGGCCAAGACATAAAAGTCGAGGGGCAGATATATGACATATTTTATGAGATCAAGGAAGGAAAGGAGGCTCCTGGTAAACTTCAAGTCTTAAGGAACTACGAAAATGCCATAAAGGGGATCGGAGGTTCAACGGTTTATGAATCAGGGATGCAGGCGTGGCTCAGGGTGGAGAAGAGCGGAAAAGTAACGTGGGTCTACGTGGATGCGAGAACCACTGGAGAGTATGAATTGTTGATCACAGAACAAAAAGCGATGCAGCAGGAAGTTGTTGCCGATGCCAAGAGTCTTACACAGGATATAACGTCAACCGGTCATGTGGCTGTTTACGGCATCCATTTTGATTTCGACAAGGCCGAGGTCAAACCGGAGTCCGACCCCACCCTTGTGGAGATAGCGAAGCTTCTGAAACAAAACCCCGATTTGAATTTGTATGTGGTTGGACATACCGATAATGTCGGGAAAGTTGACTATAACATGCAGCTCTCCAGCGCAAGAGCAGAGGCAGTTGTGAAAGTTCTGGTTGAAAAGTATGGAGTGTCCCAGAACCGTCTTGAGCCATACGGAGTAGGGCCATTAGCCCCGGTTGCCACGAATGGAACAGAGGAAGGACGGGCCTTGAACCGCAGAGTGGAGTTGGTAAGGAAATGAACTGACACAAACGGTGTTTGTTATGCGAGAAACAAATAGTCATTTAGTGGAATACGGCGTTGCGATACTTGCCCTATTGCTTACCGTCTTCTTACACCAGCACGCGCTCGGCCAGGAGAATCAATGTTCAAAGCCAAAGGTGGCTGTAGTAATGGAGCTTGTTGAGAAAGGGGAATTCGTAAAGCATTTGAACGAGCAATACCCATCCCAGCCCAAGGACTCTTGGCTTTACCAAATCGGGGAGAAAGTCCTGGAGGAACTCAAAATGAATTCTCCGGGTACACAATTCATCCCTGTGACCGGGGAGATACCGGAGGATTGCGATTACTATTTCAGATACATACTCTCTTTGATCGGTGCCGGAGAGGATATCGAGGTGGCCGGGCTTCAGAT
>CAZWAO010000194.1:0-5076 GCA_964631815.1 uncultured Ignavibacteria bacterium | reverse complement strand
AGTGGTGGCGCTTAAGAACGCACTGGCCACCGAGCAACCGCCTGTCAGTTAGAAAGAAATCGGCCGATATTGTAATGTTGGTCTTCTGAATCGAACCTCTCAACCTAGGAAGGTGAGTTTATGTCCGACCTTCCGCATAGTTGCCCGATTCATCGGGCGATCTGTAACGGCCGCGTTTGAGCGGCCCGGACTGCTTACCTCACCCCCTGTTTCCCCCTCTCCGTTTTACGGAGAGGGGGACTGAGGGGGAGAGGTTCGGTAGTTGTCCTATTCATCGGGCATCCTTAGCTCGATAAATCGAGCGACTACGGCCTGAAGCGCATAAAGGTGATTGTATGCTTGAGCTTTTGGAAAAAGTAGAGAAGAAATACAACGAGCTGACCGATCTTCTGTCCGATCCGGCCGTGCTCTCCGATAAGAACCGGATCAAGAAAATCGCCAAAGAGCACCGGGAGCTAAGCGACGTGGTGTCGCTCTCCAAAGAATACAGAAGCTTGCTTAAACAGATCAAAGACGATGAAGACATAAGCCGGGAATCCAAGGACAAAGAACTGGTGGAGCTGGCCCGATCGGAACTCGACGATCTTTACGCCAAGAAAGAGAGTTGCGAGGAGAGGCTGAAAGTCATGCTTTTGCCCAAGGACCCCAGAGATAACCGCAACACCATCATGGAGATACGGGCGGGGACCGGAGGCGAGGAGGCGGCGCTTTTTGCGGCCAATCTCTATCGTATGTACCTGAAGTATGCAGAGGAGCAGGGGTGGAGGGTGGATGTGATGAACTCCAACCCTACCGGCATAGGCGGATTCAAGGAAATAATCTTCCTGGTGGAAGGGGACGATGCCTACGGCAAGCTGAAGTACGAAAGCGGCGTGCATCGGGTGCAGCGGGTGCCGGTGACCGAAGCCTCGGGAAGAATTCACACTTCTGCGGCATCGGTGGCGGTTCTGCCGGAGGCGGAGGAGGTGGAGGTGGACATCAAGCCGGAGGATTTGAAAATAGACGTGTTCCGGTCCTCGGGTCCGGGAGGACAGTCGGTCAACACCACCGATTCGGCGGTAAGGATCACCCACCTGCCCACCAACACCGTAGTCACCTGTCAGGATGAAAAGTCGCAACTTAAGAACAAAAACAAGGCTTTGAAAGTGCTAAGGGCCAGGCTGCTGGATAAGGCCACCGACGAACAAAGGAGCAAAATCGCCCGGGAAAGAAAAACCATGGTGGGGCACGGAGACCGGTCGGAGAAGATCAGAACCTACAACTATCCCCAGGGCCGGGTGACCGACCATAGAATCGGCTTGACTTCCTATCGCCTGGAGGACATCTTAAACGGCGAGCTGGACGAATTCGTAGAAGCTCTTAAGAAGAAAGAGCAGGAGCAGAGACTGGAAAACACCAAGGTCTGAGGCATAGATCTTCCGCTTATTGGCTTCGATTTCACTCTTTCGAGCTGCGCTTAGGTTCACCAGTGGGCGCGACTTTGACTTCCCAAAAGGAGACGGGTGAATGAAGTTCTGGAGAATCGCAGTCGCAGCGATTTTCACCCTCCTGATGTTGGCCTTCACCAGAAGCACCACCGCCGTACGCTCCACCCAAGAGATCGTGGACCAGCAAGGCATCCTAATCAGTCACAAAACCGTTCCCAAACAGGTGGGTGATCAGATACCGACCATAGCTGCGAAGGTGGAGGGTGCCTCCCAAGTAAGATTGGTGTACAAAATCGGCAAAAAGGGAAATTACCAATCCATAGCCATGCTCCCCCAACCGGGAGAGCCGGACGTCTTTGCAGCCTCCATACCGCATTATCCCAAGAGCACCTTAGCCTGGTATTACCTGGAAGCGGTGGGTCAAGCAGGCCCAGAGCAGATCACAGTGACGCTGCCAGAGACCAAATCGGGCAAGGTGGACCCCATACGGCTGAAATTCGAGGGAAGGGTTCCGGCATACATAGTCATTCCTCACGTGTCTGCTATCTTTGCGGCGATCTTCTTCGCCACCCTGACTGTTTTTACCGCGGTCGATCTGAAAAGAGGCAAAGGAACCCTGCGGAAGTCCGTCAAATACTGCGGCATGACCTTAGCTCTGCTGTTTACCGGGTTCATTCCCTTGGGGTGGGCCATGAATTACTTTGCCTTTGGGGTTCTGTGGGAGGCATTTCCCTTCGGCCGGGACGTGACCGACAACAAGTCGCAGATAATGTTTTTGTTCTGGCTGGTTACCTTGATCTTGGTCTGGGGAACGCTGTGGGGCAAGGGTGAACAGAAGAATTTGATCTCCGCCAAAGGCTATTCCACTTTGGTGATCGTATCATTCATAGCCACCATGATAATTCTCGCCGTTCCCCATAGCTTATGAGCACCGGAGACTGACGGAAATCTCATTATGGAAGATTACAACAAACTGGCCGAGTTGGCCCTTTCTACCGCTGAAGATAAGGGGGCGACCTATGCCGACATCCGGGTGGAAGAGATAACCCAGGAGAATTTAAGCGTCGCCAACGGATCGCCCGAGCTGATCGAGAAATCCACCGACTATGGCTTCGGGGTGCGGGTGATAGTGAACGGTGCCTGGGGATTTGCCGCCGGCGCGGATGTGAGTCCGGAAAACGTCCAGAGGGCAAGCCAAAAGGCCGTGGAAATCGCCCGGGCCAGCTCCCGGGTGAAAAGCAGAGACTCAGACTTAGCACCGGTGGAACCGGTGGTGGCTTTGTATGAGACGCCTATCCTAACCGACCCATTCTCCGTCCCCTTGAAGGAGAAACTGGACTACCTGCTTCACCTTGACAGCCTGATGAGCAGGGTTAGCGGGATAAACCAGACCGAATCATACATGAACTTCATCCGTCGGGACAAATTCTTCGCCAGCTCCGAAGGCTCGTTTATCAAACAAATCTTAACCCAAAGCGGCGGGGGGATATCCGCCACGGCCATGAGAAGCCACCGGGAGATGGGAACCAGATCGTATCCCAATTCCAGCGGCCAGCATCAAACCAAGGGATATGAGCTTATCGGCGAACTGAAGCTCGAAGAGAACACAGCCAGGATCGCCGGAGAAGCCGTGGCGCTGTTGTCCGCCAAGGAGTGCCCTTCCAAGACCACCACCATCATACTCGACGGCCCCCAGATGTCCTTGCAGATTCACGAATCCATCGGCCATGCCCTGGAGCTGGATCGGGTATTCGGCGCCGAGAGAAACTTCTCCGGCACCAGTTTCGCCACCCCGGACAAGCTGAACAAGCTCAAATACGGGTCTGACATAATAAACGTGGTGAACGACTCCACCTGTCCATTCGGATTGGGCACGTTCGGTTATGACGACGAAGGCGTCGGAGCTTCCCGGAGCTTTCTGATCAGAGATGGTATCCTGGTAGGCTATCTCTGCTCCCGGGAGACCGCAGCCCGATTGGGCCTGGAGAGCAACGGTTGCGCCCGGGCCAACAGTTGGGGCAACGTTCCCATAGTCAGAATCATAAACGTCAATCTTCTGCCCGGAGACAAGACCTTGGATCAGTTGATCTCCGAGACGGACGACGGGATTTACATGCAGACCGTCCGCACCTGGTCCATCGACGACACCAGAGAGAGCTTCCAGATGGGCTGCGAGATCGGCTGGGAGATCAAAAACGGCCGGTTGGGCGAGATGATCAAAAGTCCGTCATATTCCGGCAACACCGTGGAATTCTGGAATTCCTGCGACGCCATTGCCAATCAGGATCACTGGGAGATTTGGGGCACGCCCAACTGCGGCAAGGGTCAGCCCACCCAGAATATGCCCACCAGCCAGGGCGCCTCGCCGGCCAGGTTCAGAAACGTCAAGATAGGCTCATGACCAGAACGCTCTGGAAAGAGAGTTCTACGAGATGACAGAAAAGGAAAAGGCATTCGAGATTCTGGATAAGGGGCTGAAGTCGTCCTCCGCCGACCAGACGGAATTACTGCTTCTGGGGGAGGATTTCTCTTTCACCCACTTCGCAGAGAACTCCATCAGCCACAACATCTCCCGCTCGGATCACACCATAATGGCCCGAACCGTTCTGGGAAAGAAGATCGGCGTGGCGGTGACCAATCGGATAGACGACGAATCGGTGGCGGGCGTGGTCAAGACCGCTTCCGAGATCGCCAAGCACCAAAAAGAAGATCCGGATTTCGTTTCGCTTCCCTCTTCCGGTCCAGCCCCGGAGGTAAAGGGATTCTACCCGGAGACCGCAGACTACTCACCGGGAGACAGGGCCCGCGACATAGCGAAAGCGGTTCATCTGTGTAAGGTTCAGAGAATGTCAGGCTCGGGCGCCTGGGAGATGGATAGCGGGGTGACTGCCGTGGCCAACTCTTTAGGCACTCGGCAATACTTCCAGGGAACCACCGCTCATCTCACCATGACCATCGACGCAGGAGATGGGGCCTCCGGCTGGGCGCAAGGATATGATCGGGATGTTAGGAAAATCGACACGGAGCAGATTGCTCGTGTGGCAACTCTCAAGGCTGCGGTCTCCAAGAATCCCGTTGAACTTGCTCCGGGAAGTTACACCGTTATCTTGGAAGAGGCGGCGGTAGCCTCTTTGCTTCTGTTTTTGGGATTCATCGGGTTCGGAGCCAAAACCTTCATCCAGGGTCGAAGTTTCATGGCCAGGAATATGGGAAAGAAGATCACCAGCGACAAGATCACCATCGTGGAAGACCCCTTCCACCCGGCCATGAACGCCATGCCTTTTGATTACGAGGGCGTGCCCAAGAAGCGGGTGCCCTTGATAGAAAACGGAATAGCCAAGGGTGTGGTCTACAACTCGTACTATGCCAATCAAGCTGGAGTCCAGTCCACCGGGCATGCGCTGCCGCCTAACAACACCTTCGGTCCTTACCCAAAGAACATGGTGATGTCCGAAGGAGACTCGAATTTGGAGAAGATGATCGCTTCGACCGACAGGGGAATCTTAATCACCCGCTTCTGGTACATCAACTACATGAATCCCATGCTGACCCAGGTGACCGGAACCACCCGGGACGGCACGTTTCTGATTGAAGACGGCAGAATCAAATCCGCGGTCAAGAACATGCGGATAGGCCAAAGCATCCTGGA
>CAZWAO010000193.1:0-5121 GCA_964631815.1 uncultured Ignavibacteria bacterium | reverse complement strand
TCCAGTACACGTCCTTTTCCTGTCTGTAGGCTCGCTCCATGGCGTAGATCTGCTTCAGGATGTTCTTGGCCTCGGACTGTTTGGACTTGGTGGTGGCCCTCATGAACCGAGGGATAGCCAGGGCTGCCAGAATACCGATGATCACCACCACGATCATCAACTCGATCAAGGTGAAACCTTTCCGGTTCCGGTGAAACTTGCTCAGCATCTTCTCTCACCCCCTCCTTCGCTATAGGTTTACATGTTCAGTCTGTTATCATCTTATTCTCATGTCGTTAACGGTTACCGCAAAATGTGTGCCGTCCGGACACGGTTCGTTTTTCCACCCTGCAACCTCTTGTCGGCGCATTGGTTGCCTTAACTGCTCAAAACCTGATATTTCCTTTCGCAACGGGCGGGTCGTCGTATTCTGCTTCGCCTTTTGCAAAAAGCAGTCCGGAGGAGCTCCTGCTCACTCCTGGGCATCGTCCGAAATACAACTCAAAACTCCCTTCTGGTCTATGGTCCAGACGTCCTCCTTCTCGTCCTGATCCAGCTCGGTTGATGTGGCGGTTGCCGTGAATTCCCTCTTCTGGGCCTTGATTTGGTATGTATAGAGCGCTTGAGGCGACACGATTACTCCGATGCGGGCGAAGTTGTCGGGTTGGGCAGCGAAGGCCTGCTTGTCCGTGCGCCAGTAGGTGTCGTATTCGATATAGTAGGCTCTCTGCATCTCGTATATCTGCTTTAAGATCAGTTTCGCCTCGGACTGCTTCGCTCTGGTGGTGATCCCGAAGAAGTAGAGGATGGCCTGGCTGGCCAGGATTGCAATGATGGCCGAGACGATTACCAGCTCAAGCAGGGTCACGCTCCTCTGCGCCTTAGGAAGTCTTCCCGACGACTCCATTCCTCCGTCCCCCTGATGTTTGAGGCGTATGCCTTTAGCCGGTGGGCGATTCTGTTCTGCCGGTCTCCGGTTCAACCGGAGAGAATTCCTCGTTCAATACGGCGTTTCTGATGGGAACGATCTTAAGGGGACGATCCTGGTTTGGAACCAGGCTGGATTCACTTCAGTCCTGCGAATCATCCGTGACGCAGGTAAGAGTGCCATTGTGATCTATCATCCACACGTCCAAAGTGACGTCATCGTCCAGCCCGGTGGGACGACTGGAGCCCGCGGTGGCCGTGAAGCTGGTGATATCCCCCGTCACCGTGTAGCTGTAGTAGGCCGGGGTCATGATCTCGACTAACAGCGGTGCAAAGGTCTCACCGGCATGAGCCACCACCGTGCTTCCATCGCCAGGGAAATAGCTGTTTTTCTCCTGACGATAGGCCCGCTGCATGGTGTAAATCTGTTTCAGTATGGTTTTGGCCTCGGACTGCTTGGTTTTAACCGAGGCCCGCATGAAACGGGGAATGGCCATGGCGGCCAGAATGCCGATGATGACCACCACGATCATCAGCTCGATCAGAGTGAATCCACTGTTTTTTCCCTTCTTCTTCAATGCCATTCGTGGCCTCCGAACAGTCAGTTCACCTTCAACAGCAAAAATCGTGCTTTTCAAATAAATATCAGCTAACGCAATGGGATACAAGTTACAAGCTTCTGTGCGTTCCTTGAACACGTCCGCCACAGGCTCGAGTTCCACCATACTCCTTGCAGATTGCCAGCACGCGGTTTCCCGACGCCTAATGGCTCTGGGGAACAAGATTCCCCTTCGGGCCTCATCCGTCCTCCGGCGGTCGAATAGGCGAAGGCTGGGAAAGCGCCTCCACCTGCTCCAGTCTTTTTATTATCAACCACAGGTCTTGGTCATAGGGATCGACCTTCGCCACCTGCCCAAACTCCTCCAGGGCCAAAGCAGGCATTCTCTTCCATTCATAAAACAGCCCCAGGCGAAAGAAAGAGAGGGCAAAGACCCTCTGCGCATCCCAGTCTCTTTCGAATACGTACTCCTCCGATTTACTCTCAGCACTGACCCCGAAGGGATTATCCCTGTTCCATTGTTTTTGATAAGCCAGGTTCTCGCCGGAGAGTGGACCCACCTCAGTCCGACTAACCCGGAACACATATCCTCTGGGTTGGAGATAATCCACCAGAGAGGAATCACTTTCAGTAAATTCCATGTAGGTGCTCTTCCCTGATTCAAGACAATTTTGCAGCAGCGCACGGAACAGCGGCTCGCCCGAGGCCCCCGGCGATACTCCTGTGAACAACGACACCAGTTGGCTTCTTTTCTGCCGAGCGTACCACTCGAATCCCAAAAGTCCGCGATCTATGACGGTCACATCCGGCCTGGTGCCTTCGGCGTACTGCAGCTCCCTCAAGATGAAATTGAGATTCACGTTGTCCGCAAAAAGCACGGAGTTTCGGTCCAGATCGGCAATGACGCTCATACCGTAGTTATGAGCCATGCGGTTTTGAGATAGATCCGCCTGGCGGTAGTGGGCGGCCAGAGGAAGGAGCGAAATGGCTCCTACGGCAATGGCCCAGACAGGGCCCAAAGCGAGTGATGAACGCCGGATTTTCTCCACCAGGAAAAGAGCCATCATCCCGTAGGCTAAAGCTAAGGCCATGATGGAGTAGATCAGGTATCCGTGCAGATCCGGGTTGGTGGGTATGAAATCGGTGGCCATCGCCAGCACGGCCGCACAGTTGCCGGCTACCAAAACAAGCAGAAAAGCAAACAGTCTGCGATCTTTGCGGAAGACCAGCAGCAGTCCGACCAAGCTCACGAGAAAGCATGGAAGGGTCAGTTGATCGGAAAACAGGGCTGCCAGTTTCTCCAGATTAGCCGGAATGTGAGAGAGAAACCCAAGATCGAAGCTCTTGATGCTCTCTAGGGCAAAGACCGAACCGGCGGACGAGGACAGCGAGTTTACCTTCCCCCAAGCCAGCGGAGGATGGGATGCGGCTCGAACCGGAAGGTAAAGATATATGCTGAATCCCAAGAGCAGAAAGATTGCGTATAACGGAATCCTCCGCCACGGCGCGACGGGCCGGTTCGCAGATGTCATAACCAAAAGCCCCAAGGCAGGAACCGTGGACAGAAGGCTCAAATGATGGTTTCCCAGACCTAATCCCAGGAGGAAGAGCAGAAGATAGAGAAGCTTAAGATCGTTCTGCTCGACGTACCGCATGCAAAGGTAAAAAAGAAGGGAGAAGAAAAGGGCGTTCAGAGAATAGACCTCGGCCCGCACAGCCTGAATCCAAAACGAATAGGTGAAGCCCAAAACCAGCACAAAAAACAAACCCGAAACCTGAATCAGTTTCCGGTGTTCGGCAGTTTCCGGCAAGAAAAAGTAAGTCATCCTCTGAAACGTCTTGTATAAAATCGCCAGAGAAAGGGAGGCGCAAAGGGCCGACATGAAGTTTATCCTCAGGGCGAAACTCCAGACCGGGAGAAATGAAACCAGCTTGCCCAGAAGCAGATAGATGGGAAAGCCGGGGCGATGGGGTATTCCCAGCACGGCGATGTTGGCGATGAGTTCGCCCGAATCCCACCAGAAGACCGCTCGGCACAAAGTGGCCAGATAGACCGCCAGGAACAACAGGAACACGGACGCGCAAGCCAGGTTCTCAGAGGAGAACGCTTTGTGTGGTTGACATGGCCGATTCTCGTGATCGGCGGCCTTCTCCCTGACAGTGGATTTGGTGTTTGAGGACATGCTAGTTATCCGATTCATCGAGCACTATCTTGCCGGCGGCAAGAACAGGGGAGGCGGCAGTCGCAACCCGCCTTGGCGATTAAGTTTCGCTTGCAGGCGAGGCCGGTGATCTCAACCTGTATTTCTCGATTTTCCGATATAAGGTGGAAGCGTCGATTCCCAGGATGGAAGCGGCTTTGCTCTTCTGCCAGCCGGTCTGATTCAGAGTCCAGAAGATGTAAGCCTTCTCTATGGCTTCCAGCGTGGGCGAGGCCGGTCTTTCCTCCGTTACCAGCTCGACTTTTTCCTGTTGAGTGATCCTCTCGGGAAGATCCGCCGCCGCAATCTGATTTCCCTTGGAAAGCAGAATGGCGTGTTCCAGAACGTTCTCCAGCTCCCTCACGTTTCCCGGCCATTTGTAGGAGAGCAGGTGATTCATGGCTTCGTCCGCGATGGTCTTCTCCTCGGTTTGCATCTTCTGATAGTACCTGCGCACGAAGTAGGAGGAGAGGAGCTTTATATCGTCCCTCCGGTCGCGCAGAGGAGGAATCCTGATGGGAATCACATGCAGCCGATAATACAAATCCGCCCTGAAATTTCCCAGCTTCACCTCCTGCTCCAGATCGGCATTGGTGGCGGCCAGAAGCCGCACGTCCACCTTCCTGGGCACGGTGCCTCCCACCGGAGTGATCTCCTTCTCCTCCAGAACCCGGAGCAGCTTGGCCTGGATGGCCAGGGAGGTGGTTCCCACTTCGTCTAAGAAGAAGGTGCCGCCGTCGGCCGCGGCCAGCAAACCCTCCTTGTCCTTGATGGCGCCGGTGAAGGATCCCCTGACGTGGCCGAAAAGCTCACTTTCCAGGAGGTTCTCAGGAAGCGCGGCGCAGTTGATGGTGATGAAGGGTTTTCCCGAGCGGGGGCTGCGGTAATGGATGGCTCGGGCGATCAGCTCCTTGCCCGTGCCCGACTCTCCTTCGATCAGAACCGTGGAATCGGATGCGGCGATTTTCTCCGCCAGCTTCTTGAGCTTGACCACCTCGCTGCTGTTGCCGATGAAGGAATCGAAGTCGAACCTGGTGCGCAGCTGGCTTTTCAGCAGGATGTTTTCCCGGGTGATCTGTTTTTGTTGCAACGACTTCTTAACCGCGATCTTTATCTCGTCAACCCTGAAAGGCTTGGTGATGTAGTCCGAGGCGCCGTTTTTTAATGCCTCTATGGCTGAATCCACCGAGGCGAAGGCGGTCATCACGATGAAATCCGTGTCGGGCTTGGCGGCTCTGGCGCGGGAGAGCAATTCCAGGCCGCTCATCTCCGGCATCATCAAATCGGCTATGACCAGGTCATAGTCCTGGCTTTTGACCATTTCCAGTGCGGTGGGGGCATGTTGGTTGGTGGTTACCTGGTACCCCTCCTTTTTGAGCATGATCTCCATGAACTTGCACATGGATTCTTCGTCGTCGACCACCATGATTCTGGCCTTATCCATATAGCCCCTCG
>CAZWAO010000192.1:0-5227 GCA_964631815.1 uncultured Ignavibacteria bacterium | reverse complement strand
GAGCCTCTCCCTCCGCCATACCTCGATTTATCCGTCACTTTCATTTGCAGCACCCGGCCTGAGATCTTTCATCCCCAACGTATTTTTTGAACCTTACGGGCTCTGGATCACTCATAGGTTTGACCGGTGGCTATATAGATCACCCGTTCTGCGACATTGGTGGCTAGATCACCAAATCGCTCCAGTTCGCGGGCAGCCCGCAGAACATCGTAAGAGGCTTCAACTTTCTTTTGCTTGGTGGTCTCCGCCATGTTCTCCATGACCTGCGCGTGGATCTGGGCGTACAAATTGTCTACTTCGTCATCCTGATCGGCAATCAAGCCAGCCAGTTCAATGTTATTCGTGGCGTAGGCAGTCATTGCTTGTTTAAGCATCAACCCGACCAGCCGTCCCATTTCCTGTAGTTCCTCCGAACGGGCCCACTTACCCGGAGTTTCCTCCAGCGCCGGGATTAGCTTGGCGACCCCTTTTGCCTGATCGCCCATCCGCTCCAGATCGACGATCATATTCATAACTGCCACGATAGCCCGTAGATCGCTAGCAGCGGGCTGTTGGGTGGCGATCAATTCCACACACTTGTTTTCAATTGCGAATCGCAACTCGTTGACCGTGTCATCGGTAACGATAACCTGTTGAGCCAGACCGGTATCGCGCTTCTTTAACGCTTTCAGGGCCAGAGTCAACTCTTCCTCAACGATGCTGCCCATGCGTAGAATGTCGTCGTGTATCTCGTTCAACTTATCATCAAATCGTCGACGCATATCGTGTTCCTCCCTCTTATCCCCGTCGCCCGGTGATGTAGGCTTCGGTCAGCTCTTCTCGCGGGGAGCGGAACAACTCCCCTGTCTGACGAAATTCGACCAACCGCCCCAGCCAGAAAAAGCCGGTCCAGTGCGATACCCGGGCTGCCTGCTGCATATTGTGTGTGACTATCACGATTGTGTAGTCGTTTGACAGGTAACGCATCAAGGACTCGACATGAAAGGTTGCGACGTGATCCAGGGCAGAACAGGGCTCATCCATCAGGATCACCTCTGGCTTGACAGCAATGGCCCGTGCAATGCAAAGTCGCTGCTGCTGCCCAGGGTTCAGGTTAAGGGCGTTATCGTCCAGCCGTTGCTTGACTTCGTCCCACAGGGCTGCCCGCTTCAGACTCTCTTCGACAATGTCGTTGAGCGCCTTCCCGTTGCGGGCGATGCCCAGTACGCGCGGCCCAAAGGCGACGTTGTTGAAGATACTCTGCGGAAACGGATTCGGGCGCTGAAAGACCATTCCCACCCGCTGCCGGAGTTCGGTCACGTCAACGTCAGGCGCGTAGATGTTTTCGCCGTCGAGAAGGACCTCCCCTTCGGCACGGGTATGAGCGATGGTATCATTCATCCGGTTGAGCGAACGCAGAAACGTGGACTTGCCACAGCCAGACGGCCCGATCAAGGCAGTGATCTGGTGTTTATTGATGGGCAGAGTCAGGTCAATAAGCGCCTGGAAATCTCTGTAATAGAAATTGAAGCCACGAACCTCGATCTTAGTATCGAGGCCGGTCGCGGGTTCGACGGTCCGTGAATCGTCCATCAGCCAAAACGCCCTGTCACATAGTCCTCGGTTCGTTCATCCTGCGGATTTGTGAAAAGCTCGCTGCCCTTTCCCACCTCCACCACCTCACCGTCAAGCATGAAAGCTGCTCGATCTGCCATCCGCGCCGCCTGCTGAATGCTATGGGGTACCAGAATGATGGTATACCGTGCTTTTAGTTCATCAAGCGAATCTTCTACGATGCCGGTTGAAAGCGGATCGAGGCCTGAGGTGGGGTTGTCCAGCAAAATCACCTCCGGCTCCAGGGCCAAGCTGCGGGCCAGGCACAGGCGCTGCTGCTGCCCTCCCGACAGGGCAAATGCCGATTGATCCAGCCGGTCTTTAACCTCGTCCCACAGGGCTGCCTGCTCAAGTGACTGCTTGGCCCGCTGATCGAGGACCAGTGGGTCGCGGATGCCAGCCATCATCAAACCATAGGTCAGGTTGCTGCGAATCGTGCCGGGCAGAGGCGATGGGATAGCAAATACCATGCTTAGCTGGCGGCGCAGGTTTGCCACCTTGATGCTGCGATCAAAGACAGATTGCCCGTTAAAAGTAATCTCGCCTTGAACGACCGCCCCGTCTATCAGGTCTGACAGGCGATTCACCAGGCGCAGCAGGGTCGTCTTACCACTACGCGCCGGCCCGAACAACACAAATATCTCGTTCGGGTAAATGTTTAGCGAGACATTATGCAGAGCCTCGATCCCGTCTGGATACGTAAAGAACAGGTTCTTGATAGACAGCACAGGGAGTTGCCCAACTTCGTCCATCATTCACCACTCCCGTCGCCGCCGGACCCGGGTGCGAACCAACGTCGCCACCAATGTCAGCGACAGCACAATCACCAGCAGAACCAGGGCAGTGCCATATTGCTTGGACAGCGGCATATTGGGAACCTGAGTTGAGATCACATACAGATGGTAGGGAAGCGCCATTGTTTGGTCGAGCAGGGAGCGAGGCAATTCTGGCAGGTAAAAGGCCACTGCTGTAAAGAGCAGTGGGGCCGTTTCTCCAGCTGCCCGGCTCAAGCCAAGAATGACACCGGTCAGGATGCCGGGCAGGGCGTGGGGCAGCACCTGATGCCAGATGGTCTGCCAGCGGGTTGCCCCCAGGCTGAGGCTGACCACCCGGAATCGCTGAGGGACGGCCAGGATGGCCTCCTCGGCAGTGCTGATCACCACGGGCAGAGTCATGATACCTAGCGTCAGGGATCCGGCAGCGATAGACGTGCCAAGCTTCATGAACAGGACAAACGCACCCAGCCCGAACAGCCCATACACGATGGACGGAATCCCGGCCAGGTTGACAATCGCCAGCCGAACCCAGTGGGTCAGACGGTTTTCAGTCGCATATTCGGCTAAGTAGATCGCCGCGCCAATCGCCAGAGGGATGCTCACAATGGCGGTGCCGAGGGTCAGATATACTGTTCCCAGGATGGCAGGCATGATGCCGCCCTCGGTCATTCCTTCCCGTGGCGGGGCAGTGATGAATTCCCAGCTAATCGCGCTGACGCCCTTGATACCAATGAATAGAATGACTAATACAATCGGAACCACGACCAGGGCCGCAACAGACGAGATAATGCCGACTGCCGCGCGCTGGGTCTGCTGACGCTTCACAGTTTTCCCTTTCGGCGGTCATTGGTTTGAACCCCTACTAATCGGCCCGCCAGTGAATTGATCCCAAAGGTGATGAGGAACAATACGATACCTATACCAAACAGAACACTGTAGTGCAGACTGCCCTCAGCCACCTCGCCCATTTCTGCAGCAATGGTGGCTGTCATGGTGCGTACCGGTTGGAAGAACATTCCCGGCCCTAGAGCCGGGATGTTAGCGGCGTTGCCTGTCACCATCATAACAGCCATCGTTTCGCCAATCGTGCGGCCTATTCCCAGCATCACCGCGATCACCAGTCCGGAGCGGGCGGCGGGGAGTACCACCCGCCAGATAGATTGCCACTGGGTGGCCCCGATTGCCAGTGCGCCATCCCGGTATTCCTTCGGGACGGCATATAGCGCATCTTCGGAGATGCTGATGATGGTCGGCAGGGCCATATAAGCCAGGATCAATGAGCCAGTGAAGGCGGTCAAACCGGTAGCCGCCCCCAGGTTCTGAATGACAGGAGCCAGCGCTACCCAGCCGAGAAATCCCAACACGATGGACGGGATGCCTGCCAGTACTTCTATCAACGGTTTGAGGATCTCGCGCTGCCACTGCGGCGCAATCTCACCCAGGTAGATGGCCGTTGTCAGCCCCAATGGTACCGCGATCACTACCGCCCCAAAAGTGACCAGTATGGAGCCAACGATCAGCGGCCACAGGCCAAAGATGTCCTCGATCGGGTACCAGCGGCGACCAAACAACTGTCGCCAGGTGATGTCGAGAAAAGTGGGCAATCCCTCACGGACCAGAAAATAGAAGATGAGCGCGACGATCACAATAGTAGAGATACCGGTCACCCAGATCAAACGCTCGATGATACGTTCCACAAAGAGTGACCATCCGAATTGGACGGGGCGCTCCGGGGGTGGTGTAGCCTGATGGGGTGGGGGAAAGGGTGAGGTGTCGCTCATCAGTTACTCCTCAGACAAAGGAACGAAGCCGAGTTTTGATACGATAGCCTGCCCATCAGGGCCACGAATCCAGGCCAGATAATCGGCGATCTCTCCTGTCGGCTCGCCAGCCGTATACATGTATAAGAAGCGGGCCAGTGGGTAGGTGCCGTCTGCCCCGGTTTCGACGGATGGCGTCACGTAAGGGGATTGGCTGTCGACGGCGAGGGCCAGCATTTTTTCGTGCTCGGTAACGTATCCCAGCCCATCGTAGCCAATCGCGCGCGGATTGCGGCGCAGTTCGCTGGTAATGCCAACTGAGGAGGGCATCAGGAGGGTCTGAGGGGCAAAGATGTCGGGGTTTTCGCTGTCACCCAACCGGACAACTTCTTCAAGAAAATAGACGTGGGTGCCGGAGTTGGTTTCGCGGGAGAGTAGCACAATTGGGGCGTCGTCGCCGCCCACCTCTTTCCAGTTAGTGATGCGTCCGGTATAGATGTCGGCTAACTGTGGAAGGGTAAGCTGATCAACCGGGTTTTCCGGATTGACGATAACTGCCAACGCATCGATTGCCACGACGTGCTCGACCGGCTCAATACCATTTGCGCGGGCTTCCTCTACCTCTTCATCCTTCATCGCGCGAGAGGCGTTGGCAATGTCAACCGTCCCGTTGATCAACGCGGCGATCCCGGTGCCAGAACCACCACCAGTGACAGCAATGCTCACCTCGGGCTGGATGCCCTGATAAGCCTCAGCCCAGGCCAGAGCTAGATTGACAAGCGTGTCGGACCCCTTATTCTGAATGGCTCGGTGAATGCCTACGCTGGTTTCGTCAGAAGTAATTGCCTCAGTCCGGCAGCTAGCTAACATGCCAAGGGAGGCTAAGAGCAGAGCGAGCATCACACAAATGCGCGGTGGGCCTGTTACGCCATATTTAGGCATATCCAAGATCCGGTGTCACAAGAGAGGTTCAGGTTACATTCGCTGCCAGTTTACCGTAGCTGCCACTGACGAGGCAATCGATTGGTGTATGAAGGGGAAAGGCTGGTCAGGTAATGCCCGCGGGAGTGAGGGATACCGATATTTGGGAAAAGTTAC
>CAZWAO010000191.1:0-5258 GCA_964631815.1 uncultured Ignavibacteria bacterium | reverse complement strand
CTCCGCCCCTACAATCTCCGCCTGCGATTTGGTCAGCTCATTTGAAAAGGTCCGAGGCCTTGACGATCTCGAAGTCCCCTTCCGTCAGGCCCAAGTCGAACGCTTTTATCTTGGCATCTTCCTCTGCGAGCGCAGCTGTGTCCTTCTGAGAGGGATATTCTATCATGGTCGCGCCGACCAGAAGCTCCTGCTCGAACTCGTCTGCGTCGGAGACCAAAGCCACAATGGCTATGTTTTCCGGCGAGAGATATGCCCGCGCAGCCGCGTCCGCTTCCTCTATGGTCACGCGGCCCACGTTCTTCTCGTAATTCTCCACGAAACCGGGCGTTCCGTAGAAATCGTCGTCGAGCAAAAGCCCTAATTTTCTCTGCGGCGTCTCGATCTGGAAGGCGTACTGGTTCTCCTCGAAGTTCTTGGTCAACTCGAATCTGTCCTGGGGGATGCCGTCATTCACCAGATCGGTCAGCTCCTTCAAGCATAGTTTGATGGCGAATTTGGCATTGATGCTCTTGACGTAACTCCACATGCTGAAGTATTGCACCAACCTGGGGATGTTAGGCGCCACTAACTTGCTCCATCCGGCTTGCTGGAAATGCTCCATGTAGCTGTATGCTCCGTAGGACAAGCCTCGGTCCATCCTGACGGTCTTATATAGCCTCCCGATCGACTCCCGGTGTTTCCCCAAATACACATTAGCCACCAGAAGCGGAAAGTAATCGGAGGAAGCGCGGGTCAAACCATAAGGATGGCCGATCCTGAATTGGGTCTGAGCCCTGCCCTCCTTCTGAATGAGAAGCACCTTTCTTCCCACCACAGGTCGGACCCTCCCCTCGAGTTCCGGAGTCAGGCCGGACTTAAGGCCGGACATATCTCTCTTGAATCTCTCCAGCGTTGCCTGGTCGAAGTCCCCGGCCAGACCAAGCTGGATATTGTTCCTCACAAAGTACCTGTCATAGAAATCCAGGGCGTCCTGGCGGCTGAACGATTTGACCGATGATTCGTTCCCACAGACTAAGTGACCGTATGGATGTCCTTGGAAGATGTAGTTCTCAAATTCCTGTCTGACCAATTCGATATCGTCCTGTCGAACGTTTTCGATGGCATCCAACTGGTCCACTCTGGTCTTCTCTATTTGTTCTTCCGGGAACGTGGGCCTCAGTATGATCTCGGAAAGCACTTTGTAGAAGTCATCTAAGTTCTCTTTCAGAGTGGTGCCGGAGATGACTATCACCTCCTTGTGAACTTGGACGTCCAACCGGCCGCTGATTTGATCCAGAAGATCGGTGATCTGGTCCCGGGAGAACGACTCGGTGCCACGCTCCAAGAGCTTGCCGGTGAAATAAGCCAGACCCTCCTTGCCCGGCGGATCATAGGCCGATCCCGCCCGGATCATCACCTCGAAATAGACCACCGGTATTCCCGGCTTCTTCACCTGGACGACCTTCAGCTCATCGACGCGGCTGCAAGGCAGGCCCAGGATCACCAAACCCAAAAGTCCGACGAGAAGAAAGACATTCGATCTTTTGCTCAACATGGAATTCTCCTTTTTCAAGAAATCCCCGAATAGCATTGGGCAGGTCATTTGCCCCATTTCATTCCTTGGGTGTCAGAGTCACGACCGTGCGATTAGCAGGCACGAATATCTTCTGCGCCGTCCGCTGCAACATCTTTGGGGTGATGGAATTGTATCTCTCCTCGGCTTGGAATAATGCGTTGTAATCACCCGCCAGCAGTTGATAATGTCCGATAGCCGAGGCCACCGAAAAGGGACGGTTAAGCCGATAGTACATCTGGGCCTTCAGCGAGTTTTTGGCTTTGGCCAGTTCCTTGTCGCTCACCGGCTCGGCCTGCAGCCTCTCCAACTCCTGGTAGACTATATCTTGAACCTCTTGAGTCGATTTCCCTTTCTTCAGACGGGCCCAGATGGTGAACATGCCCGGGTCCTTGTGCTCCTGCATCTCGCCGCCGACATGATCCACCAACTGCAGGTCGGTTTGGAGTTTCCTGGTCAACCGGCCGCTTTTCAGGAACAGGATCTCGGCGATGAGCTTGAGCGCGCAGAAATCATCCGACATGATGTCGAACCTGGGTCCGTGATAGCCGATTATCAGCCGGGGGGTGATCAAATCGTCCTTCCAGGTATAAGCTGCGGTTCTCTCCTCGGTTTGTCGAGGCTCAGGAGGAATGGCAAGGTTGGGTGGAGGCTGACCGGGCCAGTCTGCGTAGTATTGCTTTATCCATGCGAGTACCTGGGGGGTATCGAAATTTCCGGCCACGACAATGGTGGCGTGCCCGGGAGAATAGAAGGTTCTTTTGAACTCCAAACCGTCCTCCACCTGAATGTTCTTCTCCAAATCCTCCTCGTATCCGATCACCGGATGATGATAGGTGTGCTTCCGGTAAGCTAATTGAGTGAACTCCGACCACAGATAGCCGTCCGGGTCCTCCACGTCCCCCATCCTTCTCTCCTCCTTGACCGGTCCCAATTCGGTCCGGAAGGTCTGGTCGGTGAAGATCAGATTCCTCACCCGATCGGCCTCCACCTCGATCACCTTCTCCAGATACTCGGGTTTAACATTGACGAAGTACACAGTCATGTCCTCGCCGGTGTAAGCGTTGGTCTCCGGTCCAAAGTCTCCCAAGGCCTGATCGTAATCGGGATACTTCTCAGTTCCGCGAAACATCATGTGCTCGAAAACGTGCGCCAGTCCGGTGATACCGGGTTTGACCTCGTCCCTTGAACCCACGTTCATGAAAGTCTGATAGCTCGCCGTGGGAACGGAGTGATCCTCGCAGGTCAAGATGGTCAGACCGTTGTCCAGCACCGTCTTTTGAATGTCGAGCTGGATCGCATCGGCCTGGTTTGCGAAAAAGAAGAAGGCGAATAGAAACAGCGCAAATCTGAAACTGCTGGGATATTTCATTTCCTCCTCCAAGTGGAAGTTTGGCCACACCTTGGTGATCTCCCAATATACAATCCAGCCTCTTTTTGTCAAGCGGGGTGGATGGGTGAAACCGCTCTTTACGGAGAAGAAGGCAAAGAGGGGAGAAGGAAATTTGCGGTTCGGATTTGGCCTGGATTCACTGCGCGGATTGCGATCAAGCTTCTTGCAGCCCAAGCTTGTAGGGCAATGATGCTAAAAGTGGAGACACTGTGTGTATGAGTTGGTGATCTGACGACTCTTCCTGCGCTTCACGTGCTTTTGCGCTTGAGCAGAGAGGAACATGCTTTACAGAAGTCCTTGGATTTGATGTCTGTTTCCTCTGCGTAAGTATATGAATGCATGACGCACAGCGGGTCGCGACAATGCAGTATGCCGAAGGTGTGCCCCAAGTCGTGAACCGCCTCCTTCTCCAAACGCTCTCTTAAACGCTGGGGATTGGGCGGCAGCCCGTAAAGCTCGTTCCGCAGTCGAAAGGAGGAAACCACCGCCGCCTTGCCTCCCAGTTGCGCTTCGCCGAAGACGAAGGTCAGAACCGGCACGTATAGATCCACTTCCGTGATCCCCAGAATCTTGCATTCCTGCTGGGGAGCAAGCTCCACCAGCTTCGACAGAATCCAAGTGGAGTTGTATTGGTTGCGGACGGGATCGTGGCCATCTTTCAAAGAGAAAGAGGAATGCAACCGGTCGACGGGACGGTCGAAAGCCCGGGCCACGACGGAAGATACTTGTTCCAGAAGCTCGTCGTCCTCAAAGCGAAGGGGCAGTATATATATCTTCACTTTTGCTTTCGCAGTTCATACTTTTTGATCTTATGATAGAGCGTGGCCCTGTCGATCCCCAGCACCTCGGCCGAACGGGTTATGCTCCACTCGTTCCGCTCCAGGACGTTTCTTATGTGTGCCATCTCCATCGATTCCAGGCTCAGATTCGGGGGCGCTGACCGGCCGGACCTTCAAAATCCAGTTGCTCAGGGTATCCTTCTCCCCCAGAAGGTGGGGTCTTTGAACCAAATCGCGATTGACTTCCACCACCCTGCCGGTGATAGGAGCGGTCTGGTCCAAGCGGCGCTCTCCCCGCTTCAGCCTCCAACCCTTCCCCCCCTGCCTGATCAGAACCCCCGGCTCCGGGAGTGCCAATTCCTCTACCGAGCCGAAGACCGATCGGGTAAACTCGTCGACCCCCACCGTGACCAGATTGGGTTCGACCACCTTCACCCAGGCGTGTCCCGGATGCACGAATAATGCTCCCTCCTCTTAGGGAAGTTTGGCTTCAACAACCTCCTTCCCGGGGACGCCGGCTCGTCTTCTCTCGAGCCAGTAGCCGATCACCACGGCGATTCCCAGGAACAGAAGAGCGAGTATAACAGACACTTCACTCACCTCGACTTTCTCCTTTGAGAGTTGGCTTAGTACTTTTTTGACTAAATAGCGAGCGACTTTCTTTCGCGCCACGCTTTGACCGCTATGCAAACGACCAGGAAGACAATGCCGAAAGCTACGGACATTTTCATCACCAAACCTTTCCGGATAACTTCACAAAAACTCCGGCGCTTCCTATTGCAATGCGCTTGCCCAAAATCGTCGACTGCTGTAGATTCAACATAATCGTAAAACTCCGTTTGAGTTATGAGGAAGGTTTTTCCATATTAAAAGAACACCGCAGAGTAGTTCCCCATGATGCTGTTGTGTATTTCCACACGAAACGATAGAATCATCTTGTCATAATGCCTAAGTTCTTTACAAACAACAGAAAGTGGATTGTAGATAAAAACCACACCATGTGTAGCAATTCTCGACAGATTCTCGGCTTCACAATCGTCTGAGAAAAGATTCTTGATTATCCTGATTGGAACGCAGGTTTTTTTGACATCAAAAGCAAGTTGGCGTCGAATTCCTGTGTCCATCTGTCGTCTGGTCAAGCGAATGTGTTGTTCGCTGAGGTGAAGTTGCAGGAGATGGAAGTTCGTGAATATCCGGATGTGGCATTGGCGGATAGGAGGTGTTTGACCGGGTCAGTGGAGTGCTGTGGTGACGCCTGAAATTGACCGAAAAAAACCTTTGCGCCGGGAAGGGGGATTGGTTAAATTAATGAGGTGTGCTTCAATCCAGGCGGGTTGGATTCAAGGCAGTCGAGTCGGGCAGGATTTTGGAGCAATGGCCGAGTGCTACGCTTCGGCAGGAGCCGGAGAGCGTCGAATTTTGGAGCCGACCGGGAACTGGGGCAGCATGTGACAATGCGGGCGGCTCGAGTCCGCCGGACCTTAGCAAACGGCCTCTTTGGGGTGAACGTATCAAAAGACGAGAAGAATAGATG
>CAZWAO010000190.1:0-5333 GCA_964631815.1 uncultured Ignavibacteria bacterium | reverse complement strand
CGCCGGTTCCCCTGTGTCGCGGCGATGCCAACTGCAATGGGGAGAGAGATGCGGGTGATGTGGTTCTGTTGTTGAATTTCCTGTTTAGAAACGGCTCCGCGCCATGTTTCGAATGCTGTGAAAGCCGGTAATGAGTGATGTTTGGAGAAGGAAGGAGGCTTGACGTGAGAAAGACCATTCTAATCATAATCGTAGGGATGGCGGCACTTGTGTTGCCGAGCAGCTTGGCTTGGGCTCAGGACGCCGGGGTGCCGGACACCTTGTATGTCGAGGTCTATTCCGGGGACTACTTCGTTTTTGGCGCACCGCCGTTTTTTGTGAGATTTCCCATCTATGTAACCAATGACGTCATCGATCCTGCGACCGACTCCATCGCTGGCTTTGTCATTCCCCTGTGCTATGAGGTTCAGCCGTTCGGGCCGATGGATTACTGCAGCTTGGGCGTATGGTGGAATGGTACCAGCATGCTCGACATCCCGGGCGGCGAAGTTCAGCAGAACCGCAGCATTTTCCGTCACCTTCCGTCCATGCAGGACATCCAAATCCACAACAAGCTGTTGGATATGAACGCCGACTTCATCAGCGGATGGGACTTTGTGGTGCTGGATCTGGGTAATGAGGTTTCGCAATTCTGGTTTATGACATTGCCCACCGGCACCCAGGACCAGAGGTGGGGACCGGGCAGCAGGTCTTTGCTGGCCACCATGACATTTAAGATGGATTTCTGGGACAGTGCTCAGGTATGCATAGACACTTGCTTCTGGCCCCCGGCACAGACTTTTGCTTTCTCCAATTCATCTGCCGAGACTTACATTCCCCAGAACTTCTTTCCCGTGTGCAGGACAATCGTGACTTGCCCCGGGCTGGTCCCTTATTTCACCATGTGTCCGGGCCCCGAGACTCCTCACCATAGCGGCACACACAGCAGCGGCGACTTCATGGTGAGGGATGACGATCCTTGTGCGGGACTGGCAGACGTGTCTGCGTCTTTCACCGGGACCGGCGTGAGCAATGTCAGGGTGGTTGTTGCTAAAGACGATGCATTGCAGGGGTACGTTGCCTACGACGTGGTCGATCACTGTCTGGCAGGAGGGACTGCCCGGATAACAGCGACGGACGTTGAGGGGATTCAAGCCTGGTGTGAGTTTGATATCATTCTGGTCAACAACGCACCTAACATATCCGCGCCGGATAGTTTTTCGGCTCTGGCGCTGCTTGATACAGTGACATTCCAGGTGTCTGCCGAAGATATGGATGCCGATCCGATGGGTTCCCTTGAGCTTGGCGGTTTCTGGCTGGAGCGGGACTCCCTGCAGCCGCCCGGCAATTCCCCTTCGTTCGACGGAGAGAATCCCGGTCTCTTCGTGTGGATTCCCCAAGCGGCTGACACAGGTACCTGGATCTGTTCCTTTTCGGTAGCGGATACCTGCGGGGCAACAGGAACCAAGCAGACGGTTATTCTGGTGGAACAGCCTCCTCCACCGGTGGTGGATTGTCCTGAAAACCAGAGTTACGACAGCACCGGCTACTACCACAACTATTTTCAGGCGGAAAGCCCGGTCAGTACCATTGATGATATTTGGTGCGGTTTCACCGGCCAGGGAGTGGAGAACGTTGGGTTTGACGGGTGGGGACTGGGAACTCCTTATTTTGACGGAGCGGTTGAATACGACGTAACCGATTATTGCCAGGCGGGAGGCACGGTGACGGTGATTGTGACGGATCATGTGGGACTCACGGATACCTGCACTTTTGACATCACCCTGAACCAGGCTCCTCATGTCAATTTGCCCGATAGCCTGTTGGCCATTGCGGGCGCCACCCGGCTTCTTCTGGTGTCTGCCGCTGATCCGAACGGCGAGACTGTGGAAATGTCATTCGACGGTTTGTGGTACGAGCCGGATTCGTTGCGTTCTCCCACCAACCCACCCTCTTTCGATGGCGGCAATCCCGGTCTCTTCAGCTGGGTGCCGACGGAAGGGGAAGAGGGAGCCTGGATATGTTCCTTCTCTGCCATAGACGCTTGCGGAGCAGTGAGCACTCAAAGAACCACGATTTTGGTTGGTCCCTTGTACTGCGGAGACAACTATTACGACGAGACAATCAGCGTGGGAGACGTGGTTTATCTGCTGAACTACCTTTACGTTGGAGGCCCTGCCCCTGATCCAATCTGCAAAGCAGACGCCAACTGCGACGGAGTGGCCAACGTGGGCGATGCCATCCTGCTCCTGAACTACCTGTTCAGGCTCGGCACTGCGCCGTGCTTTGGATGCTGTTCCGAGTGATCCACATGCGTTGAATTTTGTTCCTACCAAATTACCCTAGCGCTCCACTTTCGCAACACGGAAGGTGGGGCGCTTTTTTATTTGCTTGACGGACGAAATTGCATATTTTGTAACGCAAGAGATCAAGTCTGAGAATCTGTGGTTTGGTTTGATACCGGGTGAGAGGGCTTGATTTCTCCGAAGCAGGCATAGGAGGCGGTTTTGGAGCAAACCACCAAGATACTCTTTGACCTTCTGATAATCCTGGCGGCCGCCAAGATCATGGGGGAGCTGTTCGAACACCTGAAGCAGCCGGTGGTGATCGGGGAGATTCTGGCAGGGGTGATTTTGGGCCCGTATGTCTTTGGCCTGATCAACCCGGCTCACGTGGAGACCTTTCACGTTTATCAGATTCTGGCGGAAATCGGGGTGATCATCCTGCTTTTCACCATCGGCCTGCACACCAAATTGGACGAGATGTTAAGCGTGGGCCGCACTTCGTCCATGGTGGCGGTTCTGGGGGTGATACTGCCGTTTTTCTTCGGCTACCTGTATACCCTGACCGCGGAACACAGCACGGTGGAGGCCATGTTCATCGGAGCGGCCATGGTGGCCACCTCGGTGGGCATCACCGCCCGGGTGTTCGCGGATCTGAAGATACTGGATTCCCAGGTGGCCAAGGTGATACTGGGGGCGGCGGTGATCGACGACATCCTGGGACTTTTGGTTCTGGGAGTGGTCACCGGACTGGGCCGCGGCGCCATCTCCTATCTTAAGATCACCTTGCTCACCCTGGAGGCGGCCGGTTTCATCCTGTTTCTGATCGTGCTGGGTAAGAGGGTGGTGGGCCGCATGGGGCCCGCCAGCCTGGGCCGCTTCAAACTGAAAAACGCGCCCTTTGCCATGGCTCTGATCTTTTGCCTGGGTTTGTCCGCGGTGGCCAGCTACATCCACTTAGCCGCCATCGTGGGCGCCTTCATGGCCGGAATGGTCTTAGCCGAGCTGAACTTAGAGTACAAATTCTCGGTGAAGTTCGATTCTCTGTACGACTTCCTGGTTCCCTTCTTCTTCGTGGTGATGGGCACGCAGGTGGATCTTTCCGTCTTCACCAAGTCTAACCTGATCGGCGCGGCCCTGATTCTGACGGCGTTTGCGGTGGTGGGCAAGCTCATCGGCTGCGGATTGGGGGCCGTGGGCATGGGACTGAAGCAGGCCTCGGTGGTGGGGGTGGGGATGGTGCCGCGGGGAGAGGTGGGGATGATCGTGGCCTCCATCGGACTGAGCTTAGGGGTGATCTCCAGCGATCTGTACGCGGTGGTCATATTCATGGTCATCGCCACCACCCTGATGACCCCTCCCCTGCTGGCCAAGATGATCTCCCGCAAGTACGTGGAGACCAAAGAGGAGGAGATCGAGGAGATACCCGTCGATCTTTGAGCCTTAAGTTTGCGGACTTTCCGCCCTGGGGACCGGGTTGTGAAGCGAACCGGCCGCCGGGGCATCCGAGGACCGAACATTGGATCCTGAAAAAAGACTGAAAGCGGTACTCCTGATTCTGCTGGTGGTGATCGCCTTCGGAACCGCAGGCTACTCGGTCATCGAGCGATGGGACGCGCTGGATGCCCTGTACATGACCATCATCACCCTCTCCACGGTCGGATTTCAGGAGGTCTTTTCTCTCTCCCCCGCCGGAAGGGTGTTCACCATGGTGCTGATCGTGGTGGGGGTGGCGGGAGCCGCATATACCTTAAGCGTGATAGGACAGATGATAGTGGAAGGCGAAGTCAAAAGACTATTGGGGAGACGAAGGATGCAAAAGGGCATAAAGGAATTGACGGATCATTACATCGTATGCGGTTTCGGCAAGGTGGGAAGGCGGGTGGCGCGGGAGCTCTCCCTGCGTCGGGTGCCTTTCGTGGTGGTGGACAAAGACCCCCAGAGGATCGAGCTGGCGGAACAGGACCGCTTCTTGTTCGTTCAGGGCGACTCCACCACCGACGAGACCTTGACCGATGCCGGAATCCAAAGAGCCAAGGGACTGATCATTGCGCTGGCCAACGAGGCGGACAACGTTTTCATCGCCCTGTCCGCGCGGCAGCTCAACCCCGGCCTGTTCATCACCGCCCGGGGAGAATCGGACGACGCGGAGAAGAAGCTCAAACGGGCCGGCGCCAACAAGGTGGTTTTCCCGCACAGGATCGGGGCCATCCGCATGGCGCTGACCACGCTCCGACCCAACCTGGTGGACTTCATGAGGGTGATGACCTTTGACAAAGACACCGGGCTGGCCATCGAGGAGATTCAGGTGAAGCCGGGATCGTCCTTAGATCAAACCACCCTGCAGGTCTGTCCCATAAGAAAGGATCTGGGGATCATGGTGGTGGGGATAAAAAAGACGGGCAAGGACGTGTTTTTGAATCCGGCCCCGGATACCAAGATCGAGGCCGGTGACATACTCATCGTCATCGGCGAAAGGGAGAAGCTGGAGAGGCTGGAGACGCTGACCAGTCCTTGAACCAATCGACTGGAGAGATGGACCTATGTCTGAGTTACGCCTGAACAGAGCCACCAAAGAGTGGATCATACTGGCCACGGAGAGGGCCAAGAGACCTCATCAGTTTTCGGTCAAGTCGGAGCGGGAGAAGCCGCTGCCCTACGATGCACATTGCCCTTTCTGTCCGGGCAACGAGAGGCAGACCCCGCCCCAGATTTACGCTTTGAAGGGGAAAGCCGCCGGTTCCGAAAAGCAGGGTTGGAGGATCAGGGTGGTGACCAACAAGTATGCGGCCTTAGGCCCGCAAGAGAAGATCTCCGAGATGAAGCGGGGATTCTTCAAGAGCGCGCCGGGCTTGGGACAACACGAGGTGATCATCGAAACCCCCCGGCATGACCGGACCATCGCCACCCTCCCGTTGGAACAGGTGGAGGATATCTGCACGGTGTATGGAAGAAGATACCGGGCCCTGGAAAAGGACCGACGGTTCAAGCTGATCATCATCTTCAGAAACCACGGAGCCTCTGCCGGCACCTCCCTGAAGCACCCCCACTCGCAGGTGATAGCTCTTCCCC
>CAZWAO010000189.1:0-5337 GCA_964631815.1 uncultured Ignavibacteria bacterium | reverse complement strand
GCGTAAAGGATGGCTCGGGATGAGTTGATTATGGCCAGCTCACCGTTTTTGTCGGTGCCGAATCTCACGGTCGATTCCAGATCACCGGACTGGGCCCCCACGCCCGGAATGAGAATGGGAAGCAACGCTGCCGTCTCCCTGATTCCCTTCAGTTGTTCCGGATAGGTGGCCCCCACCACCAAACCGCAGTTGCCCTTCTCGTTCCAGTCGACTACTTTCCGGGCGACGATTTCGTACAGAGGCTGGCCTTCCACCTGCGAAAGCTGAAAATCCTGAGCGCCCTGGTTGGAGGTCAAACAAAGAACGAAAGAGCACTTGTCCTCATACTCCAAAAAGGGAAGCAGGGCATCTTTCCCCATATAAGCATTGACCGTAACCGCATCGCCGCCCAAGGTCTCGAACACGGCCCGGGCATACATCCGGGCTGTGTTGCCGATGTCTCCCCGCTTGCCGTCGAGGATGATGGGAATCTGGCGGGGGATATAGTCGCAAGTCTTCTTCAGGGCTTCCCATCCCCGGGAACCGAAAACTTCGTAAAAGGCCAGATTCGGTTTGTAGGCGCACACCAAATCCGAAGTGGAGTCGATAATGCTCCGGTTGAAGGCGAAAATGGGATCGTCTTCCTTGAGAAGATGTTTAGGCACTTTATCCAGATCGGTGTCCAGCCCAACACACACCAGAGAGTCGTTTTTTCGGGAGATTTCCAAGAGTTTGTCTACGAATTTCATCTGTGCCGCAACTCCTTGTTCAGGTTTGTCTCTTACCTAATCTCTTCCGCCCGAATATAGTCTTGTCTGCAGGGGAAGTCAAAAGCTTTCGTCTCCGCTCTGGGCATGTCCGGCACGCTCTCCTTGCCAATCCAAAGGAGATAAGCCTTGACAAAGGTCGGACAGAGAATTAAGATTGTGGGGAGCACGTATCTTGGACTATGACCTCAAAGCAGCGACGGATGTCTAAGCCGGTCTGACCATTGTTTCGCGAGAGCTTCCCATGAGACACGACCAAGAGTTCTTCGACATTCTGATCGGGGCCATCAGAAGGGAAACCGAAGCCTTCAACTATTATCATCAGGCCAGCCAAAAGGCACCCTCGGAGCAGGTCAGGTCCCTGCTGGTGCAGTTGGCGGAGGAAGAGCGAAAGCATCGCATCATCCTGATACAGGAGTTCCAGAGCCTGACCCGCCTGGTATCGGGCAAGGATGCGGAGGAGTTCATTAAAAAAGATGAGGTCAGCTTCCACCTTCCACCGGAACCGGCATTCAAACGGGCCCAGTCGTTGAAGTCGGTCGATTTAGCCGCTCTGAGCCTGCCTTCCGAATTAGCGGGCGGAGATTTCTTCGACACTTTTTTGGTTAAGGATCGGAACCAATTAGGACTGCTTCTATTCGACGTTATGGGACACGGCCTGGAAGCCACCGAGTTGAAGGCCAAGACCCGTGCTGAGTGGGGAAGGCTAAAGGAGCTTTATCTGGAGAAGGAAGCCCACTCCCTGTTACTTGAACCGTCGTCGGTGTTGGCTCATTTGAATCGGTTCGTCTGGGCCGAATGCCACCGGTTAGCATGTTTCCTCACTATGGTATATATCATTTTGGATCCGTCCAAGAAGAAACTGGTTTATTCCTCCGCCGGGCATGAACCGCCGCTCCTTTTCGGAGGCGACGGACAAAGGTCTTTAACCGAAGCAGGCTTGCTCCTGGGCATCGACAAAGACAGCATTTATCCGGAGGGTTCGGAGGAAATCGGAACCGGGGACGTCCTGCTTCTCTTCTCCGACGGCGTGGTGGAGAATTTGAATCCGAAGGATGAGGAATTCGGCCGTAAGAATTTGATTCCGGTGGTCGAGAAGAATGTGAAAGAGGACTCGGCCCAAATAGTGCGCCGGATTCTATCTGCACTGAAGGATTTCACCGAAGACCAGCCGGTGGTGGACGAATTCACCCTGGCGGTGGTGAAAATCAAATAGGCTTGACTTGTTGTTGGCATCAAGAGAGCACAAGAGGACAACCACCCTTCGGTGAACAACAGACATTTCGGAGAAACCGGTCAGAGTACAAGATCGCTCTTACCAGAGGAGGCAGTTGATGGAGAAGTGGGAATGCATGGTTTGCGGCTATATCTACGATCCCAAATTAGGCGATCCGGACGCCGGCGTCAGCCCTGGCACCAAGTTCGGGGATATTCCCAAAAACTGGACCTGTCCCGATTGTGGAGCGGGCAAGGACGAATTCGAGAGACTGGAGGAGTAGTCTCGTCGCCGTCCTGGCAGTCCATTGGATCAAGCCTGCGTGGATAATTAGGCCTTAATAATCCAAAGCAAAAGATCGTGGGGGTATGTGGCGTGCAGTTGCGCCTTTGGGGATTATTGCATTCTCTTGAATGCGCGGATTATCTCGTACTCCGAGGAAGCGTCGAGAAGCTCGCGGCGGAAGTAATCGAACTGGAGGGTCTCCGCCAGGGATTTGAAGACTTTGAGGTAGAGATTGTCATCGTAAGGAGGAGAAGCCATAACGATGAACAAATGCACCAGACCTTTGTCCAGAGAATCGAAATCATAGCCTTCGGTAGACCGGGCAAAGCCCAACAGGAATTCCTTGGCCTGCATGGACCTTATGTGCGGTACGGCTATCCCATGTCCGATTCCGGTGGTAGCCTTTTTCTCCCGATTCAGAAAGTCCACCAGCAGTTTCTTGGAATTGCCCACCTTGCCCGACTTCTCTAAAAGCTCCACCAGCTCGCACAATATGGCTCTCTTCCTGCTCCAGAGCACTTTATCCGGATGAAGCTGGCACTCGGGATCGCATTCCACCTGGGTCTTCATTTCGAGCTTGATCAGCTCCGGCTTTAGATATCGCGAGATATCCATACTGACTTCCTGCCAAACAGTGTTGGCCTCTGCAGAGTGAACTTGCAAGTCCAATCTGTTCAAAAAAGTTACATTTCTGTTATCGGCAAAGCCGACAATTGCTTAATCCCCCTGTGACTGTCAGTCTATGACAGATCCGAAAAAGAAAACGATGCCAAGCCGCTATCTGTTGGGGCAATACTCGAAACGCTGTCCGCGGTCGGCAGTCCACTGCTTACTAATGAGAGCATTGGTCGATTCTGAACGGTGAACGGTTCAGGGAGGTGTGTAAGGGGATTTTGACCACGAACCACGAACTGTGAACCGCGAACTGTTTTAATGGAGGCGGGGGGAATCGAACCCCCGTCCGAAGGCACAAGATAAAGACCTTCTACGTGCGTAGCCGGTTTATTCCTTCTTTGCGAAAGGCAACACCAAGCGGCAGGTTTCACTTTTCGCTATCCCGGTGAAATCTCGTCCGATCCTCCCAGGAACAGGATCAAACCAGCTTGTTTGAGTCGACGCCTGTTTCCGGGCCAACAAGCAAGCCCGGGACAGACGAGCCGCCTTTAGTTAGGCAGCCAGTGCATATGAATAGTCTGCACTTAAATTTGTGTCCCAATTGGATTAACGAGGGAACTGGGCACCTCGGCACGCTTATCTTTTCCCATTACCTCCGTCGAAACCAAATCGCCCCCGGAAAAGTCAGTTAACAGTTCATGGTTCACTGTTCGTAGTGAACCCAAAAGATAATACGACGACAGGATACGGACTTGTAGGGGTTCGATTCATCGAACCCGCAGATAGTTGTAGCCGCACCCTTCAGGGTGCGAGGAAGGCGCCGACTACCCTGTAGGGGTTCGATTCCCAGATGCCCGGACGGGCCCGTCTGGGGGAGCGTCTGCTCATCGAACCCGCGGGCGATCCTTCAATCGCACCTAAGAGCTATAGCTGCAGTACGCTCGGAACTGTAAGGAAGATGCGAACCCATGTCTCAGAGTTTGTGCAAACCATCTTTTCTTAACGCTTCTCCCTATGGGTAGAGAGTGACAATCAGAGAGGAGGTGCTTGTGCTAAGACTCCAGGTTCCCCTGCCACGTATGTCAGTCATGGACGAATCGACCTGATAGCCCACCTGTAGGCTCACACTTCTGAAAAGGAAGTACTCCACGCCCAGTGACCCTTGTATGCCGTAAGTAGTGGTCTCCTCCTTGAGGCCCAAAATAGTGAATCTGCTGCCTCCATACTCGTCTCTCGTCGATCGTAGAAGTCGGAACTGTATTGCCCCTCCTGCGAAAAACGAAAGTCTTTCTCTGCTCCAAAAGTGAACCTCTGCCCCCACAAGCGCTGAAAACTGTGTCTTTCGGATCCTTACTTCTTGTATTGGGTAATAGTCTTCAAAATGGAAGGTCGTATCCGTCTTGGAGACGGAGACAAAGGTTTTTGCCGCCAGCTTGTCCGAGAACCAGCGTTTGTATCCGATCCCACTCTCAACCGATCCCACTCCGAGGTCCCAGGAGCCATTCCAGAAGAGAATGATGCCGTTTCTGCCGCCGTGCCGGTACCGGTCGCGGCTCGATTCAGCGCTGGCATTGCCTGCTGAGACCAGCACACCCGCCAGGAGAAGAAGCGAAAAGGCGGTTTTCGACATGCCCAGCCCTCGCGACAAAGCGCTTGGGCGCGAATGTGGGAAAGTCGTCATTTCCTAATCCACCAGAACCAAAGGATCAATCAGTATTTGTTACCACATGTAGAACGTCAGAATCAAGCTCGAAGTGCCGGTGCCAAACGTCGTCTTGGTTGATGTCTGCCTGGCAGGCTGTGTGATGCCGGGACCCTCAACCAGCGTCCGCTGGAAGTCCGTTCTGGAATCACCATAGTCGATCTGGTACTGTGCCGCCAAGCTGATCCAGTCAGCAAAGAAGTACTCAAGTCCACAGAAACCGCGAATTCCATAGCTCATTTCGCTTGTCTCTTCCTTTCGGACCGAGCCAGGATATGGATCTGAAATGCTTAAACTCGGATGGTAGGTACTGCCACTGACGCCGAAGCGAACCCCTGCACCGGCATAAGGCGAGAAGTTCCCTTTGAAAAGGAAATGATCCTCCAGTCCTGCGAATACCGAGAAGCTGTTGGTACTGTGCCTTGCGTAGGAGTAATCCGGATTCGGATAAGCCGTGGTACTCCTATCTGAGCCAAATCCGACAGCGACTACAGTAGCCAGTGCGTCTGAGACCCAGAATTTGCCGCCAATGCCCCCCTCCAATTCTCCTAAGCTGACATCGCTCACTCCACTCACAGTGAAACTCAAGCCTTTGTCTCCTTTGTGAGTTTCCGCACCGCTTGCGTCTCCTCTCACTCCGCCGACCATAAGGATGAAGGAGAACAAAACAAACCAAAGGGCTGACCGTTTGTGCATCGTAACCTCCTCGATTGGAACTTATGCCGGGCAGACATACGCCAACCCGAGACCCGCCCCCTCATCCGTTGCATCCG
>CAZWAO010000188.1:0-5369 GCA_964631815.1 uncultured Ignavibacteria bacterium | reverse complement strand
CAGTGGTGGAAGAGATAAAGAAGATGTCCAAGCCGGTGCCGGGAAAGACGGAGATCGCCCAGGTGGGGACCATCTCCGCCAACAACGACAAGTCCATCGGCGATTTGATCGCCGACGCCATGGAGAAGGTGGGCAAAGACGGGGTGATAACCGTGGAGGAAGCCAAGACCACCCAAACCGATCTGGAGGTGGTGGAGGGAATGCAGTTCGATCGCGGCTACCTCTCGCCCTATTTTATCACCAATCCTGACGCCATGGAAGCGGTTTTAGAGGAGCCTTTGATCCTGATTCACGACAAGAAGATCTCGGTGATGAAGGACCTTCTGCCCGTGCTGGAGAAAATCGCTCAGATGGGCAAGCCGCTTTTGGTCATCTCCGAGGAAGTGGAAGGGGAGGCTCTGGCCACCCTGGTGGTGAACAAACTGAGGGGAACCCTGAAAGTCTGCGCGGTCAAAGCTCCGGGATTCGGTGACCGAAGAAAGGCCATGCTGGAAGACATCGCCGTTCTGACCGGCGGAAGGGTCATCTCCGAGGAGATGGGATTCAAACTGGAAAACACCCAGCTTTCCGATCTGGGCAAGGCCAAGCGGGTGACCATCGACAAGGAGAATACCACCATAGTGGAAGGCGGCGGCAAGACCGAGGACATCAAGGGCCGGGTCAGCCAGATCAAAAGGCAGATCGACGAGACCACCTCGGATTATGACAAGGAAAAACTGCAGGAGAGGCTGGCCAAGCTGGCCGGCGGAGTAGCGGTGATCAACGTGGGCGCTGCCACCGAGACCGAGATGAAGGAGAAGAAGGCCCGGGTGGAAGACGCTTTGCACGCCACCCGCGCTGCGGTGGAAGAGGGCATCGTTCCCGGCGGCGGAGTGGTTTTATTGCGGGCCATTCCGGCATTGGATAAGCTCAAGCTGGAGGGCGACGAGCACACCGGACTGATCATCCTGAAAAAGGCACTGGAAGAGCCTATCCGGCAGATCGCAGAGAATGCGGGAGTGGACGGGGCCGTGGTGGTCAACAAGGTGAGGGAGCAATCCGGGTCTTTCGGCTTCAATGCCGAGAGCGAGGAGTACGGTGATCTGATGAAGCAGGGAGTCATCGATCCCACCAAGGTCACCCGCATCGCTCTGGAGAACGCCTCCTCCATCGCCTCGCTTCTGATTACCACCGAGTGTCTGGTGGCAGACAAGCCGGAAGAGAAGAAGGCGCCTGCTGCTCCGGGTATGCCTCCCGGCGGCGGATACGGTGATATGTACTAGTATCGAATTCGAACGACAAAAAAAGGCTTCCCGACAAAACCAGGGAAGCCTTTTTTGTTTAGGCTTCTTTTTGTAGAGCCGTTTTGTAGGGGCGTTTTTGTAGGGGTGCTTCTGTAGGGGCAACTCTAGAGTTGCCCCTACCGCTGTAAGTGAAACGATAGACCAGAACCTAGCTTAAGCTATGTTCTGGTCTTCTTTTGCATCTTGGCACCATTGCCACGAGCTTCAGCTAGTGGATTAGAATGGGAGAAACGCTTTTTGGATTTTAATCCCTACATCTCGTGGGCTGAAGCCCAATTGGGTTTGGGGTGCTTCTCGTTTCCACGACCTTAAGGTCGTGGCAAATGAAAATCGGTGGAAGGTTCTGGGCATGATTGCCGGGAGCCTCAACTCTCGGGCTGGCCGAATCTCTGCCTCAGAGGCTCGGCTTTTTCATTGCCCTCACGACATCAATCATATACTTTGGGCTGTATAACCAGGTGGGGATGAAGCCGAAATTGATATTGGTGATACTCTATCGGGCAAAGACTCACATTCGCCTTTTTCATGCCGTGGCGCACCTGAAACCGTAATACAATGGTGAGATGAACAGAGCCGTTTTGACCATCACGTTACTTGGCCTATGGGTTTTCCTGGGATGCGGTTCCTGCTTTTCTGCTGAGGAGACTTCCAGCGAGCCCATTAGATTGCTCAACGCCGATTTCTCCGAGCTTCGGCTGGAGGAGGATAACGTGATGATCAACTTAGTGGGAAACGTGATCTTCCAACATGGCGATTTGAACTTAAGGAGCAGCCGGGCAGTGTGGTATAAGACCGCGGGCCAGGTGGTCTTCATCGACAGCGTGAGGATAGAGGACCCGGATCAGGTGCTCACCGCAGACCGGGTTACCTACTACAGAAGGACCAGGACGGCTGTGGCCGACGGAAACGTGATTCTCTATAGCAGGAAGGAAGATGCCCGGATAACCGGAGAACACGGAAGATACGATAGAACGGGAAAATTAGTGGTCTTCACCGGCTCGCCCTGTTTGACGGTCAAACCCGACAAGAAGGACAGCTCCATTACCGTAATTGCGGACACCCTGGATTACGTGGTGAACGCGAAAGAAGGAACGGCCAAACATAACGTTCGGATCACCAAGGCGGATATGACCGCCACCTGTGGGCAGGCCACCTGGATAGGCGAGGAGGATAAGATCGTCCTGGAGGGAAATCCCCAGGCGGATAAACAGAACGATCGGCTCAGCGGAGACCGGATGGATCTTTTCCTTCGGGGTGACCGGATCGACGAAATCCAAGTGGAGGGCAATGCCCGGGCGTCCCATCTGGAAGTGGTCGATTCGGCCAATCAAATCACCAGGGAGAGCTTCCTGGCATCCAGGGAGATGTTCTTCTTTCTGCAGAATGAACAGTTGACTCAGGTGAAAGCGTGTGGAAACGCCACCAGCACCTATTATCCCCAGTCCACCTCCGAACAGGAAAGCCGGTTGGCCGGCGATAAAAACGTGGCTTCGGGCGACACCATCAACCTGTTCCTCTCCGACCAGCAATTGTACGAAGTGGTGATCAAAGGCGGGGCCATGGGCGCCTATACCTTTCAACCGGAGGGAGAGGAAAAGGCTTCCGGCGTTGAGGATACCATCTTGTATTCGGCGGAGACCATAGACTATAAAGTGAAGGAGGACTTAATCACCCTGCGGGAGCAAAGCAGTCTCAAGTACCAACAGATATCGCTTTCGGCGGGCGAAATCCTCTACCAGACCAAGGAGCAGATTTTGGTGGCGGAGCCGGAGACTAAGGAGGAGGAGGGAAAGAGGGTCTCAGTCGGGCCGCCGGTGCTTCAGGACGGAAAAGAGGAAATCAAAGGCCAGCGGATGACTTACGATCTGCGGAGCAAGAGAGGAAAGATCACCCAGGGGGTGACCGACATTCAGCAGGGCATCTATCGGGGAGAGCTTTTAAGGAAGATAACCGATCAGGTTCTGCTGGCGGACGAGGGCACTTATACCACCTGCGACCGGGAGACTGATCCCCACTATCATTTCTACACCCAGGAGATGAAGATCATTGCCAAGGATAAGGTGATCGCCAAGCCGGTGGTGATGTATATCGGGCATCTTCCGGTGGCGGCCATTCCGTTTTACGTCTTTCCCATCAAGCCCGGCAGGCATTCGGGATTTCTGACATTCGATCTGGGCAATTTAGAATCGAACCGGTTCATTCGGAATTTGGGTTATTACTGGGCGGCTTCCGACTACTGGGACCTGAAAACCGCTTTCGACTACTATGAGGGATCGGGATGGCTGATAAGGTCCCAGGCCCGCTATGCCAAGCGATACGTGCTCAGCGGGACCGTGGCCGGATCGTTCAACCGCCAGTCCAGTTGGAATCTGGCCACCCTCACCAAGAGGAGAAGCGATCGCTGGGATCTGAACTTCTACCACCAGCAGACCATCTCTCCCACCACTTCACTTTCCGCTTCCGGCAATTTCTTAAGCGACAAAAACTACTGGCGGGATTTGAATCTGGATCCGGTGGAGAGACGAAATCGTTCCCTGCACTCCCAGGCCAGCCTTTACAAGAGATGGAGCACGGCCAGCGCCACAGTAGCGCTGGATCATACCTGGAACTTAGATACCGACGTGCGGACCCTCAGCCTGCCGGTGGTCAGCTTCACCCGGACCTCGCTTCCTCTGATTGCGGCCAAGGAGAATGAAGAAGGCCGGCTTGAGCAGAGATGGTACAACTCCATCTACTACTCCTTCTCATCGAATCTGGTCAACTATCAGTACCGGGCAAAAGGGGAGGAGGACTACGATCGGAAGAAATTCGCAGTGTCGGACAACAACCTCTCCCTCTCGGCCGCCCAGAAGCTATTGGGCTGGCTGGTCATAAACCCGGGCTTCCAGTACCACGAAACCTGGTATTACGTTTTCAAAACCAATCTCTCCGAGGATTTTCCCATAACAGGAAACAGCGCCGCCCGGCGGGGCACTTACTCCGCCAATGTCTCCGCCAACACAGTCCTCTATGGAATGTTTCGTCCCCGGTTGGGAAGCCTGGTGGGAATAAGACATGTGATGACGCCCACGGTCAGCTTCTCCTGGCAGCCGAAGTTCTCCCGCAAGGATGAATATCTGTCATATACCGGCCGGGGAGGCTCCGGCGCGGAGCGCAAATCCATGAGTTTCAACTTAAATAATCTGGTTCAGGCAAAAACCAGATCGCTTAAGAACGGAGAGCCGGTGGAGAAGAAGCTGGATTTGTTCAATTTGAATTTCTCCTCCGGTTACAATTTCGTGGCAGACCAGCACAAGCTATCCGTCCTTTCCACCTCCCTGCGTTCGCAGGCGGTGAGAAACCTGGACTTCGCCTTTTCCACCATTCACGATTTCTACGACCAGGCCGGAAAGCTGGATCTTTTGTCGCCCCGCTGGCTGTCCTTCAGCTTCGACACCCGGCTGAACCTCCGAGGGAGTTGGAGGGAGTCAAGCGGTCTGCTGCCCGAAACCGAGGAGGTGTCGTTTGGCGAGCTGGGCCCGCCCCAATACGAGGCGGGCGCGGCGGAGAGCCGTCCCGCGGCCACCAAAAAATCCTGGAGCCTGGACATAAGTCACCGCTTCAGCCAAGCCAGGGGGGGAAGCGAGACGCACTGGGTGAGTGCCACCTTGAGCCTGCCGCTGACCCGCGGTTGGGATATACGCTACCTCAATCGCTATGATTTCTCGGAGGAGAAGATCATCGAACAGACCTTCGAGTTTTACCGCGACCTGCACTGTTGGGAAGCGAGAGTCACCTGGATTGCCACAGGTCTCCGCCAGGGCTATTATTTTCGAATAAACATCAAGGCCCTGCCGGCGATAAAGATCGAGAAGGGCGGGGGCGGGTTAAGGGAGGTGTTTTTCTAAGGTTGAAGTCGGCCAGCGGAAAGGCTCACACCCGTAACCTTACCAATTTGGCTTGTGCACCTCGGTCGTTTGCAACCGTATAAGGTGAAGGCAGGAATTGTCGGAGCTGTTATCCAGAACCAAACGTGATTAACTTAGACTCTTCGACTTTTGGACCTTTGAACTTTTGAACCCTTGAACCCTTGAACCCTTGAACCCT
>CAZWAO010000187.1:0-5433 GCA_964631815.1 uncultured Ignavibacteria bacterium | reverse complement strand
GACTCCTTCTCCTCGGAAGCCGGCGATCCTTTAGATCTTCGATAATTCAAAGCGGCTTTGACCAGATCGCGGAACAGGGGGTGAGCGCGGGTGGGGCGGGATTTAAGCTCCGGGTGGAACTGCACCGCCACAAACCAGGGATGATCGGAAAGCTCCACTATCTCCACCAATCTTCCATCCGGAGAAAGCCCGGAAAGCTTGAGACCGGCTTTGGTCAACTGATCCCGGTATTGGTTGTAGAATTCGTAGCGGTGGCGGTGTCTTTCGCTGATCTTCTCCTCTCCGTAAGCTGCGAAAGCCAGACTCTCCTTTTCCAGGATGCAGGGATAGGCTCCCAGCCGCATGGTGCCCCCCATGTCGGTGACCTTCTCCTGATCCGGCATCAGGTGAATCACCGGATAAGGAGTCTCATGGTCGAATTCGTAGCTGTTGGCCTTTTTCATGCCGCATACGTTGCGAGCCAGCTCGATCACCGCACACTGCATGCCCAGGCAGATGCCCAGATACGGTATCCGGTTTTCCCGGACGTATCTCACCGCCTCGATCTTGCCCTCGATGCCTCTTTCCCCGAACCCCCCCGGAATCAAAAGTCCATCTATGTCGGACAGGTTCTTTTCGGCTCCCTGGGACGATACCTCCTGCGAGTCTATCCATTTCAAATGGACCCGGGCGTCGTTTTCCTCCCCGGCGTGGACGAATGCCTCGATTATGCTTTTGTAAGCATCTTTCAGATGGGTGTACTTGCCGCAGATTCCTATGGTGACCCGGCCGGAGGGATTTTTGATGCGCTGCATCATTTCCACCCAATCCTCCATGTGCAGCTCCCCGCACTCCAGGCCCAGATGCCGGATGATGAGGCTGTCCAGTCCCTCCTGGTGGAAGAGAATGGGCACCTCGTAGATGCAATCCACGTCGATGGCCTGGATCACCGCCTGGCTGGGAACGTTGCAGAACAACCCGATCTTCTCCCGGATCTGCTTGCTCAAAGGCTGGGCCGTGCGGCACAGGAGTATGTTGGGCTGGATTCCGATCTCCCTTAATTCCTTCACGCTGTGCTGGGTGGGTTTGGTTTTCACCTCGCCGGCCGAATCGATGTAGGGCACCAGGGTAAGATGAATGAACAGAGTGCCTTGCGGCCCGCATTCCAGCCCCATCTGCCTGATGGACTCCAAAAAGGGCAGGCTTTCGATGTCCCCCACCGTTCCCCCGATCTCGGTTATCACCACGTCCACCTTGCCGTTTATCTTCCCCACCTTTTTTATCCGATCCTTGATCTCGTTGGTGATGTGGGGAATGACCTGCACGGTGGAGCCCAAATAGTCTCCCCGCCGCTCCCGGGATATGACCGCATCGTAAATCTGGCCGGAGGTGAGATTGTTGTCCCGGGTGAGATTCTCGTCGATGAATCTCTCGTAGTGTCCCAGATCCAGATCCGTTTCCGCGCCGTCGTCCAGCACAAAGACCTCGCCGTGCTGGAAGGGATTCATGGTGCCGGGGTCCACGTTGATGTAGGGATCGAATTTCTGAATGTTGACCTTCAATCCTCTTTTCTTCAGAAGCAGCCCTATGGAAGCCGAGGCGATTCCCTTTCCCAGAGAGGATACCACCCCTCCGGTCACGAAGATATGCTTGACCTTATGTTCTTCGTTTTTCACCTGATCATCCTCCCTTTCGGTGTCCTCAGCCTCCTAAGATCAGAGGGCACATCCACTGATACGGGTTTGCGTTTGGTAAGATAGACTTTGATCCTTGCTCCGTTTTCCAGAGCCCTCAACTGCTCTAAATTCTCGGCCTTCTCCAGCGGAGTCTGCTCCCAGGAAGCGAACCGCATCAGGAAGCTCCGGCGGAATCCGTAGATGCCGATGTGCTCGTAAAAGCTGGTTTTCCTCAAGTCCATGGTCGATCCGGCAACCCTGGGGCCGGATGCCCGATCCGATCTCACGTACGGTATGGGGTGACGGGAAAAATAGAGTGCGGCAGACTTCCGATCCAAAACCACCTTGACCACGTGAGGGTTCTTGAGCTTGGCCGAGTCAGTCAGCTTGGTGGCCAAGGTGCCCATGCCCACGCTCGGCTCACGAAGCATGGCCGAAACCAGCTCATCCACAAGAGCGGGGGAAAGATTGGGAAGATCGCACTGGATGTTTATGATCAGATCGTAATTCAGATTTCGGGCGGCCTCGGCCACCCGATCGGAGCCGGTGAGATGATTCTTAAGGCTGATATGAGCCTCTCCGCCGAAGGCAAACACCAAGTCGGATATCCGGGGGGAGTTGGTGGCCACCAGCACCCTGTCCAGAAGCTTGCATTGGCTCACGCGCTCGTAGATGTTTTGAATCAGCGGCTTTCCGTCGATGGGGGTCAGCGGTTTTTGGACAATTCTTCTGGAGCCTAATCTGGCGGGGATTATTCCGATGACCTTGGATCGGCGCATCATTTTGCAGGGGAAACGGTAAACCAACAGCACGAAAAATCAAGCCCCATGTTACGAAACTACATTCAGCTTGTCAATAGAAAATTACAATTCTCCCAAAGCATGCTATTATGCTCGGCCATCGTTTGGCTTTCAGCGAAGCGGGGGTTCCATCTCCGAGAGAGACGGGCGTTTCACTCGGGCGGCGCAATAGGTCAGGTTATATTCTTGCCCAAACTCCATTCGGCGGACAAGACAGGAGGCATCTCTATGAACGCGAGGGACAGAACGAAGTGCTCACAAAATCAATTGTAAGAGTCTTCTGGCATCATAGCGAGAAGAATGAAAAGAAACTCGACCTGCCGAGTATGGGATGCGGAAGGAGAAATCAACTGCTCGGGGAGTCCGACTGGGTCTCGCCGTAGAGCAGATCGCGCATCAACTCGTCGATCTTCTCTATGCGGAAGGGCTTGGCCAAGTAGCCGTCGGCTCCCTCCTGCATGGCCTTCTGGGGAGGGCAAGCGGAGGAAAAGGCCGTGATCATCACCACCGGAAGTCCGGGGGCGGTTTGCTTTATGCTGCGCAGGAGGGAAAGGCCGTCCATCTTGGGCATGCGAATGTCGGAGATGACCAGATCGAAATCCTGAACCTGCAGCTGGTTTAGGGCTTCCTCCCCGTCGTGCACACCGATGGGAAAGTAGTCCAGGCTGCCCAGAACCTCCAGGAGCATGTCCCGCAACTGGTCGTCGTCGTCCACCACCAGAATCTTCTTCAGCCGATAGGGCTTGTCCTGGTTGTTGGCCTTGACTCCCAGGGCCTTTCGCATCAGCTCCTCGATTTTGCCGATGCGGAAGGGCTTGGCCAGGAAACCATCCGCCCCGCTTTGCATGGCCTGATCTTTAGTGTAGGTGAAATTGTAGCCGGTGATGATCAGGACCGGCAGAAGGGGATTTTTATTCTTGATGCTCTTCAGCAGGGAAAGCCCGCTCATCTTGGGCATTCTGACGTCGGCGATCACCAAATCCAGGTTATCGCTCTCCACCAGAGTCAGGGCCTCCTCTCCGTCCTTGGCGCCCAGTGCGGAGTAGCCCAGCGCGGAGAGGGTATCCATGAGCAGGGAGCGGATGCGGTCGTCGTCATCCACCACCAGAACCGTGGGCGGACCCTTGGGCCGGGTGGTGGGTTTTTCTATGATCCCGTCGGTTTGCATAAGTATAGCTCGCGCATCTTTGGGATGTGCACTTATATTATCGAAACTTCCGCCGATTCCTTGAGCTTTTTTTGCGCATCTCGGATTCGTCCGCCTAGACGGCGTCCGGCCCGTTCAGAAACACTGATACTCCCCGGTCTCAGCCAAAGAAAAAGCCCCGCCTGGTAGACGGGGCTTTTTTGAATCACAGACCTTACCGGACTTAACAGGGCGGTGGGTCTCCGTTCTTGTACAGGTAGTTGAGCAGGTAAATCACGTCTTCCACGTTTACCTGGCCGTCGCAGTTGGCATCGCCGCACTCCAACGGCTCCGGAGAATCCCCGCTCTTGTACAGGTAATTGAGCAAGTAGATGGCATCCGAAACGTCCATGAGCTGATCCCCATTAGCGTCGCCGTGCGCATACTGGGGACCGGTTCTGCCCAGGCCGAACCAATTCATCATCCTGCGCATCAGGGTGTAGGAATTGTTGGGATCGGCCCCGGACTGGGGAACCGCCTCAAAGGGGAACGCCAGGAAGATCACCCGATAGACCGACGGCCCGGAAGCCGGATAACGCAGCGCACAGTAGTTGACCGGACCGGCGCCCGCTCCCTCGAAGGAATACCGGTCCAACTGGACTCCGGCCCGCGGCGAGACCGCCTCCTTGGCCGTCTGGTAGAATATGCCGGCGGCGCCCGTGCCGGGGAAGATGTGGTCGGAGAAGTTGAAGAAAGGATAGCTTAGGGTCATGGACATTCCGTTGGAAACGGTATCGCCCGCCACCCCTGCTATGGAGAGCACGCTCTCGTCGTCGTCGTGTCCCGCTATGTGCAGGTAATCGGTGATGAAGGTGTTGGCGTTGTTGTCCAGCAGGAAGTCCTGGCTGGAGAGCAAGAGCCTTCCACCGTCGTCCAGATAGGTCATCAGCCGCTCTTGATCGAGAGCGGTTAAGGTCTTGGGGTTGGAGAGGCTGCCGTAGTCGTCGCCCGTGCTCCAGATCAGCGCCTGGTAGTCATCCATCACCGAGTCCGGGGGACAACCCTGGGTGGTGTAGGTCCACACGTCGTAGTTGACTCCCACCGAATCCAGGGCCTGGAAGAAGTAACTCTCGTAGCTATCTCCTCCGTCATCGTCCACGAATAGTATGGGCTTTTGGCCGATTACCAACTGGAAGGTGTCGGTTATCGCATAGCCCAAGTCGGCGTTTATCTGCAAAGCGAAGTTCACCGTATGGCCCTGGGGGCAATCGCCGCTTGTCTGGAACTGGTAGGTGGAATAACTGGTGCCGTTACCCGCAGGCGGGATGTCCGGGTAGCCGGAAGCTGAGGACATCACGGTCACATAAGGGTCGTCGCAGAGCAGGTCGGCCTGGACGCCGGACGCTCCCTGGCTTCCGAAGTTTTCCAGTATCAAGTTCATGATGCAGACCTCGCCCGGATCGGGCTTGCCGTCGTCGTCTCCGGCAATATCCTCGGTGATGGTGGAGGCGTGGGCCAGCACCGGAGCATGTACCAACACTTGCAGCGAAGGATAGCTCCAGGGCCCGTCGCCATTCTGCGCGGTTATGTTGAGGCTAAAGGTCACCACCTCTCCGTCCGGAATCAGGGGAGAGACCCAAAAGTCGAAATCGTCCAGACAGAAGGAGGAATCGCCTGAGGGTATGTCTCCGAACTCCTCGGAATCGTCGGTGATGGTTATCAGAGGATGGCTGGTGGAGAGGATGGCCGCCACCTGAATTCCGGCCGAATCGCCCAGGTTCTTCAGCATCACGGGCAGCTCGATGGTCTCGCCCATGTCCACGTCGCCCTGGCCGTCGCCCTGGCTTTCGCC
>CAZWAO010000186.1:0-5441 GCA_964631815.1 uncultured Ignavibacteria bacterium | reverse complement strand
TCAGTTGCAAGGTTGAGTCGAGTCGGGTCTAATGATGCGCCATGAGCAAGAAACAGCCTAAAGAAAGTCAATATGTGCGAGTGGCGCGGTTGGCCTACGAACTGGCAAAAGGTGTTTACCTGTCTACACGCACAAGAACAGCCCGAAGACCTTTACCCAACCCCAACTGAGCAGCTTCATGTTGATATTCAGACTTTGGATACCTCTAGCAGCCAATGTATATACGCTGGGGCATCCTGATCGGTTGGAGTTCAAGGATCATTTTTCGAGAAATCGCATCGAAATGGGAAGAGGGCCTTCATTTGCGCCACTGATTAGCGCGGATGTTTTCACCGGCCAAACGAGCTGTCTCTTCGATCCGTTTTTGCCGCGTTTCAGGTCGTTTCGCATTGAGTATCCATTCGAGAATACCCCGCTTAACTGAACTCGGAAAAGCCTCGAAGTTTTTTCTCGAAGCAGGATAACGATCAAACGCTTCGGCTAGATCAGAGGGGATGACCAGTGCTTCAACTGTGTCCAGTGCGGACCACGACCCATCAGCTTTAGCCGCTTCAACCTTTTCCAGACCGGCAGGTGTCATCAATCCCGCCTTAATCATATTCTCAACACGGGTCTTGTTCAGGGCCGACCAGTTGCTGTTGGGCTTTCGCGGCGCGAAGTAGAGCATTGTTCGTTCCTCGTCCAGTTTTCGAGGCAAGCTGTCAATCCATCCAAAACAAACGGCTTCTTCTATCAGGTCATCTACCTCTAAATATGGTTTGCCGCTGGACTTCTTATACCGAATAACCCAGACCCCATCATCACGAGCATGATTATTCTGTAACCATTTTCGCCATGCAGCACGGGTTTTGGGATGCACGGAATTTGCCGGGGGTTGTGCTGTCATCATAATGCTATCCAAGTAAGATTAATCGAAATTTCTTGTTGTGATTAGTTTGCCAGTTCCTCAAATTTCTTTCAAACATTGGCTTAGAAAGAAGAGGCGTTCATGCAGCCAGGTATTCTTCATAGATCCTGTGAGGCGTTCAGGTAAAGCCCTCAGGATTTGTATGTCAACCTATCAGACGACGCTATCCGCCAACCCGTGAGGACAAGAACAAAACGTGATAAAAGCTACATAATGTTGTCAATATATAGACAAAAACTTGACAATTCATCTAGTCGCCGCTAATATCAGCACATTGAAACCCTTTGTAACCTGATCAACTGGAGAGTAGAACAATGCGTAAACTGGTAGTGGTCGTTTCCATCCTGGCGCTCAGCGCCCTGGTCTTTGCCTCCTTCGCCGTGCCCGCAGCGCAGGCGCAGGAAGCCGAGCCAACCATCGTCGAGATCGCCGCCTCCAACGAGGACTTCTCGACCCTGGTCGCCGCCGTCCAGGCTGCCGGTCTGGCCGACACGCTGGCAGGCGAAGGAGACTTCACCGTCTTCGCGCCCACCAACGATGCCTTCGACGCTCTGTTCGCCAGTTTGGGGATCGCCCCCGAAGACCTGCTGGCCGATAAACCCCTGCTGACCGAGGTGCTGTTGTACCACGTCGCCCTCGGCGAGCTGACCTCGGAAGAGGTGGCCTATCTGGGCGAGCTGCGCATGGCGAACGGCGACCTCTCGACCATCTCGGTGCGCGACGGCTCCCCCTATATCAACGACGCCCGCATCATCGCCACCGACATCATGGCGAGCAACGGCGTGATCCACGTGATCGACGCCGTGATCCTGCCCTCCGGCGTTCCCGCGCCCGTCGGTGCGGTTGACGCCAACATCGTCGAGGTCGCGGTCGCGAACGAAGGCTTCTCCACCCTGGTCGCCGCCGTGCAGGCCGCTGACCTGGCTGGCACGCTCTCCGGCAACGGCCCCTTCACCGTCTTCGCCCCCACCAACGACGCCTTCAACAAGACGCTGGGTGAGCTGGGCCTGAGCGCCGAGGATGTGCTCGGCAACAAGGAGCTACTGACCAACATCCTGCTCTATCACGTCGCTGCTGGCGCGCTGGACGCTCAGGATGTGCTGGGCATGGGTGAGATCACGATGCTCAACGGCGAGGTTGCCACCGCCGAAGTGGTCGATGGCGTGGCCTACATCGCCGGGGTGCCGATCTCCAACGCCAACATCCGTACTTCCAACGGCATCATCCACGTCATCGACGCGGTGATGATCCCCCCGTCAAACTAGTTAAGTTTACACGTACTGAAGTTGCTGGCGAGGTGTCCACCCAGAGGAGTGTGGTGTGGATGCCTCGCCTTTTCGTTAGCATAAGGCCTTCATCGGACGGGCAGGAAACATATGGGTGCGGATCGTATCGTAGTGATTGGAGCGGGAGTGGGCGGTCTGACAACAGCTGCATCACTCGCCCGCTCTGGATTCGACGTGACGGTGCTGGAAGCCCACATCTACCCTGGCGGCTGTGCCGGGACGTTCTATCATCAGGGGTATCGGTTTGACGCTGGCGCTACCCTGGCCGGGGGTTTCTACTCCGATGGCCCCATGCACATCGTGGGAGAGGCTGCCGGCATCGATCAATGGCCTGCTCTGGCTGCCGATCCAGCGATGGCCGTCCATCTACCCGGCGGCGAGACGGTTGTCCGCTGGGCCGACGACAGACGTTGGGAAGAGCGATGCACCTCCTTTGGGGCCGAGACAGAGTCGTTCTGGCGCTGGCAGGAGCGCACCGCGGACGCCTTGTGGGATTTCGCCTTGCGAACACCACCCTGGCCGCCCCAGACTGCCTCTGAAGCCATGCGGTTGATACGCGATGGCCTGGCCTGGCTCGGCGGTGACCCGCGCAGCCGTTTCAACCTGGGATTTCTTGCCGATGCCACCCGCCCGTTATCAGAACATCTGCGCGGAATGCCCGACCGCCTGCGTCTTTTTCTGGACGCCCAATTGCTCATCTCCGCCCAGGCGACCAGCCGCCACGCCAACGCCCTGTACAGTGCCGCAGCCCTCGACCTGCCCCGCCGTGGCGTGGTTCACCTGGAGGGTGGCATGGGCGCAATCGCCCGAACACTTGCTGAGGCTGTACAACGCCATGGTGGAAAGATCCATTACCGGCAAGAGGCTACCCGTATTGTGTTGGAGCATGGGCGTCCGGTTGCAGTGGAAACCAGGCGTGGCGAGTCCTTCCTCGCCAGCGCCGTGGTTGCCAACCTGCCCCCCTGGAATGTTAAGCAATTGGTAGACGAAGGAAAACCCCGCCGCTTGCACAGCCTGCCCCCGATGTCTAAAAACGGCTGGGGGGCATTTGCCGTGTATGTGGGATTGGATGGTTCTGCTGTACCCGGCAATTTCCCTTTGCACCATCAGGTCGTTGTCAGGGAGCCGCTAGGTGAGGGAAACACAGTGTTCTTATCCTTGAGCCCTGCGTGGGACGCTTCGCGAGCACCGCAGGGGCAGCGCGCCCTCACCCTCAGCACGCACACCGACCTGGCGCAATGGTGGGACCTCCACGAGATAGACCCAGCTGCCTATGAAGCTCGGAAGGCAATCTATGCTGAGCATGTTCTTGCTGCTGCCGAAGTCGCGCTACCAGGCCTGCGGGATGCTGCTTCCCTGATCCTGCCTGGCACACCCGTCACCTTCCAGCGCTTTACCCGCCGCCTGTGGGGGTGGGTGGGTGGCTTCCCACAGACCAGTCTCACCAGGGCTTGGGGACCCCGATTAGCACCCGGCCTATTGATGGTGGGTGACAGCATCTTCCCCGGACAGTCCACGGCTGCGGTCGCTCTGGGAGGGCTTCGAGTGGCTCGTGCCGTGCGGAACGAATTGGCGGAACCTGGCGAATATGGGGTTCATCACGACGACCATTGGCTGTCTATCGGCGAAACAAGATCAATCCACTTTAATACGAGTCGATTTAGTAGGGACGTATCCAAATGAGAAGCAACGGCAAGCTCATCCTGGTGACTGGAGCAACCGGCTACATTGGGGGGCGGCTTGTCCCAAAGCTGCTTCAGCATGGCTACCGCGTGCGCGTCCTGGTCCGCGAAACTGACCGGATAAGAGGGCGTTCCTGGTTTGGCCAGGTGGACGTCCACCAGGGTGACGTTCTTAAACCTGAAACCCTGGACGGTGTGATGGAAGGTGTGTCCGCTGCCTACTACCTGATCCACAGCATGAATACCGCTGACGACTTCCATCGACGAGATGTCACAGCAGCCAACAATTTTGTAGCCGCTGCTGAGCAAGCAGGCATTAAACAGATCATTTACCTGGGCGGGCTTGGCGATCCTGAGACAGAGTTGTCCGACCATCTGCGCTCACGCCAGGCAACAGGGGACACATTGCGACAGGGATGGGTTCCGGTCACAGAATTCCGCGCCGCTGTCATCGTCGGATCGGGCAGCCTCTCCTTCGAGATGATCCGATACCTCACAGAGCTGATACCTATCATGATATGTCCCAGGTGGGTGTTCACACGCATTCAGCCCATCGCCATCCACGATGTGTTGGAATACCTGGTGGCTGCGCTAGAGACACCGACGAGCGCTGGAGAGATCGTCGAAATTGGCGGCGATGATATCATGACGTATGGTGATATGATGCTGCAGTATGCAGAAGTGCGCGGGTTGAAGCGACTGTTGGTCCCGGTCCCCGTTCTGACCCCTCGGCTCTCCTCATATTGGGTGCATTGGATGACTCCCATACCTGCGTCAATTGTGCATCCCCTCATTGAAGGGCTGCGCAATGAAGTCATTGTGCGCGATGACAAAGCTAGGCAACTATTCCCAACCATTGAGCCGGTGGACTATAAGACTGCGGTGGGGCAGGCGCTGGATAACCTGGAGGCTGGTGAGGTGGAAACCACATGGAACGACGCGCTGACCTCCAGCCAGGGAGATGTCAAGCCTGTCATCCTGACAACTCATGATGGGATGCTGATTGAACAACGTCAGCACAGCGTGCTTGCCCCACCCACACAGGTTTACTCAGCCTTCTCACGGTTGGGAGGAGAGCATGGGTGGCCGTACAATTGGTTGTGGCAGTTGCGCGGCATACTGGATCGATTGGTGGGAGGGGTAGGCTTTCGACGTGGGCGGCGAGACCCGGATGAAGTGCGCGTTGGCGATGTGCTGGATTTCTGGCGTGTGGAAGCGCTTGACCCTGATCACTTACTGCGTCTGCGGGCTGAGATGAAAGTGCCGGGGCGAGCCTGGTTACAATTTGAAGCTGTGCCTCTGGAGAATGGCCGCACCATACTGACACAGACAGCCTATTTTGCCCCAAAGGGATTGCTCGGGTTTCTGTATTGGTATGGTCTCTATCCAATCCACGGTTTGATCTTTTCAAGTATGATCCGCCAACTGGCGGCGCGAGCGGAGGAGATGGCATGATAACAGACGACTTAGCAGATTATCTCTCAGAGGTAACCATTCCAGTTCGGCTGGCGTGTAACACCGAGTCTGGCTGGCCCATTGTCGTTTCGCTTTGGTATTTGTATGAAG
>CAZWAO010000185.1:0-5466 GCA_964631815.1 uncultured Ignavibacteria bacterium | reverse complement strand
TCGCCGGTGCGATCCCGCTGGCGTTCTATTACCGAATGTTGAAGGAGAAGCGGCGCGTTGCAGTTGATTTCATGCAACTCCAGGCCGTCGTCATCGCTTCCCTGGTCGTTTCGCTCGCGGTGGGCGCCTTCATGCGGCTAAGTGCCGGCATGGCCTGGCCTCAAGTACTCCATCACGCCCCCTTACTGGCTCTTTCCGCGCAGACAACCACGGGTTTTTCTTCGATGGCGTGTGCTCAACTCGATGCGGGTTCCAAGCTGGTCCTGATCTTCTCGATGCTTGTGGGCGGCGGCGTAGGATCGACCGCGGGCGGATTCAAGCTGCTGCGGCTGTTGATTGCAGTGAGCGTGTTTCGATGGATACTCCTGCGGACCTGCCTGCCGAAACACGCCGTCATCGGCCCCCGGCTGGCAGGCCGCCGACTGCAGGACGAAGAGGTTCGCGTGGCACTGCTGCTCATCATGCTGTTCGTTGCCGTCGTCGCGCTGTCCTGGCTGCCGTTTGTGGCAATGGGATACAGCCCGCTGGACTCCCTGTTTGAAGTGGTTTCGGCGACGGCCACGGCGGGCCTTTCTGTGGGGCTGACAAGTGCAACATTGCCCGGACTGCTTAAGGGGATTTTGTGCGTTGACATGCTAATGGGAAGACTTGAAATCATCGCGTGGTTGGTGATGTTATATCCAGGGACCTGGTTTGGCAGGAGAATGGAGGAAACATGAGAACTGTTTTTGTTGGAGCCGGAAAAGTGAGCGTCGAAACGGCCAAAGTGCTCATCAAAAAGGGCCATGAAGTCGTCATCATCGAGAACGACAAGGCCAAGATCGATGAATTGTCCGAAGAGATGGATTGCAGCTTCCTGCAGGGCGATGGCAGCCAGCCGAACCTCCTGCGCGAAGTCAATCCCGGGCAGACCGACTTCTTGTTTTGCCTCACCAACAGCGACCAGGATAACGTTATCGCCAGTCTCGTCGGCCGTTCCCTCGGTTTCAATCGCATCGTGACCAGTATCGGCGATCCGCAGTTCGAGGGCATCTGCCGTGAGTTGGGTCTGAAGGACACGATCATTCCCTCCCGCACAATCAGCCGTTACCTGGAAGACATGGTGGCCGGCGGCGAAAACGTCGAACTTTCCACGGTCATCAAGCACGAGGCCCGATTCTTCACTTTGATCGCAAAAGAGGAAGATGCGATCGCGGCCAAGGATTTGAAATTGCCTGCCGATGCCAAGGTCATCTGCTATTACCGTGATGGCAAGTTTTCACATGCCGATGAAGAAACAACATTCCGCATAGGCGACGAGGTTGTGATTCTAACGCACAGCAAAAATATGCCCGCGTTGCAGGAGCGTTGGCAACCGAAGCCAGCGCAGGAGGAGTCGGCCGATTCTGCCTCAAAGAAGGAAAAGTAGTTGATCGTTCTGTCAGGTCTTGCCCGCCTTTGGCGGATGTGACCCGACATAACGGGAAACAAGTTTGGATGATCTCACTTCACCAGCAGCATCCTGGTTATTCTCTCCCCCTCTCCCACCTGGAGCTTGCAGAAATATATCCCGCTGGCCACCTCCTTTCCCGAACCGGCGGGTGGCTCACAGCTCTGTTGTGAGATATTTGGATAGAGAAATCCGGCTGGGTGCCACGCCGCTCAGCCACAACGTTTGGTGCGTAGCTCATCGGTGGTCAAGATGAACAACAAAGAAACTGTCAAGGCTGGGTACAACAAAATCGCCGCTGCCTACCTTACAACTCGCAGTGCAGACTCCGAAGATGTGAGATTGCTTGACGAACTTATACGACGGCTCCCGCCAGGCGCGCGGGTTCTTGATGCTGGTTGCGGTGCGGGCGTACCGGTGACTCGGCTCTTGAGTCAGACCTTTCAAGTTGTGGGGGTGGATTTTGCCGAGGCACAGATTCAGCTGGCGCGTCAACTGGTTCCTCAAGCGCAATTCGTGTGCCAAGACATTACGGAACTAACCTTTTCCGACGCCACGTTCGATGCCATCTGTTCCTACTATACCATCATCCATATTCCCAGACAGACCCATAAGGCACTCTTGCAGGATTTCTATCGGCTGCTCAAGCCGTCCGGTCTGGCTCTTCTATGTCTGGGCGCCGAGGACTTGGAAGACGACATCGTCGAAGATTATCTGGGCGCCCGAATGTACTGGAGTCATTACGACGTCGAGACGAATTTGGGTCTGATCGGTGCGTGTGGGTTTGAACTAATTTGGTCGCAAGTGGTGGCAGATGCCACTTCGCCTGGGTCAGACCACCTCTTCGTTTTGGTGCAGAAGAAACGTGCCTGACAACTGCGTGTAGGTCGGCGGGTGGCCCGGTCTGCCCTCGTTAAGCGGGTAAACTTGCCAGACTGATATATCCTAGTCAGGAGCACAGGGTTCCTCACCTACACAATACACACTCTATCGAGAAGCGACCCTTATCCCTTCCCTTTTGAATAACGCCGTGGTCACCCCGTCGCCTTTAATGGTCTTGCCTCTTCTTTTGATCAGCCCACATCCGCAGGAGGGGCTTTTCTGTTTCATCAGAGCAGTCTTGATGCGGAACTTCTTGGCGATTAGAAACGACGCCAAAGCTCCTCGTAGAAGGGAAGCGGTCAAGTCGTCTCCCTTTCGCGAGATGACGGCAGTCAATCCATCCAATACGTCCTTTCCTTCTCCTCCCACCAGGTCCATGCCAATGCGAGGAATGGACAGGCCACCCAAAACCTCCGGGCATATGGGAATGGCCCGTCCCTCCCGAACAAGCTCAACAACATCCTTGTTGGGTGAACTTGTGCCGTCATACCGGCAAGGAATGCCGCAAAGACACGCAGAAACGAGATATTGAACTTTATTAGACAAAGACGTCACTCCTTTAGAAACAGAAAAACCCCGATGGGATATCGAGGTTTCGTTTGGCAAGGCTTGAGCAAAAATTCCGATCAGTCGGACGTGGCCGCACCCAGAAAATACCGCATGGGATTCTGGGGTCGACCTTCAAGATGCACCTCGTAATGAAGATGAGGTCCGGTGGAATAGCCGGTGTTGCCCACCGCTCCGATCACCTCACCTCTTTTCACGTGCTGCCCGGGTTTAACCGAGATGCGCGAAAGATGGGCGTAGATGGTGGTGTATCCGTACTGGTGATCGACCTTGATCAGTTTGCCCAGCCCCACGTCCCGGCTAACCTCCCTGACCACGCCGTCGGCGGTGACATGCACCGGCGTGCCGATGTCGGTGGCCAGATCCACTCCCCGATGCAATTGCCGCCTGCCGGTGAAGGGGTCGAGCCGCATGCCGAAGCCGCAGCTTAAGTATCCTTCCGTGGGTCGAATGGAAGGGCTGTGGTTAAGCACCTCCTTCTTTTCGGAGAGGGCCGTATATATCTGGTCGAAATTATCCTTCTCGAACCGGGCCTGCCGGAGAAGCCCGTCCACTTCTATCTCCGCCACCCGCAGCTGATCCAGGTCGTTGCCGAATTCCGTAGGACCTTCGGAAGGCGGTCCTCCCACTCCCAGTCTCCTGATTTGTTCATCCACCTGGGGAAGCCCGAACACCATCCGCACCTTCTTTTCCTTTTCTATCAGGTCGGTCATCTGCACCTTGAGGTTATCGGTGGTGGCCCTCAGCTCACCCAGCTTGGCCTGCAGAAAGCGATTCTCCTTTTCCAGCTGGTGCAGCCTGAATTTATCATACGCCCGGCTGAACCCGCCCAAAGAGAATGCCGCCCCGCAGGAGAACACCAGGATGAATCCGGCCAGCAACAAGACTAAAAAACCTGCGGAGATCTTCTTTTCCACAACCTCACCTTTGTTGTGTGGAACCAGCAGAACGGAAAACCTCTTCTTGAAGTTCATTTTCTAGTCCTATTAGAAGGTATGTTCGAATTCATCCTCGAATTCGAGTAGCCCAAATTGAGACATAATAAGCCGCCCATCTGGACTTGTCAAGGTTTTTTTTATCGGATGTACTTCGGGCAAGAAAACAACACGAGGTCAGGCGGTGCTACTTGATGAGGATGTATTCTTTCTTGAGGATTTTGTCCACCACTTTGACGAACTTCTCGGAGTTCAAGTTTTGCAGGCTGTATATGTGCCAATATGTCTTCTCCGGCTTCTTGTAGTCTACTCTTCGTCTTCTAGGCATCTCTTCCGACCCCCTCCACTGGCCTTCCAAGACCGGCGCAGGCGGATCGAAGGTGCCTACACTGATCTTATCGGCATGGGCCTTAATTTCTACACGGACCTTTTTCAAGCTTGCTTTATGCAATTGTTATGCCCAAAAGAGAAAAGTGACCGTTGAGATCATGCCCGAGCCACAACCTCCCCATCCGCTTGAAGTTAACAGAGCATGAAGTTCGTCCTCCCCTTCCCGCGCAGAGTCCGGCCTCCGGAAACTGTAGGAGACCCACCAGCATGTGTAGCTTCACAGCAACACCCTTGCGGTTTGTGATCCCAGAAAGAGCTTCGACCGCTTGCCTGTCTCGCACTCGACAGCCACCGAACGCGAGGCCGTGTGAATTTCACTTTTTTGGCTTCAGATGGAACAGGAAGGTGATGAAGCTAAAGCCACGTCAAAAACCAGTTGACACCCGCCCCCTCGCGGAATCAAAGATGTGCTGCGTGCGCAAGCTATGATGATTGGAGTTTTGCATTTCTTCCCTTCCTTCCACCTGCCATAAAAGCTACGGCGTGTGCAAAAGTTTGTCAAGCATAAAAAACCGTTTTCAAACACAAGAAGACAAAGTCTGTCCTGTTATCTCGTATCCTGCGTAGAATCAAGCAGTTAGGCGTAGTCGGTATTTTAGAGTATTTTTGTCTGCTTGATGCCCTATGCCCGACAATGTGCGGAAGAACCGGGTTTTTCCCATTCGACGGGGCAACAATGTTGAGCACGGAAGGAATGGTTGTATATGGCAAATCTCGAATTCCTTTGCCGCGGGGCACTCCGGAGCCGAGGATCCGACCGGGTTCGCGAGGATAGCCCCGAGGGAACGGGTGCGGCGGGTTGGATTCTCGGTCCGCCTTGTCACATCCTCCCGGCAAATTTTCCGTTGTCTTGGCGGCGCGATTTTGCTATCTTCGGCTGGATTGGTGAAACCAATCGCCGGCGGGCACGTAGTACTAACTGAAAGGGATCCTTTTGGCGAGAGAGGACGATCAGATCCTGATTGAGAAGGCGCTGGCGGGCGATGAGAACGCCTTCAAAGTGCTTCTGGAAAGGTACAAAGATGCGGTGCACCGGATCATCGTGAAGATCGTTCACAACCCGGACGAAGCCCAGGATCTGGTGCAGGAGACCTTTATGAAGGCCTTTGGATCTCTTTCCAGTTACAAGTGTGAGTACCGGTTTACCACCTGGCTGTATAAGATCGCAGCCAACAATTGCATCGATTACCTGAGGAAAAAGAGGCTGGTTTCGGTTTCGCTGGATCGGCCTCTGGAGACCAAAGACGGAGAGGTGACCATTGA
>CAZWAO010000184.1:0-5496 GCA_964631815.1 uncultured Ignavibacteria bacterium | reverse complement strand
TTCTTTCCGGGAAAGGAGATATCCGGCAAAGTCTCTGTGATCGATATCGGAGTCCCGCCGAAGGTGGTGGAAGAAGAAAACATCTCTTTGAATCTGATAACCGAAGAAGAAGTCAGACAAATGATCCCGAAGCGGCAGGGAGACGCATATAAGGGAACCTGCGGCAGGGTGGTTTTGGTTGCGGGGTCGACCGGTTTGACCGGCGCTGCCTGTCTGGCTTCACTATCCTCTCTGAGAGCAGGCGCGGGCATGGCCATTTTGGGCATTCCCAACTCACTGAACGCCATTTTGGAGATGAAGCTGACCGAGGTGATGACCAAGCCGCTTCCCGACGTCAGGAAGAAAGGGGCTTTGGCTCTCCGGGGCCTGGGGGAAGTCAGGGAGCTTCTCAAGTGGGGGGATGGCTGTGCAGTCGGTCCGGGTCTGGGACAGCATTTTGAGACCTTTGAGCTGGTCAGGAGACTGGTCAGCAAGCTTAACATGCCTGCGGTCATCGACGCGGACGGACTCAACGCCCTGGCGAAGGATACCTCCGTCTTGAAGGAATGCAAGGCTCCTTTGATCCTGACGCCCCATATCGGGGAGCTTTCCAGGCTGAACAAAGTGCCCATTCCGGAGATCGCCAAAGATAGAATTAAACACGCTTCTGAATTTGCCAAAGAATACGATTGCATTCTGGTGCTGAAAGGAGCGCCCACCATAATCTCCGAGCCTGGCGGCCAGACTTATGTCAATCCCACGGGCAACGCCGGCATGGCCACCGCCGGATCGGGCGACGTTCTAACCGGAATCATTGCCGGTCTTTTGGCGCAGAAATTGATGCAGCCAGAGGGCCAGGACGTGCATAGGATCGTTCTGGACTCCGCCGCGGCCGGAGTATACGTTCACGGAGTGACCGGCGATTTGGCAAAGCAGGAAAAAGGAGAGATGGGCATGATCGCCGGAGATATGATGGAAAAGATCCCGGCGGCACTTTTGAGAGTTGTCAACGGATGGAACGGATTAAAACCCGACCATGATCCGTTAAACTTGTTTAATCCGTTGGTATGAACCGTATGGTTCATACCGTTGACCGTTCTTCAAAGCCTTGTCCTCAACCGTAGGGACAACCCTCGGGTTGTCCGTGTCTATCAATGAAGCGGATTTTGACCAATGCATCATCATCCGTTCAATCCGTTGGTATGAACCGTATGGTTCATACCGTTGACCGTTTTCCAAAGCCCTACCCTCAACCGCAGGGACAACCCTCGGGTCGTCCCCATCCATTAACCGACGAAGCGGATAACGAATCCTAAAGCCCGACACGCATCACACATCTATTACTAACCAGGATCGCAGACATGCAACATACTATCACCGAACGCATCAGAGTTCTTTCCAATAAACATTTCCCAAAGTTGGTCAAGCTCCGAAGAGAGTTCCACCAATACCCCGAGTTGGGCTACAGCGAGTTCAACACTTCGGAGAGAGTAGCAAGAGAACTCAAGAGGTTGGGCATCAAAGTCAGAGCCGGTGTAGCCAAAACAGGAGTGGTTGGGGTTCTCGCGGGGAAGAAAAAGGGAAAGACGGTCGCATTGAGAGCGGACATGGACGCGCTCCCCATCACGGAAGAGACGAATCTGCCATACAAATCCAAGAGGCCGGGGCTGATGCACGCTTGCGGTCACGATGCTCATATGGCATGTGTGATCGGCGCCGCGGTGATACTTTCCGAGCTCAAGGACGATCTTCCCGGAAACGTGAAGTTCATCTTTCAGCCCAGCGAGGAAAGTCCGCCCGGAGGCGCAAAGCCCATGATCCGGGAAGGAGTGCTGGAGAATCCCAAGGTTTCCGGCATTTTCGGCCTGCACTGCGATTCGGCCATTCCCATCGGGAAGATCGGAGTCAAAGAAGGCCCCTTCATGGCCCAGGCCGACAGTTTCGATATTACCATCAAAGGCATCAGCGCTCACGGGGCCAGACCCCACGACGGGATAGACGCCATAGTGGCGGCATCGCAGGCCATACAGGTTTTGCAGACCATCGTTTCCAGAAAGATCGATCCTCTGCAGCCGGTGGTGATCAGCCTGGGCAAAATCCAGGGGGGAACTAAACGTAATATTATATGCAGTGAAGTCAGGCTGGAGGGCACGGCCCGAAGCCTGACCAAAGACGTGGCTCAAAGGATTCCCCGGCTGATAGAAAATATGCTTTCGGGAGTCGCTAAAAGCTCCGGCGCGTCTTTTGAGCTCGATTATCGCAAAGGTTATCCGGTGCTGATAAACCACCCGAAAGCCACAGACCTCGCCCGCAATACTATTTCCCAGTTGTTTGGTAAGCGGGCCATTGTCGAGATCAAAAAGCCGCTGATGGGCGCAGAGGATTTCGCTTTCTTTCTTCAGAAGGTGCCGGGAACGTTTTTGAGACTGGGAATCAGGAATCCGAAGAAGAAAGCCGTCTATCCCTGGCATCATCCCAAGTTTGCCGTAGACGAGGATGCCATCGGAATCGGGGCATCGCTGCTGGCTGGTTTGGCTTTCGACTTTCTGAACCGTTAGGGACGAGCTTGTCTTAAACTCGATCTATGCAAATAACACGAAAGAGGGTTAAAAGCACGACACGGATGGGATTCGTGCTCTGTCTGGCATGCCTCCTAGTCTTCTCTTCGCAGGCTCTGGGCAAGGGAAGGTACCTGCCGGGCGATTGGGTCAGCTACTCGGTGTTCAGATATGTCACCTCCATAACCCAAGATTACAACCGTGTCTATTTCGGAACCACGGGCGGGGTGAGCCGTTACGACAGATCCGCCCAGAAATGGGATACCCCTTTCACCACCAGCGATGGCCTGCCCAGCAATTTCGTCACCGACTTAGCGTACGACCCCGATAGAAACGAAGTCTGGGCCAACACCGGTGCCGGCGCCGCGGTCTACAACGACATCTTCGCGGTCTGGAACTGGGAGCCGAATTTTCCCCAAAACCTGTCCACCAGCGACACCGGCAAGATCAAGTTGCCCGATCTTTTCACCGAATTCGGGCCCACCACCTCGGGCAGCGATTGGGTGATGGATTCGCATTTGGACCGGTATCCCATCAGCGACTACCTGGCGGGTGAGTATTACGACGAGGTGTGGGTCGGCACCTGGGGATTAAACGCCGGCTTGGCCTCCTTGCGACGCCTGCAGTTGAAGATGTTCAGGTTCGGGCTGTACGATAAGGACGTGAAGGCCGTGCTGGTGGACGGTGATCAGATCTGGTTCGGCGGAACAGGCTTCGCCACGCCTTCGACAGGAATAACCAGATATGACAGAAGCAATGCCGATTGGGAATACTACGTGGCCAAGTACGTCCCTTTCCTTCCCAGCAATCAGGTGAGCGTCATGGATTCCGACAGCTCCTACGTCTGGTTCGGCACCCAGGACGGGTTGGCCGGCATGAATAAGAAAGACGGCAGGTGGATATCCTACAGCAACCTGGGAGGACTGCCCCGCAACGACGTTACCGCCCTAAAGACCGACGGCAGATACCTGTGGATCGGCACCAGCAGCGGGCTGGCCTTGTTCGACCTGGAAGCGGACTCGCTCCGGTCGGTAAACGATCCGGTGCTGGCGGACCTTTATATCTCCTGCATTCTGCCGGATTCATATTATGTCTGGGTGGGAACGGAGTATGGCGTTTTCACCCTGGATCGGGAAAAGCAAACCTGGTATAGGTTCAGCACGCCCGAGGGACTTCTCAATGGCTGGGTGAGGTCCATCGTCCGCTGGTCTGATGGAAAACCGGCCAGTGGACAGGAGGAAATCTGGTTCGGCACCGACAACGGCATATTGGGCTACAGCCCGGTTACAGACGAGCGCACGGCCTATGACAATCGGATGAACTTCCCCGGTCTGCAGGTGGTGAAGCTTGCCTGCGACGACAGATACTTGTGGGCCGCCACGCCCGATGGGGTGTGGAAGCTCAATCGAGCCACGGAAATATGGGTCCGCTACGGCACGGACGACGGGCTTTTAGACGATAATGTCCAGGATCTGGCTTTGGACGGCGATTACATATGGTTCGGCACTCCCCAGGGAGCCACCCGTTTTTTCTGGAACAACCCCAGATTGAGGGAATAGGTCGCCGATGCCAGAACCTGGCTTAAGCCAGGTTCTGGTCCGCCCCAAAACTTTCCATTCATCATGTCCCCTTTTAACAACAACAGTGGAACCGATATTCGCCGCATCGGTGAATTCGGCTTAATCGAGCTTATCAAAAAAAGGATTCTCTCCAAGGATAAGCGGGTGCTGGTGAATATCGGGGACGACGCCGCAGTCATCAAATCCTCTTCGGATAAGCTTCTGATTTTCACCACGGACACCATGGTCGAAAAGGTGCACTTCGATCTGACATACTGCACCTTCGAGGAGATCGGATGGAAAGCCATGACGGCCAACCTAAGCGACGTTGCCGCCATGGGAGGATTGCCCACTTGGGCCTTGATGACCGTGGGGCTTCCCCAGTCCATGCAGGCGCAAAGCGTTCTCTCCATTTATAAGGGCGCATCCGCCATCGCGCGAAAACACGGATGCCGGATAATCGGCGGCGACACCACGCTGGTGCCGAAAAACCTTTTCATATCCATCGCGCTTCTGGGCGAGGTGGAGAGGAAGGCGCTGGTGACCAGAGGCGGAGCCGGGAAAGACGATCTTGTCTGCGTCACCGGACAACTGGGAGAGGCTTTGGCCGGCTATCGGCATCTCAGCAAATACGGCCGGAAAAAACTCTCTCTGGTACGAAAGCACCTCAAGCCGGTCCCCCGGATAAACCAAGCCCGGGAGCTGGTCCGAAAGCTGCGGGTGAACTCCATGATCGACATCAGCGATGGGCTATCTTCCGAGCTTTTCCACTTGGCCGAAGAAAGTGGTCTGGGCGTTCTGATCAGTGAGAGGGACGTTCCCGTTTCGCCCAAATGTACCAGATTGGCCTCGCTTCTCGGCGCAAACCCGCTTAATTGGGCGCTCTCTTCCGGCGAGGAGTATGAACTGCTGTTCACCGTGGACAGGAAGGACAAAGGTAAGCTCGACAGAATCAAATCAAACTTGGGCGTCTCCGTGATCGGCCGCATGGTGGACCAAAAGCAGGGGCTCAAGATAGTCCGAGAATCCGGAGCGGTCCTCCCTCTCAAGAAATCCGGCTTTGTGCACTTCTGACGGGTAACGTCTCTGATCTTTGTGGGGACGCAGCTTGCGGTCGGCGGGTCTAAGATCATCCGGCCGGTTGCTCAAGTGCAAGCGGTCTAAATCTTTACCTTGACAGGTGACTTTTTATTAGTTATCTAAGGCTTTGATGGACGAAGCGCATGTAACAGAAACGCGAGGCTTTTAGAGGGAGGAGGTGCGGAAGGTATGGAGACAGTTTTTCCGGAATGTAAGAAGTGCAACGGCGGTGTGCTTCTGCCTCTGTCGGACTATGGTAGGGACGGTGCCGCCATCACCTACAAGGCCTGGGTGTGCTCCAATCCCGAATGCGGTTTCTC
>CAZWAO010000183.1:0-5532 GCA_964631815.1 uncultured Ignavibacteria bacterium | reverse complement strand
CGATGAGGAAGAATCACGACTCAGGTTTGAATAAGAACGGCGTCGCCTGGGTGCTCATGATTTCGGCCATCAGTCTGCACGTTTTCGACGAAGCAGTTACCCACTTTCTGTCCTTCTATGACGAGATGGCTCTTAGCCTTAGGGAATCTCTTGGATTTCCCCTGATTCCGAGGTTCACGTTCGGAGCCTGGCTCGGCGGCCTGATTATCGCCATCATAGTGTGCTTCTCCCTAACTCCCCTGGTGATCCGCGGCGGCAGATTCATCCGCGCCTTCGCCACCCTCCTGGCCGTGCTCATGGTGGTGAATGCACTGGGCCACATGCTCGGGTCGGCCTGCACAGGACGGTTGCTGCCAGGGTTCTGGAGCTCGCCGCTTTTGCTCGCCAGCGCCGTGTATCTGTTGGTTCGCGGATTCAGCCGTGGTTCGTCTGCCGCCGTCAGGAAAGCGGAACAGTAAAATTTCACTGCCTCTACTCTTTTTTTGCTTGACAACTGCACAAATGGGCAGTATGATTCGTATGGAGAGCGAGAGCGATGGAAAAACGTTTCTGAAATCTGATGAGGACACAAACCAACAGGAGGTCCTATGGGAAAGGAACTCACCGACAGGCAAAGGGAGGTTCTGGGCTTCATCCGGGAAACGATGGAGAAGGAGGGATCTCCTCCCACCATCCGCGAAATAGGGGAGAGGTTCAGGATAACCTCCACCAACGGGGTGAGAGCCATCCTTTCCGCGCTGACCGCGAAGGGATACATCCGGCGGAAGCCCCTGGTTTCCCGTGGGATCGAATTGGTGAAGAAGCTCAAACCGGCGTTCGACTACGGCGAGAATAGTCTTTTCGTGACCGTACCTCTTCTAGGTGGCATAGCTGCCGGCCTGCCCACCTTGGCGGTGGAAAACATCGAGGGATCAATAGCTGTGGATAGATCGTTCGTTCCCGGCGGCGACGTGTTCTCGCTGAGGGTGGAAGGGGAGAGCATGAAGGATGCGGGCATTTTCCACGGCGATTACGTGTTAGCTAGAGCGCAGTCCACCGCAGAGAAAGGGGATATAGTGGTGGCGGTCATCGGCGACGAGGCTACAGTGAAGAAATACGTACCCTTGGGAAACAGGGTTAAGCTGGAGCCGGCCAATCGGGCATTCCGGCCGATATTGGTCAACCCGGTCACCTCGGATTTTAGAATCGCCGGAAAGGTAATAGGGCTGTTGAGGAAAATGTAGCTTCATCCTCTTTGTTTCCCTCTACACCCAGCCGGGTGGCAGTCTGGTCCTGGCATGTAGAGGGGAAAAAGGTCAGGATCAGAGTCAGGCAGTCGGAAAGCCCAGAGCTAATGCTGCCGTATCGGGTTGCTCGCACCATGGATCAGGACATAAACCAGCCCATAGACGTGATAGTGGTCTTCCGGAAGGGGCAGATGGTTCCGGTTCGCTTCAGGTGGGACGGACGGGTGGTCAAGATAGCGCGTGTGACCGGCTGGTGGAAAACCGACGAGGGGACGTTCAAAGTGAAGCATTTTTCAATAATAGACCGGGATTCCCAATTCTGCCAGCTATCATATAAGGAAAGAACCGCGGAGTGGTTTCTGGAAAAGATATGGTTGGAGTGAAAAGGCCGTGTTCGTGACCAAGATCGAATCCCGTCGGGTGCGTTTTGAAGCAGGTTCGACTGTTGCGGACGAGGCCGTATGCCGGACTCCCGGTAGGAGGAAGGTTATCCTGCACGTGGATATGGATGCCTTCTTCGCCTCGGTGGAGCTTAAAGAGAGGCCCTGGCTTGAGGGAAAGCCGGTGGTGGTGGGAGGCGACCCCGAGAAGAGGCGCGGCGTGGTTACGGCCGCCTCTTATGCCGCCAGGCAGTACGGAATAAGCGCAGGCATGCCTCTGGTGAACGCAAAGCGTTTGTGCCCGCATGCCATTTTCCTCCTGGGGTCGTATGACGGAAAGTATGAGTACGTGTCCTCCCGGCTGCGGGAGATATTCTGCCGATTCACGCCGGCGGTGGAGCCCTACTCCATAGACGAAGCTTTTCTGGATATCACCGGCTGCGAAAGACTGTTTGGACCACCGATGGAACTGGCCGCGAAGCTGAAACAAGAAATAAGAGACGAGCTCGGACTTCCATGCTCGGTGGGAATAGCTCCAAATAAGCTTTTGGCCAAGCTGGCCTCCTCATTGAACAAGCCGGACGGGCTGACCATCATTTCGCAGGAGAGTGCCGGGGAGATACTGGGACCACTGGACGTGGAGAAACTATGTGGGATCGGCGATAAGACCGCCAGGTGCCTTTCAAACCTGGGCATTCACACTCTGGGACAACTGGCGTCCTATCCCCTGGAGGTTCTCAAGAGCAGGTTCGGGAAAACCGGAGAATGGCTTCATCTGGCAGCACGAGGGATCGATTGTACTCCCGTCTTTTCCCATTTCGTTGCCGAGAAGTCGATGAGTCATGAGCGCACGCTGGAACACGACGTCAGTGATCCGGTTGAAATCCACTCCGTGCTTTTAGCCCTTTCCAGTATGGTTGCCCGGCGACTGCGGGAAAGGGCCGTGGCAGGACTGACCATCAACGTCAAGATCAGGTTCTCCGACTTCGTAACCATCACGCGTTCCCAGACCATTCCCCAACCTACCGATTCCGAACATGAAATAGTGAAAGTGGCCGCCAGACTCGTTTTGGGCATGGGGCCGGGCATCAGAAGGATCAGGCTTCTCGGCGTGGGGGTGTCGCGCCTTGCCGAGCAAACGCAGTCTTGGCAGACTTGCCTGCCGATTGCCCCGTTCTTCGACAAAAGAAGACAGGTATATCCGGTGATCGACAGAATCAGAGACAGGTTCGGAGAATCGGCTATCGGCTGGGCAGGAGCCTGTGGCTGGCTGTAAGGCTCTTAGTGGATGTGCAGTACCGAAGAGGGTCAGCTTCCCTCCCCAGACTTTCCCTGCGCGCCGGAACGTCGTTGAGAGGTTATGATGGCGCCGAAACCGGTGAACAAGATCACGAAGTAGATGGGCCACTCCAGATAGGGGATGTTCAAAAATAGCGTCAGCACCACCAATCCGAGGATCATCGACCAGATCAACGAGGGCTCTTTCTTGTCGCCGAGAGCTTTCAGTATCTTCTCGCCCAGAAAAGCGGCCACCGGAATCTTGGCAACATAAGCCAAGACCAGGTAGGCAAAAAGGCTGATGATGGCGATGGGAATGCCGATTATGGTCACCATCATGACCAGAATCGCGATGGGAATGCAGATGATAAACACAAAGCCCAACCCCAGGCTCTTGAGGAACGAATCCTGCACCGCCTGTTTAGCCTGATAGGCGTTTTTCCGGCAGAGGAGGATCAGGACGATCCCGGTGACCATCAGAGCCAGAAGGAAGAGAATCTCCGGAATCAAGGGCTTTCCGGTGAAGATGCTGGAGGGCTTCCTTTTTCCGATTTCCTTGCGAGTCCAGACCGTTTCTCCTTCTATCTGAGCGCCGGGCTCGATTTGGGCCTCCTTCTCGGCGGTGTATCTCAAGTCTCCGAGGATTCTGGCCGTGGGCATCAGAGTGACTTTGTCGGCCTTGACCCTCACGTTTCCCTCGACCTGGCCCGAGATGACCAGCTCGCCGATTCCGCCTTTGATATCCCCGCCCACGGTGCCGTGCAGGGTCAGTTTTCCGCAATAGGCGGTAACGTCCCTTTGTATCCGGGCTTCGGGCTTGATGTCCACCGAATACCCGAAGGCCAGCAGATTCCGACTTAGCTGTCCGTTAACGTTGATGTTCTGGGCAAACGCTCGAACGCTGCCCCTGACCTCCCCCAAAACGTCGATGTCCTGAGATGCCGCGTTCAGACTTCCCAATACCAAACCGCTCTGAACTAAGGACCCGCTGGCGGCCACCAAATCCCCCTCGATTATGCCGTCGAGCTTGATGTTGCCCCCGGCGATGAACAGGTCGTCGTCTATGACCGCGGTGTCGGGGAAGAAGAAATTGTCCACCGACTTAAACTGGGTGGCGCGGCAAGGATAGAGAGCTATAAGCGCAAGAATTACAGACAGAACGGACACCGGGAACAAAACTTTGTTCAGCTTAGGCATGATTCCTCCCCCTTCATGGGGACATTAGTATTCTTACGTGACCAGACCGCGCAAGTTTCCGAACCATGCGCGGACGCGGGACGATGGTCAACCCGAATGACCTGTGTCGCCCCGGAATCTCCGGGCGATCGAAATCTCAAACCAGAATATAGAGACTCCCGGAGGAAAGGCAAGAACTTTCGGGATGATCCGGGAAAGTGGCGATGCGCCGGCACTGCGAGGACTTCGGGTTTCCGGCAACGATCATGGTCGTAGAAGACTTTCCAAAATATGAGTTGACATGAATGGCAAATAGTTTAGATTAGGTAATTCGATCCGTCTTTTTCTGTTGCTCAAGGAGGAAGGGACCAAGATGAAGGTCATAATACCGGCGGCCGGCATCGGCAAGAGGCTTAGGCCCCATACCTACTCGGCGCCCAAGGCCCTGCTTCACGTGGCGGGAAAACCCATGTTGGGACACATCCTGGACATCGTACGCGGCCTCAAACCCTCCGAGGTGATCCTGGTAGTGGGATTCTTAGGAGAGCAGATAGTCCGATACGTAAGCCGGAATTACAAATTCAAGTGCAAGTTCATCCGGCAGGAGGAGCTGAAGGGGCTGGGTTATGCCTTGAGCATGGCGGTGCCGGAGATGGACGACCGGGAGCCGGTGTTGATCATCCTGGGCGATACCATTTTCGAGGCAGACCTGCTGCCGGTGATCGGGGGAAAATACGATGCTCTGGGGGTGAAGAGGGTGGAGGATCCCAGGCGCTTTGGGATCGTGGAGATGAAAGGGAGTTTCGTCAAGAAGCTGGTGGAGAAGCCGGAGAGGCCCAGCAGCAACCTGGCGGTGGTGGGCGTGTACTTCATCCGCAACACGGGCCTGTTCAAGCAGAGCCTAAACCGGATCGTAGCCCAAAGGATAATCACCAAGAACGAGTATCAACTGACCGATGCCCTGCAGTGGATGATAGACCAGAAAGCCAGGTTCCGCACATTCAACGTCACGGGCTGGTACGACTGCGGAAAACCGGAAACCCTGCTTCAGACCAACAGAGAGCTTCTGGCGAAGGCCAATCGAAGTTCCAAAGTCAAAGGATCTTTGGTCATCCCGCCGGTGTTCGTGTCCAGGACCGCCCAGGTGGAAAACTGCGTTTTGGGCCCATATGTCTCGGTGGCAGACAGCGCAGTGATCAAAAATTCCGTGGTCCAAGACTCGATCGTCAGCAGCGGGGCGCGGGTGGAAAGCTCGGTTCTGGAATCCTCCTTGATCGGAAACAATGCTTGGGTGAGGGGAGCCGTGGGCCGGATCAATCTGGGCGACTTCTCTGAGATTGAATCGTTGTAGCCGGCGCTTTTTCCGAATCGGACTTAGAGTCACCCCTTTTGCCAATCTCGAGAGAAAGGAAGCAAGACATGCCAGCAAAGAAGTATCTGTTTACCTCCGAGTCGGTTACGGAGGGACATCC
>CAZWAO010000182.1:0-5558 GCA_964631815.1 uncultured Ignavibacteria bacterium | reverse complement strand
GTGCCCGAGTGGACGATGACGTTTTTCCCTACTGTTACGTCCTCCCTAATGGTAACGTTAGGATAGACCAGGGAATTCTCGCCGATTTCAGAGCCGGCTCCCACAAAACATCCCGCCATTATCACCGCGCCTGCTTTTATTCGAGCTCCGGTTTCCACCACCACCTGCGGACCCAGATGGGCGCTCTTTTCCACTTCCGCCCCCTCTGCCACGACTGCAGTGGGATGAATGCCCGACGGAAAATCTCTTGCGCCGGCAAACAACTCCAATACTCGGGCGAAGGCCAGATAGGGGTTGGGATGTTTTATCCGAGGCAGGGAACCTTGACCCGGACCGACAGACGGCCCCACGATAACCGCCGAGGCGGAGGTGCTGGCCAGAAATGAGGCGTATTTGGGGTTGGCCAGAAAAGTGAGATCACCGGCCCGGGCTTCCTGGATGCCCGCCACGCCGGTTATCTTGACGGAAGGGTCCCCCTCCAATTCGGCATCCAGATAGCGGGCAATCTCCCCTAAATTTCTTTCGATGTTCACCGGATCACGCCTGCCAGGCCGATGGGAATGGGCTGGGTTCAAGATGCTACTCCAATTTCCTCAATTCCTCCAGGACTATGTCGGTTAAATCCAGATTCTTCTTGGCATAGGCGATGTTGGCGTTCACGGAATCGAGGATCATGACGTAATTCTCCTCGGCGGCGATCTTCTCCAACACCTGGTTGATCTTGTCCAGAATGGGCCGGGTGAGCTCGGCATTTCTTCTCTCCGCCCGCCCTCCGGGACCGAATATGTCGTTGGTTAAGTTCTGGTATTCCAGCTCCACCGCTTTTAGTTGATCCTGTTTTTCCTTTTTCTTGCCTTCGCTCAACAACAGCTTGGTGTTTTCCATATCCTGCTTTAAGCTGTCGATCTCCAGCTCCATCACGGTCAGCTCGTCCTGCCAGGTTTTGACGTCCTCGTCGAATTCCGCCTGGGCATCCTGGAACTCTTTGAATTCCGCCCGAAGTCTCATCGAATCCACGTAGCCGATCTTGCCCTCCTGGGAGGCGGCCCTGCCCGGCCAGGAGAGAAGAAGTCCTGCCGCCAGAAGCATAAACCCGATGGGAAGGGGGATTGTTTTTACTTTCACGTTTATCCTCCTGAAGAGGGGTGGAGAATCCACCTCGTTACTTCAAACTTCTGATCCCAGGACGGAGATAGACTTTAGAAAGTGGTGCCGAACTGGAAATGGGGCTTCCACTGTCCCTTGTCCGGATAATCGAAACCATAGCCGAAATCGAATCCCACCAGTCCCATTCCGGGGATGGCCAATCTCACCCCTGCCCCCAGAGAGCGGAAAAGATCGTTTTCGGATTTGTGTTCCAGGGCAAAAGGTTTGACGTCTCTGCCGCTCAACCAGGTATTGCCCGCATCGGCGAAGGCCAAAACGTACATCTGCTGCTCCACCAAAGGAAACTGCAGCTCCAGGTTGTATACCAGCATGCTTCTGCCCCGGCTGCGCGTCTTATCCGGATTATCCGAAGGGAGATATCCGTCGGAGTATCCCCGGATTATTCCGTCCGAGTTGGTCCCGCCGGGCGCGAAGCGCTCCCCGTAGAGCTCGGCTTTGTCCCTGTCCCTGCCGTCCAGCACCCCGCCTTTCACGTTGCCCCCCAGGACCAGCTTCCCCCAGAAGTTCCAGTAATAGCTGGCGGTGAAGGTGTGTTTGAAGTAGGAAAAATCGCCGCCCAAAAACTCCTGGCCCACGTCCGTGCTCCAGGAGAGCACCGATCCCCTGGTGGCGAACTGGGGAAGATCGCGGGAGTCACGCACGATGGTCAGCGAGGTGGTGCCGCTCTTCCGGGGCCATTTCACCTGCGATAGAAGATATATGTACGATGTGCTGTCCGCCAGCCCGGCAGAGGAGAAGTCGTAGTATTTGATTTGCTCCCACCGGTAGCGCCAGTATATCCGGAAGTAATTGTCGGGCCAGCTAAGCCGGCGGCCCAGCCTCAGCCCGAATCCGGCGTTCTCCTCGGTGTAATCGTCGTACCAGTCGCGGCTCACCTGATACACGTCGAATCCCACCGAGGTGGGCGTGTCCCTGAACCAGGGCTCGGTAAAGGAAAGCTCGATGGTATGGGTGGTTTTGCCGAAATCCCAGTTCAGCTTGAGCTGCTGGCCGTTGCCGAAGAGATTGGGGATGCCCAGGCCTATGTTACCCACCAGCTTGTCCACGGCGCTGTAACCCGCCCCGAAAGTGAATTGCCCGGTGGGCTTCTCCTCCACCTGGATGGCCAGATCGATGTCCCCGTTGTCTAAAACCTCGTAATCCGGCTCCACGTTGGCAAAGTAATCCAGATACATAACGTCGCGCAGGCTGCGCATCAAGAGGGACCGTCTGAACCTCTGGCCGGGGAATATGGAAAGCTCCCGACGGATCACCTTGTCCTTGGTCTTGGTGTTTCCCACGATGTTTATGTAATTTACGTTGGCCGGCACCCCTTCGGAGATACTGTAGGAGACGTTCACCACGTTTCCCCGGGTGGTGGGTTTGTCTTCCACCTGCACGTACAGATAGCCCTCCTCCTGATAGAGGGAATATACCTCCCCCAGAGTCTCGTCATACTTCTTCTGGGAATAGACCTCCCCCTCTTTGAACTTCACCGCCCGGTTCAATTTCTCCGAGGGAAAGAGCTGGTTGCCCTCCCAGCTCACTTGGCCGAACTGATACTCCTCGCCCTCGCTTAAGGTAATGCGAATGAACAGGTTCTTTTCCTGGGGACCGTACCAGATGGAATCGGAGACTATCTGGGCATCCAGGTAGCCCTCCTTGTGATAAAACTCGATGATCTTCTCCTTGTCCTCGTCGTATTGCTCCGGCTTGAATTCGCCGCCCCGCCACCAGCGGTCTTCCTTGTTTTTCATCTGCTTGGCGATCTTGGAGGGCTTGAAAGCCTGGGTTCCCTCAATATAGATTTTCTTGATCCTCACCTTCTGCCCCTCGTCGATGTCCAGCTTGAGGATCACCTCTCCGGGGATTTCCGTGCCGATCAACTCCGATTCCACCTGGGCCGAAAGGTAGCCCTTTTCGTCATACAATGCCTTCACCGCATCCACGGCGGCTTTCACGTCCACCGGCGTGGTCACCTTTCCGGCCGAGATGTTTATCTTCTGCTTTAGGTCCTCTTTCTTTATCTTCTTGTTGCCCGAGATCTGCACCTCTTTCACCCGGGGGAATTCCTTGACCGCTATGATAACGTCCACCCCTTCAGCCGTCTCCTCCCCCAGGATCTGCACGTCGGAGAAGAGATTCATGGCGTAAATCCTGCGGATGGCCTCCTGAATCACGCTGGGTCTCAGCTCCGCCCCCACAGCCAGGCCGGACATATTGGCCACCAGGGACTGGTTTACGCTGCGGTTTCCCTCGACCTGGATCTTATTTATGACGGCCCCTGATGAAATGCCGTACCGGATCAGGCCGAAGAGGACAAACGCCAGAATCGTCTTTTTATACATTCTCCTTGAACCCTCGTTGTTTGACACGCCCCCCAAGTCCCGGACTTGGTTGGGCCCGTCGGTGGCCTATTGAGGTGGAATGATCTTGTCGATTCTGATCTCGGTGAAATCCTGCCGGTGTCCTTTGGTTCTCCGATATTTAACTCTCTTCCTCTTTTTGAAAACCACGACTTTGGGAAACCTTCCCGCACCTGTGGCTTCTCCCTCCACCCGGGCGCCGGTGACGTAAGGCGTCCCGGCCCGCGGTTCCTCTCCGCCGATGAAAAGCACCTTGTCCAGCACCACCTTTTCCTTGGGCTGGACCTTCAGCTTGGGCGCTCTGATTTTGTCCCCCTCCTTTACGCTGAACTGAAATCCTCCGGTCTCCACAACGGCATACATAAGATGTCTCCTTTTTAGCTATGTGGCCAAGTTGATCCTTCCTCTCAAACACGTATCACGGCAGTCGTTTCTTTGTATGCAAGTAACATACTAAGTTATACAACCCAGACGGTCAAGAGGAAACGGTTTTTTTTGACCTGAACATGTCAGTAACGTCAAGCTGCTGCCCCAGGTCGAAGACCCGAAATTCGTCCGTGGGCAAATCGTCGTTTTTCACCAGATCGATATCCAGCTTAAGCCCCTTGGCCAGCTTTCGAAGACGGCTGGGCTTGTCGTCCTCCAGCACCTGGGCCACCTCGGGATGGACGGTCAAACGGTAATCCCTGCTTCCCAAAGCCACCTTGGCCCGCCTAAACCACCTTTCGATCTTGGCCGCCACCGTGTGCTTGGAAAGCAGCCTGCCGATGCCTCCGCAGCAGGGGCAGATTTCGCTTAAGGTATGCAGGATGGAGGGCCGGATTCTCTCCCTGGTCATCTCCACCAGTCCGAAGTCGGATATGGGCAGGATGCTGTTCTTGGAGCGGTCGTGTCTGAAGCCGGCCTTGAATTCCTCGAATACCCTTTTTCGATTTTCGGCGTGTTCCATGTCGATGAAATCCACTATGATCAACCCGCCGATGTCCCGCAGCCTGATCTGCCGGGCGATCTCGCTGGCGGCTTCCATGTTGGTCTTAAGCACGGTCGCCTCCTGGCTGGTGCGGCCCACGAATCTTCCGGTGTTGACGTCGATGGTCACCATGGCCTCGGTCTGGTCGATGAGAAAGTAAGCTCCCTTTTTGATCCACACCTTTCGATCCAGCATCTTCTCAATCTCCGGCTCTATGCCGAAGGCATCGAAAATGGGCACCTCCCCGTCGTACAGCCTGACCTTGGAGCGCAATCCCCGGGCCACGCTCTTCAGATAAGACAGGATTCTTTTATACTCCTTCTTGGAGTCGACCATCACGCTGTTTGCGTCCGGGGTCAGAACGTCGCGCATCACGCTGTGAATCATGCTGATGTCTTTGTGAAGCAAAAAAGGAGCCTTCTTCTTCTCCGCCAGCTTCAATATGTCCTTCCACAGCCGGCCCAGGTGCTTCATGTCCGCCCGCAGCTCCTTCTTGTCCTTGCCCATGGCCACGGTTCGGATGATGCAGCCGAACCCATCCGGCTTGGTCTCGTAGGCTATCCTTTTCAGCCTTTTTTTCTCGCCCCAGTCGTAGATCTTGCGACTCACCCCCACGTGATCCTCGCCCGGCACCAAGACCACGTATCTGCCGGGCAGGGAAAGCTCCGTGGTGACCCGCGATCCTTTGGTCCCGATGGGCTCCTTGGTCACCTGCACCAATATCTCCTGCCCTTCCTTAAGTATCTCCTGAATACTATGCGGCTGTTTCTTGGGCTTTTTGGGCTTCTTGCCGTTCTCCTCGTCGTCCGCGAACTCCGCCTCGTAGAGAAGATCCAGCTGGCTTTTCGAATCCCCTATATCCGAAAAATGAAGAAAGGCACTCTTATCCAAACCCAAATCCAAAAACGCCGCCTGCATTCCCGGAAGCACGCTTTTGACCACCCCTTTGTAAATGTCCCCCACCATCCTCTCGGCCTCCGGGCGCTCCACCAAAAGCTCCACCAGCTTGGAATCCTCCAGGATGGCCAGGCGGGTTTCGTACTCAGTTGCGTTGATGATTATGTCCTTTTGCATTA
>CAZWAO010000181.1:0-5574 GCA_964631815.1 uncultured Ignavibacteria bacterium | reverse complement strand
TTTGCCATAATATTCCTGGTGATAAGCTACTTCTGCCTGCATTACGTGAAGATGGCAGGAGACGGTATGTCCACCCGAGCCGTTTTTCACGGAGTGCTGGCCCTTTTTCTTTTCGCGGTTTTGGCTCTCAAGCTCTCCATAGCCCAATTCTACAGGCAGTTTCTCCGGTACGTGCCGGGTATGGGAATGACCGTGTTCTCCCTAACCTTGGTGGTTTTCCTCATATCCGCCGGATACTTCTTCCTGGTGACGGAGGAACCCAAGCCCACCGGCAAGCCCGCCGGACAGATGAGCGGCCCGACCGATGCCCAAAGAGGAGCCATGCTGTTCGACGGCAAGTGCAGCTTCTGCCACTATGCGGACAAGACCACCGCCAAACTGGGGCCGGGCCTGGAAGGCGTGCTCAAAAGGGAAACCCTGCCGGTCAGCGGAAGGCCGGCTACGCCTGAGAATATCGAAAGGCAGCTTTTGACTCCCTACCAGAACATGCCGGCGGTGGGCAAATCCTTGTCAAGTCAGGAGATCAAGGACCTGGTGGCTTATCTGAAGACCCTTTGAAGCTCCGAGTCCCCAAACTCCGAAGGACTGTAATAGCACTGAAGGTGTGTACCGGGATTTGATGCGGATCATAGAACCCTCCTGACCCCCCTTGTCAGGGCGGTAGAGGGAGGAAGTCCCCCTGATAAGGGGGATTTAGGGGGTTTTAGATAGAGCACATGAAAAACAAACCCCTCGACAAATTCAAATATCTTCCATACAAAAGAAAACTTACCGAGTTGGCTCGGAAGAATAGAAATAATCCCAGTCCGGCAGAAAAGAAAATCTGGTATGAGGTTTTATGTCGAAAACAACTCAAGGGCTACAAGTTCACCCGGCAAAAGCCTCTCGGCGGCTACATTGTTGATTTCTATTGTTCAAAACTGCAACTGGTCATCGAGATCGATGGCGATTCCCATGCTGAAAACAAAGAATACGACAGGACCAGAACAGAGGTGTTGAGTCAGCTCGGATTAAGAGTTCTGCGATATGCGAATAGTGATGTGTGCAACAACATTGAGCGTGTTTATCAGGATTTGATGCGGATCATATAACCCCCCTGGCCCCCCTTATCAGGGGGGTAAGAAAAGCAAGTCCCTCTGACATCGAAGTTCCGTCGGGAAGAGGATTTTGGGGGTTCTAGAGCCAGACTTTCTTATGGAGTTAGGATTTGATGCAGATTATAGAACCCCCCTGACCCCCCTTATCAGGGGGGTAAGAAAAGCAAGTCCCCCTGAAAAGGGGGATTTAGGGGGTTCTTCATTGTTGGTAACGAACACTTTGTTCCTTACCGATAGAGCACCGCGAACGAACTGTCTATAACGAACAACAGGAAGGCAACGATCTATTCCACCAATCGGCTTTCTTCGACGATCTTCACTCCGGAGGAAGTGCCAATCCGATTGGCGCCCGCCTTGATCAAACTCAAGGCGGTTGCATAATCTCGTATTCCTCCGGAAGCTTTAACCCCCATATCCTCCCCTACTGCTTTTCGTAAGAGCCTAACGTCCTCGACGGTCGCGCCGCCGTATCCGAAGCCGGTGTTGGTCTTGACGAAATCCGCGCCGCAGGATTTGACCGTTTCGGCGGCTTTGATCTTCTCCTCGTCGGTCAGAAGTCCCGCCTCTATTATCACCTTCAGCGTAACGTCGGCTCCGACGGCCGACCGCACGTCCTCTATCTCCTTCTCCACCAGCATCAGATCGCCGGTTTTGAAGGCCCCCACATTCATCACCATGTCGATCTCATCCGCCCCGTCCCGCACGGCCACCTCGGCTTCCTTGGCCTTCACCTCGGGTTTACCGGCCCCCAGGGGAAAGCCGGAAACCGTACACACCCTGACCTTGGTGCCTCCCAGAAGATCCTTGCAAAACCTGACCCACACCGGATTGACCACCACGCAGATGAAGTCGTACTCTCTGCCTTGCAGGCAGAGCTGTTCCACCTGCTGCCGGACCACGTTGGGTTGAAGCAGAGATTGATCTATCATCCGAGCGATGTCCATCCGTATCTCCTGCTCAAGTCATACGTTTCGCAGAGGCATCGGGTTTCTCACCTTGGACTTCACCTGAATGCTTTCATCCGTTTAATCCGGTGGTATGAACCATCTGGTTCATACCGTTGACCGTCTTCGAAACGCCTCCGGCAAAAGCTCCTTCAACGTGTAGTTCTTCACGTCTCCCCGCAGGTTCGCACAGATGATCTTCAGGTCTCCGGCGAACTCCGAGAGCACCTGCCGGCAGGCGCCGCAGGGGGTGATGGGCGGGTTCTTGTCCGCCACCACTGCTATCTTCACGAAGTCTTTGTCGCCTTGATTCACGGCCTTCAGGACCGCCGCCCTCTCCGCGCAAACCGTCAGGCCATCGGAGGCATTTTCCACGTTGGCCCCGGTATACACCTTCCCCTGTTTGGTCAAAAGGGCCGCGCCAACCTTGAAATCAGAATAAGGCGCGTAAGCTTTGAGCCTTGCCTTTTTGGCCTTCCCTATCAACTCTCTGTCGGTCATGGCCTGCGGTCTTGAGCCTGTGAGAGGTTTCGGATATCCCTGGTAATGTCAATGTACGAAATGTAACAGAGGCGGATTGAATTGTAAAGTAAAATCGTGACGCGATATCCAACAACAGGTTGGGCGATTGGCCTGTTGAGGGACGGCGGGGTAGGCAAAAAAACACTTGACAGTAGGGGGTGTAGTTGGTAAATTAAGGGTACAGCAAGAAGTGGGCTGTTGATTTCTATGACCCTTCGCTAAAGGTTTTTCCAAACAGAAACCTGTAACCCCAACTCGTGGAGGGTCGTTATGTATTCCCCAAAACCCAGGTTGGTTTTAGGGCAGGCGCTTTTGGTTGTCTGTTTTTCCATTGCGCTGTTCCTCCTCGGCTCCGCCAAAGGGGGAACAGAGCCGAGTCCGCTCTTGACGGACAAGACTGTTCCGGTCTCCGTCAAGATCGACACCACCAGCCAGCTGATCGGAGAGGTTGCCCAGATTCCCATCTTGATTCGCAACGACGTGCAGTTGGGGAGGTTCGATCTGGAGGTTGATTTCTGCCACCAGCACCTGACTTTTGTCGGTGCAGAGAGGGGAGAAGCACTCCTGGACACGACGGACGGCGAATACGACTGGGAGTTTTTCACCTATCGTCTTCTCCCTTTTGGAGACACCCTTCACCGGGTCCAACTCTTCGGAGCATACGATCTCCCCAATGGGCACCGGGGAAACCCGCTCGGCCCGAACGCAAGATACGTCGAGCTGGTGGTATTGCAGTTTGTCATCGAAAACTCAGGCCTCCCGAATGGGACTTTTCTGCCACTCACATTCGAGTGGGAAGCCACCGACTGTCTGGAGAATACTTTTCAGAACCTGTTTTATGATACCCTCTATGTGAGCCAAGACTCCCTTGAGTTCAACAGCGTTGATTGTCCTCCAGAGAGTCTGGATTTCCTGGCCGTGCTTCCCTCCTTGGAGTTTGTCGATGGAGGGGTTTACGCTCTCCATCCCGCGACGCCCAACCGGGGAGACATCGATTTGAACTTAGTTCCTTACGAGGTGGCGGACCTGCTTTTGTTCGCAAATTATCTGATATACGGCGACAGCGTGCTGGTAAACCCGGAGGAGCAAACCGCCAATTCGGATGTGAATTGGGATGGCTATTTTTGGAGCATGGCCGATTACATACATCTGGCCAGGGTCATCCTGCACGAGGGGATCGAAGTTTCCCAGCCTACGGCTTTGTCTGAAAACCATGTCGATACCTGGATGACCACGGTTCACTCCCTGCCGAACGATACCGTGGTTGTACCGGTGTGGTACAGAGGCTCGGGGAGCGAGTCGGTTCATGGCATCAGCTTCAAGGTGAATTTCGACCCGGATAGCTTGAGCTTGGTGGCGGTGGACTTCTCCCGGACTTCCCTGGAGAGTTGGGAGGGCGTTTACACCCAACTGGAGAATGGCTCCGTCAGGATAAACGCCTGCCCCGATTTCATGCCGAGTTCTGCGTCCGATTCCCTGACCTCCGATGACGCTCCCCAGCAACTGGTCAAGCTCGTCTTCCAGGTGTCGGAGGTGGACACTCCGACGTTCATTTCAGTCTCCTTTGGCGACGACACCAGCTCCCAGATTCAGGCAAATGCGTTTGCCACAACGGACGGCCAGCTTACCAGACTCGGCATCTCGGACGTGAGAAACGGAGGCGTTCAGGTAGGGGGATCGTTGGAATGCAAGCGCGGTGACATCAACCTAAACTCCGTTCCCTATGAAGTAGCCGATGCCCTGCTCTTTCACAGCGTTCTTCTTCAGGGCCCGGGCATTTTGCTTCTTGATCCCGAGCTTCAAACCTGCGCGTCGGACGTAAACGCCGACGGGTTGTACTGGACCATTGCCGATCTGTTGTACCTGGCTCGGGTAATTCTCAATGACTCGCCCGAGATTCCGGCCAAGGGACCAAAAGATGTCCCTTATGCAGACGAATTCCAGGTGGTTTCGTCTTCTGCTCAGCCGGGCGATTTGGTGTCGGTTCCGATATGGCTGTCCAACTCAGCCGGCGTTTGGGGCACCACCTTCAGACTGGTTTTCGACCAGAGCAACCTGTCCGTGGAAGGAGTGGAGGTCGAGGGAACCCGAACTGAGGGGTGGGAACTTGCGCATGCGGTGGCGGACCAGGGAGAGGTCTTTTTCTTAGGTTACACCCACTACCCTCTTAACGACGGTTCATATATCTCCATGGACGAGGGGCAGGGCGTACTGGTGAAGATCCAATTCAGGGTGAATCAAAGCGCGACTCCCGGAGAATTCCTTCCCGTAACCTTCGAGCCCCAGGGAGATTGGGGTCGCTATAACGCATATACCGACACCGGCGGAACTGTCTTGGTGCAGCCGACTACCATCTCCGGCACCATATTCACCGACGTGATATTGGGCGATGCCAACAGCGACGCTATGGTGGATGTGGCCGACGTGGTATACCTGCTCAACTACCTGTTCAAAGGCGGCAAGCCTCCTGCCCCGCTGGGATTGGGGGATTACAACCAGGACGGCGAGGTGAATGTGGCTGATGCGGTGGCGTTGCTCAATTACCTGTTTCGGAGCTAAACGCTCTTGAAACTCAAAACTCAAGCCCCCTTTCGAACGCATCCGGAAGGGGGCTTTTTTATTCCGTTGTAGGATTTCCGGTAGCTGACCGTGATGACCTACGGGTACGAATGCACCCCGGATGCGGTACCGTCGACCCCTAAGCAGGCTCCGGTCACGAACCGGCGGCAATTGATTGTGCTTGACAATCGGGCCAGGCGGAAGTAATTTGGCAGGTTCGAGGTCTGAGAGGGGATACTCAAAGAGACCGGTTTGAAAGGAGGGAATCTTGAAAAACACCATAAAAGAGATTATCGATTTCCTTAAAAACAAGGTGGATTATGCAGACGTCCGTCACCTGAGATCGAGCACCGAGGACGTCAGGGTGAAAAACGATAATGTGGAGGCCCTGTCCCGCAATGACGATCAGGGATTCGGCATCCGGGTGATCGCCAACGGCGCCTGGGGTTTCG
>CAZWAO010000180.1:0-5610 GCA_964631815.1 uncultured Ignavibacteria bacterium | reverse complement strand
GGGCAAGCGTCTGCTTGCACTTTGCTTCTTGATTTTTGATTTTTGAACTAAGATCTCCATCCTTTCCAGCCTTCGGTGGAGCTGGGCCGGGAATTTTTCATTTTACTTTTTGCTTTTTGAATTATCAGTATCATCCGCCCCGTCTTCCCTTGGTCCCGCCCAGGAACTTGTCCTTCCTCTTCCGATCGAAGAGGTGTTTGGCCTTCTTGGTCATGTTCCTTCGGAAATCCTTGAACTTCTCTTTGTGCCGGGTCTCTTGTACCCTTTCCTCCTTGAGCCGTTCGTGCTTGACCTTTCCGGGCCGTTCCAGCTCTTCTTTTTCCTCCTTCGGCTCCTGAGTCTGGTCCTTTTCCGGCTCCTCTGCCATAACCCACCTCCTTTGTGAATTCCATCCCTTGCTGAAATTTAACCTGCGGTTGGGGATAAGTCAATCAGATAACGCAGCCCTCGGTTAAGTCCGAGATCGCAGCCACGATCGCCCGACATCCGATCTGCCTTAAGTTTCCCTCAGGGGCAGAATGGCCTTACCCATCTTGATGTCCTCCTCCGAGGAGAAGAACAGATAGTATAAAACGCTGGAGAGAACGTAGAAGCCCACCGTGATCAGAAGCGGCGGGGTAAAGGAGTAGACCTTGATCAGCCTTCCTCCCAGGTTGGCGGTGACCGCCCAGGAGCTGGTCCAGGAGAGCATCAACAGGGCATTAGTCAAGGCGTGCTCTTTTTCCTTGACCTTCTCCATGGCGAAGTTGGTGCCCAGAGGTTGACCCATGTTCATCAGCGCCCCCCTAAGAAGAAAAGCTCCCACCGCCAGGGGCAGGTAATAGGAGAATGCCAGCACCAGCATGAAGGGAATGGATGCTAACTGGGTGAACACGATGGTCTTGATCATGCCCAGCTTCTTGGACAGCACCGGTCCCACCAGAATTCCCGCCAGCATGAAAAACTCCAGAAGCGCGAAATAGACCCCGATGGCGCCGGCATCGGCTTTGAACCGCTCCCTGAAATAGAGATTCAAAAACGGAATCACCAATCCCGCGCCCATGCCCACGATGAAGAAGGGGAGACAGAGCTTAAACAGCAGAAGCCCCCTCTCGGTCAGAAGCTTCTTGTCCCATCCTCTTTTCCCGGACGGGCCATAGCGCTCCGAGGATTTTTCCCTGGCTTTCACGTCCGTTTTTATCATGAGAAAGGGCACCAAAGACAGCACTCCCAGGGCGACGGATGTGTAAAGCGAATACCTAAACGCCACCGCCCGCGAAACCGAAAGGGACGAGAACAGATCCGGCAGATAGCCCATACCCACGCTGCCCACCGCAGCGGCCAGTAAATAGATGCCGAAGTGCAGGCTGAAAAGATAAGTCCTCTCCTTGGGAGTGCTGTATCTCATCAGAAACGGCGCTGCCGCCACCCGGGCCAGGGTGCTGGTCATTCCCAGAATCAGGCTGGCGGCCAGAAGCTGAGTCCGCACAACCAGCGTGGCCTGCAGAAGGTAGAAAAAACCCGCCAGCACCACGGAGGCGATCAGGATTTTCTTGATGGAAACCCGGGGGATGATCAGCGCCGCCGGAACTGAAATCAGAGCCATGCCCCAGGCGGTGAAGGAGAGGACTTCACCGATCAGGTCCTCGGTGAAGCCGATCTCCTTGAAGTACAGGTTCAGAAGCAGCATGTACCCGGCATAGTTCAGGCCCACGAAAAATATACCAATCAGAAACAGCCGGGCATTTCTGGAGAAAAGCCTCAGGTGCGACCAATAGTCGGCAGTCACATCTGAGGCTTTATGTATCAGACTGGAAAAAGGCAAATGATCGGTCTCGGTCTAAAAGCTGGCGGGCAACAACGAAAAACTCTGCGCGCCCGGATGACTCATCTATTCCTTGATGCCCAAAACGTCCAGAACAAAGGCATAATCGAAGGCTATTTCCCTAAGCCGCTCGTACCGGCCGGATACGCCTCCATGCCCCGATCCCATATTGGTCTTGAGCAGAAGCCGGTGGCTGCCGGTCTTGTTGGCCCGCAGCTTGGCGGTCCACTTGGCCGGCTCCCAGTATTGCACCCGGGTGTCGTTCAGGCCTGCGAGTATCAGCATAGTGGGATACTCTTGCGGCCGCACGTTGTCGTACGGCGAATAGGAGTACATGTATTCGAAGTATTTCTTTTGATGGGGATTCCCCCACTCGTCATACTCGATCACCGTCAGTGGGATGCTTTCGTCCAGCATGGTGTTGATCAGGTCCACGAAGGGCACGTCGGCGATCACCGCCTTGAACAAATCCGGCCGCATGTTCACCACCGCACCGATCAACAGACCACCCGCGCTGGCTCCGTCTATTACCAGCTTGTCCTGCGAGGTGTATTGGTCGGCCACCAGATGCTCGGCCACCGCGATGAAATCGGTGAAGGTGTTCTTCTTATGCAGCAGCTTTCCCTGGTCGTACCAGTACCGGCCCATCTCTCCCCCGCCCCGAACATGGGCGATGGCATAGATGAAACCCCGATCCAGGATGCTCAAGCGGTACGGGGAGAATTGGGGATCCATGCTGATGCCGTATGCGCCATAGCCATAAAGATAGAGAGGGTTTTGGCCGTCTTTGACCATCCCTTTTTTGTATACCAGTGAAACCGGGACGCGCGTGCCGTCTTTGGCAGTGGCATATATCCGCTCCGACTGGTACAGGCTGGGATCATAGCCCGGAACCTCCTTCTGCTTCTTCAACTCCCGCTGCCTGGTTTTCATATTGTAATCGTAAACCGAGTTGGGAGTAACCAAAGACGTATAGTCAAAACGCAGCCATTGGCTGTCGTACTCCGGGTTCGGGCCTCCCCAGCAGGTGTACACCGGCTCGGGGAATTCGATTCGGTGAATCTCGCCGGTGGAAAAATCTTTAATGCGAATCTGGGTGAAACCATACTCCCGTTCATAGAGCACCAGAAAGTCGCGGAATACCTCGATGGCATCCACTTTTATGGAATCGTTGTAAGGAATCGCCACTTTCCAGTTCTCCTTGGAGGGGGCCGAAACCGGCGTCTTCATCACCTTGAAATTCTCGGCATTCTCATTGGTGACGATGTAAAAGTCGTTACCGTGATGGGCCACCGAGTATTCCACGTCCTTCTGCCGCGGCTGGATGATCTTGAACTCTCCCGCGGGTTGATCGGCATCCAGGAAATGTACTTCCGACGTCGTCTCGCTCTCCAAGTCGATGAACAGGTACTGGTTGCTTTTGGACTTTCCCACGTCCAAGCCGAAGGCCTCGTCCTTTTCGTGGAATATCAGAACGTCGTTTTGGGTCTCCTCTCCCAGGACGTGACGATAGAGCTTGTAAGGCCGCCAGGCCTCGTCCGGAATGACGTAGAAGATGGTCCGGTTGTCGTTGGCCCATTCGAACGAGGAGCTGGTGCTGTCGATTACATCCGGATAAAGCTCGCCTGTCCGGAGGTCTTTTACCCGCAGGGTGTATCGTTCGCTTCCGGTGGTATCGAAGGAGTAGGCCAATAGATTATGATCCGGGCTGGGTTTGTGGGATCCCAGGTGGAAATACTGCTTCCCCTCGGCCAGTCGGTTTAAGTCCAGCAGAATCTCCTCTTTGGCTTCTAAGCTTCCCTTCTTGCGACAGTAAATCGGATATTGCTTGCCCTCCTCGGTGCGCGTGTAGTAGTAGTAACCGTTCCACTGGACCGGCACCGACATATCCGTCTCCTTGATATGGGAGAGCATCTCCTGGTACAGCTTCTCCTGCAAGTCCACGGTGTGTTTCATCATTGCATCGGTATAGGCATTTTCCGCTTCCAGGTATTCCATTACCTGAGAAGTACCGCGCTCCCGCAGCCAGTAATAGTTGTCCACCATCACCTGGTCAAACAGCGTGTCCACCTTGGGCTCGATTTTGGCCACCGGCGGCTTGAGGTTCGTCTGACAAAAACAAGATGTGGCCACAAGACTGATAGCCACAAATAAAGCCAAGCAAAAGACTGCCTTTTTGCTATGCATATGTCCTTCCGTTTCTTTGGGTGATTGTATGTTCATGTAGGTCCGATGATCCCACATAACCGTTGGAGCAATACCATTCGCCGCGACCGATCGAACCAACCATCACTAAAGTCCAGATTCTTTGTTTCATACGCTGGAATACATGTGCCGGTTGCACGTGGCCCCTCGCAAAAGCGCGGTCAGTTTTCGCGCAAAGTTGCCTCGGCTCTATAGTCGGCCGAACTCAAGTATATCACAAATCCCACCCGAAGTCAACCATCCCCGGAGCCGTTCTGTGTCCGGGCTGCTTGGGGTTCCCGAAACTTGAGGCCCATCGGGACGTAAACTAAATCGGCTCGCAGTCACTATCAGGAGGATTCAGATGAAGATCTACATTGTGTGTGACATAGAAGGGGTGGCCGGAGTGATCGACCACCGCTTGCAGTGCTGGGAGGACGGGAGGTACTACCAGCAGGCCAGAAGGCTTGCCACGCTTGAGCTCAACGCAGCAGCAGAGGGCGCTCTGGAAGGTGGAGCCAAGGGGATCGTAGCCTGGGACGGCCACTGTCTTTTTCCGGGCTGTATAGACCCGGAGCTTCTGCACCCCGAGTGCAACCTGGTGATGGGGGCAGGTGATAAGGGACCGGTCGGATTGGACTCCTCTTTCGATGCGTTGTTTCAAGTCGGGCTTCATGCTATGAGTGGGACCCCCGGAGCTCTTATGGCTCACGGCGGATGGGAGCTAAATGGCAAAAGGATCGGCGAGATCGGAGCCAGTGCCCTTCTGGCCGGTCATCGCGGCGTGCCTTTTGTCTTTCTCAGCGGGGATCGGGCTGCCACGGAGGAAGCCCGGGCGCTGCTACCGGATGTCGAGCTGGCTGTGGTCAAGGAGGCGCTGTTTTCTCAGGTGACTGGAATGAGTCAGGCACCTGCCGTTTCGTTCAGCCCCCAGAAGGCCCGTCAGATCATTCGGGAGGGCGCCAAGCGGGCGATGGGAAAGATCGGGAAGATCGAGCCTTTGCGCTTTGATCCTCCCTACACCTTGAGATGGCAGTTTCAGACAGCCAAGGGAGCGCAGGACATGCTGGCGGCGCATCCACAGGCAACCCGCATCGATCCGGTTACGCTGGAATTCAAAAGTGACGATTTCGGCAAGTTACCGCTGTGATTTGAATGACGAAAACGTGATTGAGGATATCCTCGATGGAGAAGATGCTGGGCCGCTGCGGCTACCGGTGCGATCTGTGTGCAGCCCGTTCAGGCAAGGGCATTGGGCTAAAGTGATAACATGGCAGGTCAGGAGCGCACGGCTCCCGACCCGCCGTTTCAAACGTTACTTCGCGGTGGCTTTGACTCTCTCCTCTTGCGACATTTCCGCCAAGCGCCTAACTTCGCTCACATCCAAACCCAGCCCCTTGGCTGATCATGACAGGTCGAAACGATCAAGGTTCATGACTTTGTTCCACGCGGCGACAAAGTCGCGCACGAACTTCTCTTGGGAGTCCTCACATGCGTAAACTTCCGCCAAGGCCCGGAGCTGGGAGTTCGAACCGAAAATCAAGTCCACACGGGTGCCGGTCCACTTGAGCTCGCCCGTCGCGCGATCGCGACCCTCGAATACCTCACCGTCTTCCGAGGTT
>CAZWAO010000179.1:0-5666 GCA_964631815.1 uncultured Ignavibacteria bacterium | reverse complement strand
TAGTGAAGAAGAAGTGGGAGTGCACCGGCTTGCCGGTGCGCTCTTCCTCCACACCATCGCAGGCTGAAGCCTGCGGCTACAGACTGTACGTCAAGAGGGTTCGACCGTCACCTTCCCCGATCTACCCTCTGCTCGCTCAACTGATGCAAAACGAATTGTGAAGATGAAGTGGGAGTGCACCGGCTTGCCGGTGCGCTCTTCCCCCGCGCCGTCGTAGGCTGAAGCCTGCGGCTACAGACTGCATGTCAAGAGGGTTCGACTGTCACCTTCCCCCATCTACCCTCTGCGCCCTCAACTGAAACCCGAGTCTGCAGGAATTGCTTCACCACCCAAATGTTGGTCAGAAGATGCTTGGTTATGCTGGACACAGTGAAAGTCGAAGGCTCTTTTGCCAAAGCCAGGTAAGGAATCAACTGGTCGGCCAGATGCGGATCCACAGCCGCGTCGCTATGCATAAAGCGGAGGAGATCGTCGCACGCCTCGTCAGCCACCTTCTCCGCCCTCTTCCCCCTCTCCCCTAACGCGCCAAAACCGGCTACCGTGTTTTCAAACTCCGCTCTCAGAAACAAGAAGGTGCCTTGGCCCATGGACGGCGCCTGAACCAGCTCGATCTGCGGCGAGAATCCTTTGGGCTTCAGGACGTTCATGGCTTGGTTTCTTTGCCTCTCGGCGATCGAGTCCGGAAGATTGGAGACGGCCGATATTCCGGAGAGACGAATCAGTTTGCCCCTATCGATCAATTGCAGACCGGAGAACCGGGCGGCAGGCTGGGTGGAACAAGTGACCTCTCCCCCACCCTTGGGATACCAGCCCCATTTGTGAATCCGGAGGTTCATCTTCGCCCCCATCTTTTCGATCACCGAAGCGAATACCTGCTGTAGGTAATGAAAAGGCGGGCTCCAGGCAACGTGCGTACCACCGAGCACTCTGACGGATGAGGCGGATTCACAGAGGCTGAGGGGCAAAAAGAGAGTCTGCAAAACCAGGGAGGTGGAGCCGGCACTGCCTTTTTTCTCGGCTACATCGAAGACAAAATCGCCGCCTTTGGTTTCTCCCGGAGAGAATCTCAGGCTGGTGGACCCCAGGGCATTGCCTTCTGTTTGGGCGGAACTGATCCTCTGGCAGGCGTTGGTTGCCGTTAGATGCTGCGGCTGCAAGCCGGGCACCTTCCTGCCTTTCCGGATGTTGACAATCTCCACCGGTCGTCTCAGAACGCAGGACAGGGAAAGTGCGGTTCTGAGAATCTGCCCTCCGCCTTCGCCGTAGTCGCCGTCTATCCGAAGAAACATGGGCGCACCTGACGCTCGATTCTTAAGCCAAGCTTGCAGTTGTCGATCTGCAATCTTGGCAGCGGAAAAACAAGATACACGTCCGAGAGGCCAATCGCAACCCAATTCGTGGAGTAAGCCTTGCCGTCGAAGAAGGGACGGCTGTTGCTTGAAGACGACCGGCGGAAAACTCTTGACCGGCTTAAGCCGTTCAAATATTGATTCCGTCAGGGTATGATCTCGTCTCTGTGCGACAGCGGATTGCCCTTTTGGAAAACTCGCCACGTCGGGTCAAAGATTTTTCCGGATCGATTCGAATTAGTAAAGGAAACAAAAAGGAGTAGTTTTGCCCTGTTTCGTGGAAATATCCCCTTTTAGGGGCCACGGCAGGGTCGCACAAAGGGTATCTTGCTGTTCACATAGGAGGTTGAGGTACTGAGGTTTGTGCGCTTTGAGGGTCGGGTTTTTTCTTGACTTTTCCACGTGTCTACTTATCTTTATAGAGAAACGGAGGATTCGTCCTCACGGCGCAGGATGGCGCATGCGGGGACACTTCCTTCTGCGACTTCAGGGGCGAAAGGCAATCTGACGGGGTTGTTCGAAAAACCTTAAGAGTGATAAGGAGGAAGTATGTATTTCCTTCACAAGAGGATTTTCGCCGTTATTTTCGTGCTCGCGCTATTCTTCGCGTTTTCCGCCGAAGTCTGGTCCGTGGCGCTCTCCCCGGAACTGGTGGAGAAGTTGAGAAGAGAAGGGAAACTGGAGGAGTGGGCCCAAAAGGCGCAAGAGATGGCGGCCAGAGGGGTGTGGGCGCCCAACCCCAACCCTCCGGTTTTGCGGGCCCTCAAGGGAAAAGCCACGCAGGATACCCTAAGGCCGCTGGTCCTCTGCATAGACTTCAACGATAACGCTGCGTCACACGACACCGGCGAGTTTTCGTTTTTGCTTTTCAGTAAGGACTATGCCCTTTCCACCGGGAGTTTCAGGGACTATTATCTGGAAAACACATACGACAAGCTGGACGCAAATGGAGCCGTTTACGGATGGGTGCGGGTTTCGAAAAGCTACAGCTATTACGTGGACGGCGATTACGGAACCGGCTCCTATCCCACCAACTCCCAGTATCTGGTGGAGGAAGCCTTGAGCCTGATCGATCCCTACGTGGACTTCCAGCAGTTCGACTATGATAACGACGGCTGGATTGACGGGCTGATAGTGGTTCACGCAGGTCCCGGAGCGGAGGAGAGCGGAAGCACCGGAGATATCTGGTCGCACGAGTGGTCCATGCATTCCACTCAGACCCATGATGGCGTCCATATGTTGCAGTATACCATCAACCCCGAGGTGCATCCCGGGGGAGGATTAATCGAGATCGGCGTTTTCTGTCATGAATTCGGGCACTTCTTAGGTGCCGTGGATCTGTACGACTATGGCTACGATTCCGAGGGCGCCGGCAAATGGAGCGTAATGGCCGCGGGGTCCTACAACAACGGTTCCAAGACGCCGGCTCAGTTCGATGCCTATCACAAGAAGCTTCTGGGATTCGTTACGCCCACCTGGGTCCAGACCAATCAGACCGATGTGGAAATACCCCAGGTGGAGACCGATCCGGTGATCTATCGCCTCTGCAAGGCCGGCTATCTGGGCAACGAGTACTTCCTGGTGGAGAACCGGCAGAAGACCGGCTTCGACTCCTATCTGCCCTACGAGGGACTCTTAATCTGGCACGTGGATCAAGCCGCCGGAAGCGGAGGTCATCCCAACGATTATCAGTGGTGCCCCGGAGACCCGGCCACACCTCATTATAGAGCGGCGCTGGAGCAGGCGGACGGCAAGTGGGAGTTGGAGGGATGTCCCGGTTATATGAACGAAGGAAACGCGGGCGATCCTTTTCCGGGGATTTACGGCAAAACCGCTTTTGACGATACCACCACTCCCAGTTCCCGGGGCTATCCGGACACCTCCACCCAGGTGGCTGTATGGAATATCACCAGCTCGGACTCGCTCATGTACGCCAACCTGGACGTGTTGTGGTCGCAGCCTTGCGCGGTCATGGACAACTTCATCATAGACGATGCCTACGGTGGGGACGGCGACGGCAGGCCGGAACCCGGCGAGACCGTCAGGATATTCTTCACCATGAGCAACCTGTGGCTTCCCATGACCGGCGTGAGCGTCACCGCCTCCGCTGATACGGCGGGAATAATCTTCACGGACGATTACTCCTACCTGGGAGACATGGCTGAGGGCGGCTCGGCCAATAACTACAGCGATCCGATCGTGTTTGAAGTGGCGCCCAATTTCCCCGGCAGGCCCACCACCTTCACGCTGCACCTGGAAGGCAACGGCGGCGCATACACCCGGGATTTCTTAGAACAGATCTGGGCCGGTGCTGCTTTGGTCTTGCTGGTGGATGACGCCGGAGACTACCAGAGCGACTACTCTTCCGTTCTGGACTCCATGATAGTGCTGCACGACGTATGGGAGGCATACGGCAAGGTCGATCCGGATTTCTCCTTCAGGCTTTACCCATATATGATCTGGTATACCGGAGATCACCAGACCGATCCCTTCACCCAGGCCCAGGTGGACAGCTTGATCAGCTTCTTGCAGGGCGGCGGCCGGTTGTTTTTGACCAGCCAGGATGCCGTGGAGGCTCTGGCCGGATCGGCCAATCCCAGCTACCAGGAGCTTCTGACCGACTACCTGCACCTGGGATATGACGGCAACAATACCGATCTTCTGATAGCCAACCAACCGGGAGACGAGATAGGCGGCAGCCTGTGGGTCTATCCCGGAGGTCCCGATTCACCGGCCAACCAAACCTCCAAGGACAATCTGATTCCCGATGCCCAGGCCGACACGGTCTTGCGCTACGCCGCCGTCTGGTGGGAGCCCACGGGCAACCTCGCCGCCTCCAAGTTCGCCAGCGACTTCTATCGGGTGGTGGTTTTCGGGTTCGGCTTCGAGGGTCTCAATACCAGCGGCTCGGTATACTATGGGCAGCAGATAAACACGCCTTTTGAGGTAATGTACTCCGTTCTCGAATGGCTTATGGCTCCCGGGCCGGGGTTGACCCTGGTGGATCCCAACGGGGGCGAGGACTGGCTGGTCGACAGCACCTATTGCATTCAATGGGAGTCGGTCTCCTTCGACGGCGACGTCAAAATCCAATACTCCACCGATGCCGGAGCCACCTGGTCCACGGTGGTTGAGACCACGACCAGCGACGTTCCGTATTGTTGGACCGTTCCCGACACCCCATCCGACAGCTGCCTGATCATCGTCTCGGACGTGGAAAACGGAATCCCCGCCGATACCAGCGACAGCTACTTCCGGATACTGAACTACATTGACGTGCTGGCTCCCAACGGCGGAGAATCCTGGTTCGTGGGCAACACCTATGACATCCTGTGGTATTCGGTTTCCACCCAAGACAGCGTCAAGATCGAATACTCCTTAGATGCCGGGGCCGTCTGGTCCACCATCGCCGAGACCACTACCAACGATGGCGCTTATTCCTGGCTGGTTCCGGACACCACTTCGGATAGTTGCCTCATACGGATATCCGACGTGGTCGATGGGACGCCGGTTGACGAAAGCAATGCGGTGTTCCGCATCATCAACTATGTTGCCGGCGACGCCAACGGGGATCTGGAGGTGAGCGTGTCGGATGCGATTTACCTGCTCAACTATCTCTTCAAGAACGGAGATCCTCCCGACCCCATGGCATCCGGAGACGCCAATGGCGACTGCGTGGTGAACGTGGGAGATGCGATTTACATCTTGAATTATCTGTTCAAGAACGGCGACCCGCCCGAGCCCGGATGCGCATAAGGCCGAGCGTGAAAGCGACAGATTGCTTGAAGTGTGGGCATCAAGTTCTGAAGGAACTGCCGTTTGGGGCCGATGTTCTGTAATGGGTTGATCTTTATGACCCGCTGGGTACAGGGACTGTCGCTCCGGAGAGTTGAATCCATGATAAGTGCGGACACGGAGAGTCGATATACGAACAGTTTCCGGACGGCCATGACACACAGCAAGTGCGGCAGATTCTGAGGATGACTGTCCCCAACCCTCAAAACCTTTTGGAAGGAGTCCAAATGAGAACGAGGAGATATTCGGTTTTTGTCCTTACCTTGTGTCTTTTCCTTTGGACCGCAAGCCTGTCGCTCGCTCAGAGTACACCGGAGGCCAAGGCAGATGAAGAAAGATGTTACACCTGCGGATGGACGGCCGGAAAAACCTCGGTATCGGATCTTTCTCCCGAGGAGAAGCATAAACGGCTGGGCTTGGTGCTTCCCGAATGGTATGACCAGTGGTGGGAATCGTTGCCCAAGCTGGAAGCGCCCCCGGGAGCCAAGTTCGATCCGGTCTTCGACTGGAGAACCCACCAAG
>CAZWAO010000178.1:0-5710 GCA_964631815.1 uncultured Ignavibacteria bacterium | reverse complement strand
GAGGCCGGACGGTGGGCGCGGGAGTGGTGACCGAGGTGCTGGAGTAAAAGACCGGAACCGGTCAAGCGAGGCGATGCGCGAAAAGCCCACAAGAGGATTCTCCCGGATTGCCGAAAAAGCCGTTTAGGACAAAAATACGAAGGCTGATTGTCGTAATCAAAATCGAATCTGAAGGATTGGTGGATGAACGGACAGAAAATCAGAATTTGGCTTAAGGCATACGATCACCGATCGCTGGATAAATCGGCCCGGGAGATCGTAAGAACGGTCACCCGCACGGGCGCGCGGATAACCGGACCGGTGCCCCTGCCCACCAAGAGGAGAGTCTACACGGTGCTGCGATCCCCGCACGTGGACAAGAAATCCCGGGAGCAGTTCGAGACCCGCATTCACAAGAGATTGATAGATATCTACGATTCCACGCCTCAGACGGTGGATGCTCTGATGAAGCTGGATTTGCCGGCGGGAGTGGACGTGGAAATAAAAGTATAAAGACAACAGGCGGCATACAGTAGGCAGACGCAGACGGTTGAGAGTGAGAAGATGGCTGACGGAATTATCGGAAAAAAGCTGGGCATGACCCGGGTCTTCGACCAGGAGGGACGGGCCGTGCCGGTTACGGTTATCGAAGCCGGACCCTGCCCGGTGGTGCAGATCAAAACCTCGGGCCGGGAAGGTTACGATGCCATACAAGTGGGTTTTGGCGAAAAGAGGAAAAAGCTCTTCACCTTGCCGGTTCTGGGCCATTTCCAAAAGGCCAAGATCGAGCCCCGCAGGATCCTGAAGGAGTTCCGGACCGAGGGAGCGGAGCAGTTCAAGGTGGGGCAGGAATTGAAGGTAGAGATGTTTTCGCCGGGAGAGAAAGTCGACGTCAGCGGCATCTCCAAAGGCTTGGGATTCCAGGGCGGCGTCAGAAGACACGGCTTCCGCGGCGGGTCCAAAACCCACGGGCAGTCGGACCGCATGAGGGCGCCCGGCTCCATCGGAGCCAGCTCTTATCCCTCCCGGGTTTACAAGGGACAGAGGATGGCGGGAAGAATGGGCGGCAAGAAGGTCACGGTCAGAGGGCTGGAAGTGGTTCAGGTGGACCAGGAGAGGAACCTGTTGCTCCTGAAAGGAGCGGTTCCGGGCAAGCCCAATTCCTACCTGACCATCAGGAAAGCTTAAAGATCAAAGGACGAGTATGCTTAGCGCGGTTTTATACGATAAAGACGGAAACAAAAAGGAAGACTTCCAGTTGGACCAGAAGCTTTTCGGGCAGAAGGCCAACCTTCCGGTGATGCACCAGTACGTCAAAGCCTACCTGGCCAACCAGAGACAGGGGACCGCCAAGGCCAAGAACCGCAGGGAGGTCTCAGGCGGAGGCACCAAACCCTGGAGACAGAAGGGAACCGGAAGGGCACGAGCCGGATCCAACACCTCACCCGTATGGGTGGGCGGCGGCAGAGCCTTCCCGCCAGTGCCACGTGATTATCGCACCAGCCTGCCCCGGAAGATGAGGCGGCAAGCGCTGTTGTCGGGATTATCGGCAGCGGCGGCGGAGAACCGGATTAAGATAATCGAGGAGGTCAGCCTGTCGGCTCCCAAGACCAAAGTCATGGTTCAGCTTTTCGATAAGTTGGGAGTGGCGGGATCGAGAATTTTGTTCCTGACCGAAGGAAAGGATGAAAACCTGCGGCGATCCTGCACCAATCTGAAAGGCCTGATGCACAAGCGGGCCTGTTTGGTCAACCCCTATGATCTTCTGGCCTGCGACTTCGTGGTGCTCACCAAGAGTGCCCTGGACAGCTTAACGGAGGTGTTCGCCAAATGAAAGGCGCTCGCGGGATCATCATCAAACCCCTGGTCTCGGAAAAAGGAGCCAATCTCCGCGCGGATCAGAACAAGTACGTGTTCCAGGTGGATAAGGAAGCCAACAAGCTTCAGATCAAGAAGGCGGTGGAGGAGCTTTTCAAGGTTAAGGTGGAGGATGTAACCACCATGGTCAGGCACGGCAGGCCCAAGAAACTGGGAAGGTTCGAAGGGCGCCGGGCCGACTGGAAGAAGGCCATAGTGAAGCTGAAAAAGGGAGAAGTCATAGAGCTCTTTGAGGCGGTCTAGACGCACCCCACTGGGGTTGGCCCATACGACCTTATCCCATAGAGCTAATTGAGGTAAGCAGATGCCCATAAAGACGTTCAAACCGACCACGCCGTCGCTGAGATTCAAGACGGTGTCTGTCTTCGAAGAGGTAACCCGCTCCACTCCGGAGAAGTCCCTTCTGGTGCCTCTGAGGAAAAGCGGCGGCCGCAACAACCAGGGCCGGGTCACCTGTCGCTATCGGGGCGGAGGTCACAAAAGATTCCTGCGGGTCATAGATTTCAAACGGGAGAAGCTCAACATCCCGGCCAAGGTGGCCAGCATCGAATACGATCCCAACCGTTCCGCCCGCATCGCCCTGCTGCATTATGCGGACGGCGAGAAAAGATACATATTGGCCCCACTGGGCCTGAAGGTCGGCGACCGGCTGATGGCGGGAGAGGACGTGGAGATCAGGCCGGGGAACGCCATGCCCCTGGGCAAGATTCCCCTGGGGACCATGATCCACAACGTGGAGCTGAAAAAAGGCAAGGGTGCGCAAATAGCCAGGGGCGCGGGAGCATATGCCCAGGTGGTGGCCAGGGAAGGGGGGATCGGACATCTCCGGCTGCCTTCGGGAGAGGTGCGGTTGGTGCGGCTGGATTGCTTTGCCACTATCGGCCAAGTGGGAAATTTAGACCACGAGAACGTAACTCTGGGCAAGGCCGGGAAGACCAGATGGCTGGGCCGACGACCGCGGGTCAGAGGCGTGGCCAAAAACCCGGTGGACCATCCCATGGGCGGGGGAGAGGGCAGATCATCCGGCGGCAGACATCCCTGTACTCCCTGGGGGAAAATCACCAAGGGTCTCAAGACCAGGAAGAGAAAGCCCTCCGACAAGTTGATCGTCAAGAGAAGGAGCAAATAGTCGGGCTGGATTTGAACCGGGCCGATCTAAAGTCCGGGAAGACAGATAGAAGAAGACGTTGTGTCACAGAAGCATGCACCATCAGGTGCATATCGAGAGTGAACGAACAGACGAAAATGAATCTTCTTGCTGATAAGAACATTTCGGAGGTGGATTAGGAAATGGCAAGGTCTCTTAAGAAAGGTCCCTTTGTGGACGAGCACCTGCTCAAGAAGGTCTCGGCGCTCAACGATGCGGGAGAAAAAAGGGTGGTCAAGACCTGGTCCAGACGATCCACCATCATCCCGGAGTTCGTGGGACATACCGTGGCCGTGCATAACGGCAACAAGTTCATTCCCATCTATATCTCGGAGAACATGGTGGGACATAAGCTGGGCGAATTTGCCCCCACCCGGATATTCCGGGGACACTCCGGAAGGATAACCGAGAGATCCACCGCGCTGAAATAGAATTTTAGCCGGGAATCGGATCGCAGCCCGAAGGCAAAAGAGCAAATCATGGAAGCCAAAGCCAGAGCCAGATTCGTCAGGATGTCCGCCCGAAAGGTCAGGAGGGTGGCGGATCTCATCCGGGGAAAAAACGTTGAGGATGCGCTGAACATTCTGACCTTCACTCCCAAATCCGCCGCCGACATTCTGGAGAAAACCTTAAAGTCCGCCACGGCCAATGCCTTAAGCGAAGAGGGAACGGCCAAACTAAAGGCGGAGGATCTGCGAATAAAGAGCATACTGGTGGACGGCGGTCCAATCATGAAGAGGATCCGTCCCATGGGTATGGGAAGGGCTTATAGAATTAGAAAAAGGACCAACCACATCACGGTGGTGGTCACCGACGACAGGGATGAGAACCAGAAAGAAGAGAAGTAGCGGCAGGTTGACGTTGACCGGCATGTCTGTCAAAGAGACAAAATGGTCAGTTTGAGTTGTAAAAGATGAACCTAAGCGCGCAAAATTAAAACGGTAGGCTGACTTCGGAGCAACAGAACTCAAAAGAGAATTCGCCATAAGGAGGAGTAGTTGGGACAGAAGACCAATCCGGTAGGGCTGAGGCTGGGGATCATAAGGGGATGGAGCTCCAGGTGGTTTTCCGACACCAAGTTCGCCGATCTTCTGAAGGAAGATCTGATCATCCGAAGATACACGGAGAAGCGACTGGAGCATGCCGGGATCGCCGAGGTGGATATCATTCGGGCGCCCCGCAAGGTGACCCTGGACATTCACACGGCCAGGCCGGGCATCGTGATAGGCCGCAAGGGGGCTGAGGTGGACAAGCTGAAGGAGGAGCTTCAACTGCTCACCAAGAAAGAAGTGGCCATCAACATCATCGAGGTCAAAAAGCCCGAGCTGTCGTCCAAGCTGGTGGCCACCAGCATTGCCAAGCAGCTGGAGGGCCGGGTCTCGTTCCGAAGGGCCATGAAGAAAGCCATCTCCGCGGCCATGAAATCCGGCGCCGAGGGGATAAAGATCTCCTGCGGGGGAAGGCTGGCCGGCGCGGAGATCGCACGCACGGAGAAATACATGGAAGGCAGGGTTCCCCTGCATACCCTGCGGGCGGACATAGATTATGCCACGGCCACGGCTCACACCACCTATGGCTGCATCGGAGTGAAGGTGTGGATTTTCAAAGGCGAGATACTGGGCCCCAGCAAGGAGAAGGAAATGCCCGGCCGGGGCGATTCCTCGGCAGCCGAGTTGTCCGCGCCGTCCAAGCCCGGAGATGACCGGGCCAAGCGGGGGGACCGAAGGAAACGGAGACGCAGGACCAGGAAAGAGGACTAAAATCTCCGGGACCGGCGGTAAGGATCATAAACTCATGTTCTCCGCCGGACCGGATGTTGGAACCGGAATACGATTTGAGAGGGAAGTCGTGTCATGTTGATGCCCAAGAGAGTTAAGTACCGCAAACAGCAGCGCGGCCGGAGAAGGGGCAAGGCCTATCGCGGCTCGGAGATGAATTTCGGGGAGTTCGGCATCAAGGCTCTGGAGCCGGCCTGGCTCACCAACAAGCAGATCGAGGCGGCCCGGGTGGCTCTGACGCGACATATAAAAAGAGGAGGCAAGGTCTGGATCCGTATCTTTCCCGACAAACCGGTCACGGTGAAACCCGCCGAGACCAGGATGGGAAAGGGCAAGGGCGCCCCCGATCATTGGGTGGCCGTGGTCAAGCCGGGAAGGATTCTGTTCGAGTTGGAGGGAGTGACCGCCCAGCTGGCCCGGGAAGCGTTGAGTTTGGCATCGGCCAAGCTTCCCATAAAAACCAGATTCGTGACCAGGACTTCCATCTAAAGCCGGGAGGGTTCCCAGGGGATGAAGAAAGAGCAGATGAGAGAACTGACTAAAGAAGAGCTTCTGCAAAGAAGGTCGGAGATAGAGGAGGAGCTCTTCAACCTCAGAATCCAGAAATCCAGCAAGGAGCTGGACAATCCCCTGAGGCTGAGGGTGCTGAAAAGAGAAATGGCCCGGGTGAATACCATCCTGAGAGAGGACGAACTGAAAATCAGATCGTTGGCCCTGGGAGATAAAGAGACGACTTCGGCCGGTGAGAAACAGGAGTAAAGGCACGTGCAGAGAAACAAAAGAAAAGTGAGAGAAGGCTGGGTTACCTCCAACCGAATGAACAAGACCATCGTGGTGGCGGTGGAACGGCAATTCAGGCATCCTCGATATGAGAAGATGATCCGCCGGACGTCCAAACTGTACGCCCACGACGATCAGAATCAATGCC
>CAZWAO010000177.1:0-5754 GCA_964631815.1 uncultured Ignavibacteria bacterium | reverse complement strand
TAATCCGGATAATCCCGCCCCGATTACCACGACATCGTAATTCATTTCGATCTCGGCGACTGGGCGCCCGATCCGGCGTCTATTATTCAGGCCAGGCTGTATCTCTATCATTACCGGGGAGGCGGCTACACCGGTACACGACAGTTGAACGTGTATCCTCTGACCACTGGATTCAATGAGGTCACCGCCACCTGGAATTCCCCTTGGACCGCCCCGGGCGGCGATTATGACAACGGCATTTTCTCCGGCGCACAAGTCCCGGAGGCCTGGGAAAACTGGGTGGAGTGGGATATCACCGATCTAGTCAAGACCCGGTGGAGCAACATCGCCAGCTCCGGTCTCCTCATCCGTGACCCTGCGGAAGATGATACTGGAGACGGTCCATACGTACGTTTCCGCAGCCATCGATATTCGGACGAGTATCCGCAGGAGGTGCCTTACCTGGAAATCGTGACCACCGAACAAGAGATACCCACTCTGACCGAATGGGGCATGATCATCTTCGGAGTTGCGCTTCTGGGATTCCTCACATGGACTGTTTTGAGAAGAAGATCGGCTCTGGCAGATCCCGCTTAGAATCTCACGCGAGTTTCCCGGGAAGGGAGCGCAGAGCCAAGTGAAGTGCTGATGAAAGCAGCAAGCAGTGGTCATTCAGGAGCAAGGCAGGCTGCCGTTCTGGCTGAGGAGCCACCGGGCCTCCTTGAGACAGACCATGCCGAAGAAGAGATTTCAAAGAAGTAAACCTCCGAAGCCTGAGGTCGGTAGAGTCGGTCTCTTCAAATCCAAGAAGATGCCCTGGGCCCTACTGAAGATCTATGCATTCTTCGCATGCTCATTAGCGGTTCTCTTTGTCGTGTTGACCAATGGCTTCGTGGCCACCAAGGTGATGCAGCCTTTCACCGCCTTTGTGGCCCTGTTTTCTTCCTTGCTTCTGAACCTGTTCGGCTCTGAGACCTGGACTTCGGGAACCCGGCTGTTGTCTTCCGACTACGGCATCGACGTGGTGTACGGCTGCAACGGTGCCTTCGCCACGGCCATTCTGTTGTCCGGAATCATCGCCTACCCTGCCGGGGCGAAAGCCAAACTGCTGGGATTTGCTATGGGCATTCCGGCTGTGTTCCTGCTGAATCAGCTTCGGGTAACTTCCCTTTTTCTATTGGGCAGAAGCCATCCTGGAATCTTCGACGAGGTACACGTTTATGTCTGGCAACCGATCATCATCATCTTCGCCATCTTTGTTTGGGACTTTTGGGCAAGGCATTTCGTTGGGAAGCCCAGGGTCAACGAGGTTCATCTTTCTGGCTAGGCTGCTTGTTTTCTTTCTCATTTTCTACTTCGCCTGGCACATGCTTACGCCCCTGTACAACCGGGCCCTGGCACCTGCAGCGCTGCTGCTGGTCAAGGCAAGCGAGATCGGCGGCCTGCACCTCACCCGGTCTTTGCAGCCCGAGGGCGAGTATATTTTCGTTCAACACTTAGCCTCCGTGGAGAATCCGGAGTCTGCCGTGAGGATCAAGACCAGGGTGATACATTTCGACCTGGTGCTGCTTTCCGCTCTGATTTGGACGGTGCCCAAGGTGAGCCGGAAGAAGAGGGTGAAGATTCTGCTGGCGGGTTTGGCCATTTTGTTTCCCTTGCACCTGGTGAAGATACTCCTGTTTGTCAAACATGAGTATTCTCTTCACATCCAAATCGACGGTGTGCAGTACTGGTCTCCTTTTCTGCGCAGCACGTACAAGTATCTGGCGGATTTCATCGTGCTGATTGCCAATCAGGTGGTGCCAGTCGTGATTTGGAGCTTACTTTACGTCAACTTATGGTGGCGCAAAAGTCGGATCGCATATGTCAAATCATAGGACGGGATCGGGTGAAAGACAGGCTGCACCGTTCAGCCGAGGACGCGTCCGTCGGGGAACAATCACCTCTGCCCACACGTTCGTTTGATTGGATGTATCCGTTCCCAAATGGCTGAAAGGATCCCGTATGTCGCGAACCAGAAAACTTTTGACTCTTGGTTTCTACGTAATTTGGTGTGGTTTCTTCGGTTATGGAGCTTGTCGGGCCACAACCTACATAGTCGGTCCGGAAGAGCAGGCTGTATATGTGGATCAGCGAGATCCGGACATTAACTTCGTCGACAAGAGAGGAGTATTGGTCGCCTCCGAACTGAATGAAAACTGCAGGACGGTGATCCGCTTTGCCCTGGACGACTGGACGCCTGACCCCGACTCCATTGCTTACGCCGAGCTCCAAATGTATCACTATCGTGGTGGAAACTATGAAGGCGTCAGGACATTGGAGGTATACTCGCTGACCGCTGCCTTTGACGAATCCACGGCCACCTGGAACTTCCCCTGGGCCGCGCCGGGAGGCGATTATGACCCTGGCTTTGTGTCTTCGGCGGAGGTCCCCGAGGCATGGGGTAACTGGGTGGGGTGGGACGTCACCGGCATATTGAGGAACAGATGGACCGGCATAGCGGACTTCGGATTGCTTCTGCGTGACCCTATCGAAGATTCTCCGTCACCCGACGGCCCATACGAGCGTTTCCGCAGTCGCAGGTACGAGGACGAAGCTCCTGATGAGCTTCCCCGTCTCTTGGTGCAGATCGGCCAGCCTTCGGGCGACGCCAACCAGGATGGAACGGTGACCCTGGGCGACGCGTTGTATATTCTCAACTACCTCTTTCGGAACGGTTCGGCACCCGATCCGATCGAGGCCGGCGACGCCGATTGCGACCATCAGGTCAACTTAGGCGACGCCCTTCGCATTCTGAACTACCTATTCAAGGGACAATTGGTGCCGGGCTGCCCGGGACCGCCGCAGTGACCGGCTCTTGGCACCGGTCGGCCAAGTGCGGTCATATCGCCGCGCCGAATCGGTAGCTTGCGCCATCGCTGCTGCGCAAGGCGCCGACGGGTCGTGCGAATCGTCATCAGCGCACCTCAAAACGAAGACGTCAGAGCGGAAATCTGTTTCGATCGCGAAAAAAACCTTGCCCCAGGGCCAAGATGGCCTATATTTGGGGAAATCTCCGAGCCTGTCCGCCTAAAGAGCGATCTATGGTGGCAGGCCGATAGGGTTCTGGCGGAAACGCCTTTGCCTCCCGTGCTTGGAAAGGAGATGAGAAGCGCAACATTACCAGGCCACGGAGGCCTGGTTTTTTTGTTTTAGAGAAAGGAGTTCGACCATGCATCTTGCGCTAAAAGCTACGTTTCTCTTTCTGTTGACACTCTGTGCGGCTTCCTCTCCGACCGCGCGTGTCCTTGCTGCGACTTACGTCGTGGGACCGGAGGATAATTCAGTCTATCTCGACCAACGGGAGCCAGACGGCAACTTCGTTTCCGGAAGGGGCCTTCTGGTTGCGTCCGAGGTGAACGAGAACGCCCGGGCGGTAATTCATTTCGACCTGGAGGGGTGGTCTGCCGATTCCATCTCCCAAGCCAAGCTGTGTCTGTATCGCTATCGGGGGGGCTACTACTCGGTCTCGCGGCCCATCCACGTATACCCTCTGACCTCGGCATTCGACGAGTCCACCGCCACCTGGAACTACCCTTGGGCCTCGCCCGGGGGGGACTTCGACAACGGCATCACCGCCTCTGCCGAAGTCCCGGAGCTGCCCAACGAGGTAGTAGCTCTGGTCGAGTGGGACGTTACGGACATGGTCAAGAGCCAATGGAGCAACATCGCCGGTTGCGGGTTTATGCTCAAGGACCCCATCGAGGACTCACCCCCTCCTAATGGGCCGTATGTTCGCTTCCGCAGCCATCGCTATGTAAGTGACGCCCCGCTGGAGCTTCCGTATCTTGAGATCTCGACCGGCCAAACCGGAGTGGAAGAAGCCGGGGAGGACGAAATCGGAGGCGGATTCTCCCTGGGCCAGAATTTCCCGAATCCGTTCAATGACGGGACCGTTCTGCAGTTTGATTTGCCCAAACCGACTCGGGTCATTCTGGCGATCTATAATCTGCGCGGCGAAAAGGTGAAGACGCTGCTGGATGCCGTCAGGGAGGCGGGCAGGCATACGCTCGAATGGGACGGGACAAATCAGGCCGGACAGTCCGTAGCCAGTGGGTTGTATGTTTGTCGCATGCGGACGGCGGAGTTCTCCGACACCAAGAGGCTCCTGTATCTGAAATAGCTGGCAAGAAGCGGCAAGCTTCCATCTTCTATATGATGAAACACCGAACCTATCCACACGAGACCGGCAGGCCTGGAGGCACGATCCTCGGTATCTTGAGAGCCCTGGTTTCAGTCTTGCTGCTCCTCTCCATAGCCTTTGGCTGCTCTCGGCCAATAAAACCAAAATCGGATTTCCTTACCGTAAAGCTGGGCGATATGACCTTCACCCGGTACTTTGATCTCATGGAGAAAGTCGAATTCGAGGGAGAACAGGCCATCCTTCTCTCGGATTTCATCGATTCCGTGATAACGGAGCGCCCGGCCATATACGCCTATCGGGTCGTCGGATCGGACGGGTTCTACGCCCACATGAAGGGAAGTCCGGACAATGTGTGGGAGCACGTGCAAAAGGGTTATCTCAAGCTGTCTAACAGAAGGGCGGCCTTCGACCAAAGCCTCGGGCTCGAGGGGAGGTACTACGTTAAGGACGTGGCCGGCATCGAGTTGCTCCGGAAGATCGAAATCCGGTTTACCGGCGACGACCTCTTCACCTTCTCCTTGATTGCGGAGATGGAGACAACCAGCTATTCCGATCCGCAGGATCCCTTGTATGATGGGAGATCGGGTGTCAGGTTGGCGGATTTCGTCGATACCCTGACCTCCGCTCCGGAAGACTACTCTTACGATTTGGTCTCCGTGACGGGAGAGAAAAGGAGCTTCTCCTGGCCCCAGCTTCAAACCGGATGGTGGATTCCGGACTTGGACCTGACCAAGTTCTATCCCGATCTGGGACCCGATTCGAGGATACCCTATCTGCAAAGCATAGAATTGATCCCAAACCCGAGTGAGCCATGAGGAGACTGCTTTTTCCATTCGCTTTGATTCTGTGTTGTGCTTGGGCTGCCCATGCGGATACCTTCGCCGAAGAGGCCGACTCCACCAAGGGCGATCTGCCGGTTCACTATTTAGGAGAAGTGGTGGTGACGGGCAAGAGAATCGGCCGACCTCCGGCGGCCGTGGCCGAGGTCACGGCAGGCACCATCGAACACCAGGGAGCCACCTCTGCGGGAGAAGCACTATCGGCGGTTTCCGGGGCCTGGGTCTCCACCGGCGAGAAAAACTCCACCGAGATCAAGCTGAGGGGGTTTGATTCCCAACACGTGCTGATCCTGGTGGATGGCCGTCCGGTGAATCTTCCCTACTACGGAGATCTGGATCTCTCCTCTCTGCCCGTGGGCAACATATCCAAGATCAACGTAGTCAAAGGCCCTGCCTCATCGATCTACGGCGCCAACACCATGGGAGGAGTCGTCAATATAGTTACCAAGAGAGTCGCCCAAAAGCCGGTCGGCGACCTGGTCTTCTCCTTTGGGACCGGGGATGCATGGAATTCGGTCTTCAACTACGGCTCCCGGATGGGCCGGCTGGATTACTGGTTCTCCGCCGGAAAGAGCAAATCCGACGGTTTCCGTCTTCCCCGGGACTTCCAACCGGGAAGATGGGAGGATGGGGATTTGAGGGATAACAGCGATTATGACAGGCTCAACCTGGATGGGAAGCTGGACTACAGGTTCTCTTCCTCCACCGACCTTTCGCTTTCTTTGGGCTATTTCGACGGCGACAAGGGGCTTC
>CAZWAO010000176.1:0-5756 GCA_964631815.1 uncultured Ignavibacteria bacterium | reverse complement strand
CCGTCACCGTTGAAATCGGCGATCACCGGCGCGTGGTCCATCTCGAAGGTGTTTCCATAATGGGCCTGCAGATCGTAGGTCCACACCACCTTTCCGCTGTCTCCGCTGAGTACCCTCAAGATGCCGTCATCCGCGCCGAAGGCCACGTCCAGGATTCCATTGCCATTGACATCCGCTATTGCCGCTCCCCGGAAATTGCCTTGTCCGGCGGTGTAACTCCACAGCAAGCTTCCAGTATGAGACAGCGCTCCGATTCTGATCCAGGAGGCGAATACGATCTCCAAGTGGTCGTCATTGTTCAAATCCGCAATGCTGGTGGGGGCGCCCACATAGTACGGCGTGGGATAGCTCCACCTGAGGCTGCCGTCTTCGGCATTCAGAACATAAACATGGTTATCATAACAGCCGATGGCTATCTCCGGCTTGCCGTCTTCGTCGATGTCGGCGAACGACCCGCCGTGATACATGTAGTCTGTGGGCACGGTAGAATACCACTTGACCGTGCCGGAATCGCCCCGCAAAGCGTAAACCCGGCAATCGCCGGCCCATTGCGCCACCACCAGGTCCAACTGTTGGTCATCATCCACGTCCAGAACGGTGGGTCCCGACTGGATGTAGCTGTTGGTTCCCAGGCTGGTACGCCAGCACTGGCTTCCATCCTCCCCGTTCAGGCAGTAGACGTAGCCGTAAAACGTGCCGAAGGCTATCTCCGGCCTGCCGTCCCCATCCAGATCGGCGATGGCCGGAGGCGAGTCTATGCTGTTGGGGCTGGTGGAAACCGACCACTTGACCCGGCCGGTAGCACCGTTGAAGCAGAACACTCTGCAAGGTGATGAGGCGGGCACGATCACCTCCAGCGTATCGTCTGAGTCCACGTCGGCTATGGCCGGCGAGGCGTCGTTGCATCCCCCGGTATTGTAGCTCCAAAGCACGGTCCCGCTGTCGGCGTTCAAGGCATATATGTGCTGATCGCCGAAATAGGTGCCGAAGACGATCTCGAGTTTGCCGTCCTTGTCGATGTCGTCCACCGCCGCCGAGCCGAAGGACGGCGCATCTAAGTCCAACCACCAAAGTATTTGAGGCGCAGCTTTTTCGGCTCCGAAAGCCGGCATCTGGAAGATAGACAGCACCACTGCGATTAGGAAAAGAACCTTGACCAGAAGGCGCATGGGACCTCCTCCGGAGATTCGAAAAAAGCCCAGAGTTCTCTGCTCAACCGTTTGCGTTAAAATGCAATATCCCCTCTCAAGATAATCGATTCGGCCGTATTAGCAAGCGGAAATAGAGTGGTGTGGGCCGGCCGGAATCGCCTCCGGTGCATCCCTTAAGCGGAAAAAAAGCCTTGACATTTGGGCAAAACGGCCGATAAATTATCCGGTGTCCCAGAAGATCGGATCTACGACCGTGAGAGCAGGTGAAGACGGTCGATTCAGGCGCTGAAGGATCTTCGGGCAAATGGAATTGGCCGAAAGTTCGAATCGAAAAGACCATTAAACGTTTAATTCCAAGTTAGGAAAGGAGGAGTCTATGCGCTCCAGCAAGCATCTGTTGTGCCTCTCGCTGGCGCTGGTTTTCGCCTTCGCTTTGGTGCAGGTTCAAGTCGCCTGCGCTCAGATGCCGGGTCTGCCGAAACTGTATGGTGAGTTCAAGATGCCGCAAGTCGGCGCTTATGCCACCTACAAGATGACCTTCAACGACAGCAAAGCACAGCAGCTGGTGAAGCTGGCGATTGTAGGCAAGGAGAAATCCGACAAGGGCGAGGACCTTTACTGGTACGAAAGAGAGGAGACCAATCCCAAGAACGGCAGGGTGGTCATAGCCAAGATGCTCATCTCGGGCAATCCCCAGGATATCGGAACGGTTCACAGAATCATCTTCAAGGATTTCAACGAAAAGCCCCAGGAGCTTCCCGAGGCCTTCGTGGCACTTCTGAACCAGCCGTCGGACAAGGAATCCAAAAAGGAAGAGCCGGAAACGAAGAACCTGGGCACGGAAAAAATAAAGGTGGGAGAAAAGACCTTGACCTGCACGCACCTCCGGTATGGCACAGAGGAACGGCCCACCGCCGACGTGTGGACCGACCCGGAAGTGCCGCTTTTCGGACTGGTCAAAAGCCAGTCCAAGGACGTGGACATGGTGCTGGTGGGATACGGCAGCGACGCGGTCACGGGCATCACCCAGGAGCCGGAACAGCTGACCATGCCCCCGGGCAAATAACCCGGCTCTACCGGACAGCGAATTTCCACAGACATTTCCCAAGGTGGTGGCCCGGTGGTCACCACCTTTTGTTTTTGGGCCGATCGAATGAAACCGATGAAAAGATATCCCCAGTGCTTCGTGTGCGGGGATAAAAATCCCACCGGCTTGAACGTGGCCTTTTACTCGGACAACGACCGGGTGGTGGCCCGATACACGGCCGGGCCCAGATTCGAAGGATACAAAGACATCCTGCACGGCGGCATACTCTCCTCGCTTTTGGACGAGGTCATGATCCGGGCGGTGTTGGACAAGGGGATCTTCAGCCTGACCAGCGAAATCTGCGTGAAGTTCAGAAAGATGGTCAACACCGGGGATGAGCTCTTCCTGGAAGGCAGGCTGACTGAGGATAAGGGCCGGCTTTTGGTGGCCCAGGGGAAGATCACCAACCAGCGCGACGAGGTGGTGGCCACGGCAGAGGGCAAGTTCTTCCGGGCCGCAGGAGAGCTGCAGCAGCGTCTGGCCGATAATCTGGAATAAGTCGCAGGTCTGGCCCTGAAGGAAGTGCTTCGAACCCCTCCGGCCCGCGCAAGATTTCTGTTTCGATTGCCTTCCCTTTCCCCCACATTCGAGAATGCCATTGGCCGCTTCTTCAACCATGACGGGCCCGGTGGGGCAGATTTGGCTTGTAATCCGATGATGACCATCGTAAAATACTTGATGTCTCAAGTCGACCCGGAGTGAAACATCGGTGAAAACCAAATACTTAATCGGAATACCCATAATCATCGTCTTTGTGATATTCGGAGCGCTCTCCTTCCGCAAGACCCTGACCCCTTACGTGAGCTTCGAGGAGGCGAGGAAATCCGGCGCCACGGTGCAGGTCATCGGTCAGGTGGTTCTCTCCCGGGTGGACTACGACACGGCGTTTCACCAACTCGCATTTCCTTTAGTAGATGATGACGGCAACCGGATGCCGGTGCAATACAGCGGAACCAAACCGGGCAATTTCGACCAGGCCGATAAGGTGGTGGTGATCGGCAGTTACCGGGACGGGGTTTTCATGGCGGATCAGCTTCTGGTCAAATGCCCCTCCAAGTATCAGGGAGCTTCCGCGGCCGATTCGGCCGGGATGAAGCATCCCTCATCCATCCCCAAACAACCTTTTTAGCCCGAGACCGACCCAAGTGCCCCTGGGAAATCTTTCCTTGATCTTCGCGTTGATAGCGGCAGTGGCCTCCATGCTTCTGTTCGCGGCGGGAAGAAACGGCAACCGGGGGCTGCTGGGGGCAGGCAGACGGCTGTATTACGTTTTCTTCCTTTTGACCGCATTGGCCTCGGCCTATCTTCTGTACCTTTTTCTGACCCATCAATTTGGCGTAGAGTACGTCTACAGCTACAGCTCGTCCGATCTCCCTTTGTTCTATCTCATCTCCTCCTTCTGGGCAGGACAGGAGGGGACTTTCCTTCTTTGGCTTTTCTTAAGCGCCTTGCTGGGGCTTTTCGTCATCCGAAGGGCCGGCGAGCTGGAAGGCTACACCATGGTCTTCTATCTTCTGATCGAGGTTTTCCTTTTGGCGCTGCTTCTGAAGAAAAGCCCTTTTTCGCTTATGCCTTTTTCTCCCCAGGAGGGAAGGGGTTTAAATCCGCTGCTGCAGGATTTCTGGATGGTGATTCACCCTCCCATCATCTTCGTGGGTTACGCCGCTTTGGGCGTGCCTTTCGCCTTGGGTTTATCGGCCCTGGCCCGGAACGATCCCAAAAGCTGGCTCAAGCCCGCTTTCCCCTGGGCGGTTTTCGCGTGCCTCTCTTTGGGCGCGGGGATCTTCATCGGCGGATACTGGTCATACAAAGTCCTGGGATGGGGCGGCTACTGGGGCTGGGACCCGGTGGAAAACGCTTCGCTGGTTCCCTGGCTTTTGTCCATTGCTTTAGTGCACGGACTGGTGATGGAGAGAACCAAGGGAAGCATGCGCAGAAGCAATTTCCTTTTAGCCATATTTTGCTTCCTGCTGGTTTTGTATGCCACCTTCCTCACCCGCAGCGGGGTGCTGGGCGATTTCTCGGTGCATTCCTTCGCCGATCTGGGGATCAACGCCTATCTGGTGGTCTTCATGTTGCTGTTCATGGTTCTCTCTTTCGGGCTTTTCTTCTACCGACTCTCCCGGATAAAGCATGTGGAAGCCGCATCAAGCGTTCTGTCCACCGAATTCACCCTCTTTTTAGCGGTTATATTCCTGGTGGTCTCCGCAGCTTTGGTTCTTCTGGGCACCTCCAGCCCCATCATCACCCGGCTTTTGGGCACGGCCTCCAACGTGAGCACCCGGTATTACGTCAACACCCAGCTTCCTCTGGCCATAGTTTTAGCCGCGATACTGGGCTTGGCCCCCTTGTTGAAGTTCGGCTCGACTTCATGGAGCCATCTGAGGCGAACTCTGCTTACCGCCCTGTCTGCATCTTTGCTTATGACCATTCTGGCTTTTGCATTTGGGGTCGGGAACCCACTGTATCTGTTGTTTCTGTTCGTCTCCTTTTTCGCCTTCGCATCCAATCTGTGGATTCTCATCAGGCGGAGCAAGACGGGGCTGCGACTCTCCGGCGGATACCTGGCTCATGTGGGCCTGGGATTGATGTTCGTGGGCATGGTGGCCTCGTCCGGGTACAGCCGCTCGGTCAAGCTCAACCTGCATCCCAACCGGCCGGCTGAGGCTTTCGGCTACGAATTCACCTACCTGGGGGCGCAGGAGGATACCTCCCGACAGGAGAACTTCCTGGACATTCGGGTTCAAAAGGGGAAAAGCAGTTTTGTGGCGCATCCCAGATTCTACTACAGCGATTACAACCAGGGCATAATGCGGTCGCCTTCCATCAAGGTGAAGCTGCTGGAGGATATTTACCTGGCCCCGGTGGAGCGCCTGGATTCCCAGGAGATAGGAGGAAGCAGGCTGGTCATGGCAAAGGGTGACACGGCCAGCATCGACGGTTACAACATTAAGTTTCTTGATTTCGATATGTCCACTCATCAGATGGAATCGCGGATTCGGGTGGGGGCCTTTGTGGAGATAAGACGCGACCAACAGGTGGACACCCTGATTCCCAGCATGAGCATGGATCAATCCACAATGGAACAGTTCCAGGACACGGTCGTCTTCCCGGATGGCGAGAATCGCCTGGTTTTGGAGGGCATAGAGGCCGACCAGGGAGCGGTGGAGTTGAGAGTTTTGACTTCGGGCCAAGAGCCACAAGGAGAACTGCTGATTCTGGAGGTGAGCAGGAAGCCTCTGATCAATGTTTTGTGGCTGGGAACCGTGCTTATAATGTTGGGACTGGGAATGGCCACTTACCGTCGGTGGCAGGAATCGAAATCTCCCAGATAAAACCGCAGGAAAAAACCGCCTTCCTCCGCGCGTGATCACCGGTTATTTGACCTTCGAAACTGGACGTTCTGGACTTTCTGGACGTTCTGATGCCGTTTTTCATTTTTTTGAAACGTCCTGTTTCAAGCTGTAACCCCATGACCCGATGGTGCTCCTCTGTGGCTTTTCGGCGGGAGGCGAAGG
>CAZWAO010000175.1:0-5757 GCA_964631815.1 uncultured Ignavibacteria bacterium | reverse complement strand
ATGCTTCAGCAACCTGCTTTCATCGAGCCGAAGCCTGATATTCCAAATGCACACGCCTGCTAAGATTTATCCTTCTCCTCTTTCTCTTGTTGCATCGGGACTTTGTAGTCCCGATGCACTCCAGACCTTATCTTCACGCCCAAGCCTGATATTCCGTGAACTTGTGCCTGCTAAGATTTGTCCTTCTCCTCTTTCTTCCCCTCCTCCGGCGCAACAAACGACTTTAAGTTCTTGGCATACTGGTTCAGCTGTTTGTCCACCAGGAAATTGACCGTCCCCTCCGGGTAGGTGCCGTCCGGCTTTCTTTCTCCGGCCTTCACCCCGGTGAGAACCTCGATCCCCTGGTCTATGGCCTGGATGGGATAGATATGGAATTTCCCCTGTTTGACCGCTTCCACCACCTCGTTTTTGAGCATCAGGTCTTTCACGTTCTGATGAGGGATCAGCACCCCCTGCGTGCCTGTCAGACCCTGGGCTTTGCACACGGAATAGAAGCCTTCGATCTTCTCGTTCACCCCACCGATGGGCTGAATCTCCCCTTTCTGATTGACCGAACCGGTCACCGCCAAATCCTGTCTCAAGGGCAGGCCGGAAAGGCTGGAGAGTACGGCGTAGACTTCGGTGGACGAGGCGCTGTCGCCGTCCACCCCGGAGTAGGATTGCTCGAAGGCGATGCTGGCGCTCATGGTCAGGGGCTTGTCCTGGGCATACTTGCCCCGCAGGTAGCCGCCCAGAATCAGCACCCCCTTGTTGTGCGTGCGCCCGGAGAGATCCGCCTCCCTCTCGATGTTGATCACCCCGGCTCTTCCCATGGACGTTCTGGCCGTGATTCTGGTGGGTTTGCCGAAGGCGTACTCGCCCATGTCGTAGACCGAAAGGCCGTTGATCTGTCCCACCACCTTTCCCTGGGAGTCGATCATGATGGTGCCGTCCTCGATCATCTCCTGAATTTTGTCCTCTATCAGGTTGAGCCGCTTGATCCACTCCTCCAGAGCCTTCTCCACGTGCTGGTGCATCACCACCTTGCTTCCTGCGGTAAAAGCCCAGTAGCTGGATTCCCGGATCAAATCGGCGATGATGGTAAACCGGGTGGAGAGCTTCTTCTGCGAGCCGGCCACCCTCACCCCGAACTCCACCACCCCGCCCACGCCGCTTTTGTCGAAGGGCAAAAGCTTGTCCTCCTCGCAGATTCTCTTGATGAAACAGGCATACTGATGCACGTTCTGATCGTCCTTGGGCATGACCGAATCGAAATCCGCCTTGACCTTGAAGGTTTTGCGGAAATCATCGTCTAAATGATAGAGCAAATGGTAAATGTAGTCGGTTCCGATCATCACCACGTCCACCCTGGTGTCGATGGCTTCCGGCTTCATGCCCGAGGTGCCCAGTAGATAAAAAGGATCGTAGGCGCCGATCTCCACCTTGCCGTATTTCAAGGCCCGCTTGAGGGCCTGCCACGATCCGGGCTCCATCAAAAGGTCCAGCGCGTTGATCACCAGGTAACCCCCGTTGGCCTTGAGATAGGAACCCGCCTTTATCCTGGTGAAATCCGTTTTCCACAAACCGGTCCGATCCGCCACCCTCTCGATGGTGCCGAACAGGTTCTTGTAAGTGGGATTGGTCTCCACTATGATGGGCACGGTCTTGGTTTCCGAGTTGTCCACCACTAAGTTCACCCGATACTCCAAAAACTCTTCCTCCTGTTTCATAAAGGGGAAGCCGGGCATGGGAAGCTCCGGAGTCCGTTCCTTGCTGGGCTTGAACCGGTCTAAGTGTTCCACTAAGCTCTGTCCCACCTCGTCTAAATAGGTCTGCACCTTTTCGTTCTCGTATTTGGCCTTGATGTCTTTGATCAGGTCCCTCACCAGCGGGACGATCATCTCCCGGTCCAGCGCCTCCAAAGCCTTCTCCAGCTCCCTGACGATCTCCTTGCCCTCTTTGAACACGTCGTCCATCAGCTCGGCCAAGGCCTCGTACCGGGTCTGGAGATTCTCGAACTTCTCCTTGGGAAAATTGCCCTCCCTCACCAGCTTGGACAGCTTGGCCAAGGGCGTGGGCTTGTCCTCGATCACCGGTTGAACGTCCGGCTTGACGTAAGGTCCCATCTGTATCTGGACCAAGGCGAAGCCCTCTTTTTTCACCTGCTTGTCGAATTCCTCCAAAATGGCTTTCTGTGCATCCTCAGATTCCTTGACCAGCTCCCGACGCCTCTCCTTATAAGCCTCGCTCTCGAACACCGAGGGGATGTTCTTCTTCAGGGAGTTGATCAGATTCTCCATGTCCTTGGCAAACAGCCGGCCCTTTCCCGCAGGGAGGCTTATGGCCTGGGGCATGTCCGGATTCTTGAAGTTGTACAGATAGCACTTGTCGTCCGGGATGTCCCCTCCCTTCTCCAGCTTCTCCAGCAGATGCTTGATGGTGGTCATCCGGCCGGTCCCCACGAAGCCCGCCACGAAAATGTTGTACCCCCCGCTTTTGATGTCCAGGCCCAGCTTGATGGCCTTGACCGCGCGATCCTGCCCGATGATCCAATCACACGGCTCCACGTCGTCCGTGGTCTTCAGTCCCAACTGGTCCACCGGGCAGCGCCAACGGAGCTTATCCACCGGAAGCTCTGGGAACTTGAGATCGTCCGTCATTTTCATCACTCTCCTTGGTTATCCGCCGAGTTGATCCGGCTGCGGGTTATAAAGCCCATTCTCTTTTTTTCAAAATCAGCCTTTATCGTCAGCCACCTGCTCATCTTCCGTCCGGCTGGAAGTCGAGTCGGGTTCCGTTCCTGTGGTCTCCTTCGGTTCCAGCATCTTATCCACGATCCGGGCGGCTAAGTCCTTGCTTCCCAGGCCGAAGGCCAGGGCGAATCCGAAGGCGATGGCGGCGATGATTATCAAGACCGAGTTGACCAGGATGGGGGTGGCCACTCCCAGCTCTTCCAAGGCCATGGCCACGGCGAAGAATATCACCAGGTACTGAACCACCCTGGCCAAAAGCTCCTGGTGCACCAGACGGGAGTTGCCGGCGGCCACACCCACCACCCCCTTGGCCAGAGAGGCCAAAACCACACCGATGATCACGATCACCACCGCCGCCACCAGATCGGGAACGAACCAGATTATCCGGTTGAGCGCATCCTGGACCAGGGTCAAATTCAACACGTCCGCCGCCAGGTAGACGAAAAACAAAAGCACCAGCCAGAAGAGCACCGTGCCCAGAACGTCCGCCAGCGAGTGCTTGATGTCTCCCCGGGAGAGGAATCGCGACAGTCCGGTTCTCTGGCTGAACCTCTCCAGGCGCACCGCCACCAGCAGCCTGGTCAGCGCGGCTTTGAGCAGTCTGGCCACCAGCCAGCCCACCAACAGTACCACCAAAGCTCCCAGGATCGAGGGAAGCAGGTCCACAACCTTCTCCCCGGTTTCCCTCAGCGGTCTTAAGAACAACTCTTTGGGATCCATCTTATTTCCTTTTGTCTTTCGGTTGACGGCCAATCCCGGCCCGGCTATTTGACCAGACCGCTCTTCCCGGCGATGATCCTCTCGAACCAGGATCTCTTCTGGGGCTGAAATCTCTTGAAGGTGATCAGGGGAACGGATATCTCCCGGGCCACCTCCTGGGGAACCGAGGCGAACAGAAGCTGCTCTATGGCGCCCCCTTTGCTGGCGCCCATGAGCAGCAGATCGCCCGGTTGAATCTCGTTCAGAATGGCCTGGGTGGGCTTCTCCGCCTTGAGTATCTTCCGCTCGGCCTTGACCTTCAAATTGGCCTTCTCCGAGAAAGAGTCCAGCCATATCCGGGCCTGGGTCTCGTCATCGCCGGTGGCATCCGGGGCCATGGCATGCAGCAGGACCAGCTGGGAGTTGAATCGGTCCAAAAAGGCCGGACTCAGCTCCGCTGCCAGCTGCGAGTTGACGTTGTCGGTGGCGGTTATCAGCACCCGCTTGATCTGGTCCAACTTCCCCCCCTGCACGATGGCCACGTTGCAGGGCGCCTCCTTGAGCACCATGTCCACCACCGTGGTCAATATCTTCTCCAGCGGCTTCTCCGGCCCGGTGCGCCCCATGATGATGAAATTGCAGTCCTCCTCGTGAGCCGTCTCCAGTATGCCGTGCGACAGCCGGTGGCTGAGCTTGATCATCTTGTCGAATTTCACCTTCTCCTGACGGGCCAAATTCTCCGCCCGGGAGAGAAGCAGCCTCTGCTGCGACAAATCCGCCAGCCCTTTTCTCAAAGGCGTTCCCCGGGGCACCTCCACCACGTTCAAGGCGATCACCTCGCCGTCGAACTTGCGGGCGATGGCGCAGGCGATCCCCATCAGCATCCCCACGGTTTTGGGGTTGGCCAGGGGAACTAAGATTCTGTACTCCTTTTTCTCCTGCCGGGAGAGTATATCCTTCCATCGTCGGTGCCTTTCCACCTCCTCCTTTTGTCCTTTGGAGTAAAACAGGTATACCAGGCTCCCCAAACCCAGCCATCCCGCGCCCAGAAGATAGGTGCGCGGGCTCATGAACGCCAGGATTATGACGTTGCAGCCGATGGCCAAAAGCGGTATCACCGGATGCCAGGGGAGTCGGAAGGGGCGTTTCAGGCGGGGGGCCTTCCGGCGCAGCATGATCACCGAGAAATTCACCAAAATCAGCGCGAAGAGATAACAGAAGTTGGCCAGGTGGGCCACGAACTCCACCTCGCCGGAGAGGGTGAAGAGCAATATCACCACCCCCACGGCGGCGATGGCCGTGTAAGGGGTCTTGAACTTAGGATGCAGCCGGAATATCTTCCCGGGAAGATAGCCGTCCCGACCCATGGCGTAAGTCTGACGCGCCGCCGCCATAACCGTGGCATTCAAAGCGGAAGTGGTGGACAAAAGTCCGGCGATCAGAACGAACAGCAGCCCGTAGCTGCCCAGCACCTTCTGGGCTATCAGCACCAAAGGAGCCGCGGAAGTGCCCAGCGTATGGTAATCCACGATCCCCACGGAAACCAAAACCACGGCCACATAGATCAGGGTGGGTATGAAAAGGGAGAGCAAAATCGCCTTGGGCACGGTCCGGGTGGGATTCTTGATCTCCTCGGAGGCGCTGGAGATAAGCTCGAATCCGAAGAAGGAGATGTAAATCAAAGCCGTGGCGGAGATGATGCCGGAAAATCCGAAGGGGGAAAAAGGGGTGAAGCTCTTGACGTTCACATGGGGAATACACAGTCCGATGAAAATGAAGAGCATCACCACCTTGGTGATGGTGACGAAATTCTGCGTCTTGGCGCTCTCCTTGGTTCCCTTGACGTTCACCAACAGCAGAATCAGGGCCAGACCGAAGGCGCTGAATTTGAGAGGCGGCGAGATGTTTATCACCAGATCCAGCAGGGGATTGAAGTGCGCGGCGAATCCCAGGGCGTACAGGGCGCAGGCCACCACGCTGCCGAAGATCAACGCCCAGCCGTTGAGGAAAGCGATGTAGCCGCCCAATCCCTGATGCACGAAAGTGTAGCCGCCGCCGGCCAAGGGTATGGAGGAGGAAAGCTCGGAATAGGAAAGCGCGGTGAATAGGGTCATCAAGCCGCACAACACGTAGGAGAGGGTGGCTGCCGGCCCGGCTATCCCCGCAGCCATGCCGCTTAAGATGAATATGCCCGCCCCGATCATGGCCCCCACACCCAGGGTGGTGGCTTCCAAAAGGCCCAGCTCGCGGCTGAACTTTATCTCCGCCTCGGCGCCCTGGGCCTCGACCGGTTTGGCCTTTTCCGTCAAATCAAGGTCTCCCTTTT
>CAZWAO010000174.1:3988-5761 GCA_964631815.1 uncultured Ignavibacteria bacterium | reverse complement strand
TTCCTTCTCCCCTTGCGGGAGGCCTATGGCGTAGCCAAGGACGGGATGAGGGGAAAAAAATCATTCACAGCTGATTAAGCTGATGAAGCGGATGAACCATCCGATCCAAAATCAGCTTAATCCGTTTAATCTGCTGTGAGAGACTCTTAGCTGTTGCGGGCACGTCCGTGTTGCCCCCAAGAATCCCCGATGAGCGGACGCCCAGACCTCTCCCCCTTGATCCCCCTCTCCGTAAAACGGAGAGGGGGGAATCGAAGATCTGTAGGACAGGGGGTGAGGTACACTGGCTCGCACCCTGAAGGGTGCGGCTACAAAAACCGCCCGATCACCAGACGGTCCCGTCCGGGCGTCCGGGAATCGGGCGACCACAATCTCCCCTGCGGAACTTGACTTTCCTCTCTTCGTAGCTTATTATGATGACGACTACCAGCGCATAGGATTGCGGCAGCATGAATATGTATGAAATAATCAGCAGAAAAAGGGACGGGCACAGACTTGCTCCGGAGGAGATCGAGCATTTTGTCTCGGGTTACACTCAAGGCCGGATTCCCGATTACCAGGCCTCCGCGCTTCTGATGGCCGTTTTCCTCAACGGCATGAACGATGAGGAGACGTTCCATCTGACCAAGTGCATGATGAGCTCGGGGCGGGTGATCGATCTTAAGTCCATCCGGGGAGTCAAAGTCGACAAGCACAGCACCGGCGGGGTGGGAGACAAGGTATCGTTGATCCTGGCGCCGTTAGTGGCCGCCTGCGGGGTCAAAGTTCCCATGATCTCGGGCCGGGGATTGGGCCACACCGGCGGAACCTTAGACAAGCTGGAAACCATTCCCGGATTCCGCACGGATCTGTCTCCCAAAAGCTTCGTCTCCTGTCTCAAGGATATCGGCGTTTGCATGATGGGACAGACCTCGGAGATGGCCCCTGCGGACAAGAAACTCTACGCACTTCGGGACGTCACCGCCACGGTCAACTCCATCCCCCTGATCGCCTCCAGCATAATGAGCAAGAAATTGGCCGAGGGGGCGGACGCGTTTGTCTTCGACGTCAAAGTCGGAAGCGGCGCCTTCATGACAACCCGGAAAGACGCCATACTGTTGGCCAAGACCCTGATCCGCATCGCCGGGAGGTTCAAGAAAAAGGCGGTGGCGCTGGTCACCGACATGAACGAGCCTTTGGGCGAGACCGTGGGGAATTCCATCGAGGTGATCGAAGCCGTTCACGCGCTCAAGGGCAAAGCGCCCAAAGACTTAATGGAAGTCACCCTGGCCCTGGGCGGCCGTATGCTGATGCTGGCGAAAAAAGCCAAGAATCCCCGAGAAGCCGAAGCCAAGCTCCTGCGGGCCATTCAAAGCGGAGAGGCCCTTTCCAAGTTTCAGCAGATGGTCAAAAAGCAAGGGGGCAATCCGAACGTGGTGGACGACTTCGGCCTGCTTCCCTGGGCCAAATTCAGACTCCTGGTGACATCCAAGTCCGACGGCTACGTTCATTCCATCGACACGCGCGGGATCGGATTGTGTGCGGTGACGTTGGGAGCAGGCAGGGAAAAGTTGGACAGCTCTATCGATCCGGGTGCGGGACTGCTCATAAAGAAAAAAACCGGCGATCCCGTGGCCAAAGGCGACGCACTGGCGGTGATCTATGCCAATAATTTGAAAAAAGCCAGAGCGGCTTCCGGTCAGATAAGAGAAGCTTATCGGATCGGCAGAGCCAGATCACGCAGATTGAAGAAAATCCTTCAGGTTGTCGACGAGAGGGGAGCCGGAAGATACG
>CAZWAO010000174.1:0-3888 GCA_964631815.1 uncultured Ignavibacteria bacterium | reverse complement strand
CGCAGATTGAAGAAAATCCTTCAGGTTGTCGACGAGAGGGGAGCCGGAAGATACGCTGCCTCGTAACTTTTCATCACCCGGTTGACTGTCGGGAGGTAGATTACCAGGATCTGGCTTAAGCCAGGTCCTGGTTTTGATTTGCCGTCAACCTCCAGGATCACGTCGGGTTCAGACTTGGGTCCCGCTCCGCCATTCCCGGTTCTGCAATAGGGGAGGGATGTCCCGATGAATCAAAAGATGGAGGTGAAGCTGACTCTAGGCAGAAAAACTGCAACGTTTTTGTCGGGACTGCGTACATCTATTCTAAGTTAGAGTAGTATAGGTTATAATATTGGAAGGAGACGGACTGCATGACCAAAAACGAGCTGGTGGTTCTGGGGTTCTTGAACGAGGAGCCCATGCACGGCTACCAGCTTTATCACGAGATAGATAAACGCAACATGGAAGCCTGGGCGCAGGTCAACTTGGCATCCGTTTACAATACCTTGGACCGGCTGCGCCGGGCGAAGATGGTGGAGGCCAAAAAGGAGAAGCCGGGAAGGATGCCGGAGAGGGAGGTCTTTCACATCACCAGCCAGGGGAAGCGAAAGCTGGCTTCTTTAGTGGAAGAAGCCATAACCGACGACCGCATGCCGGAGAACAACTTCCTGCTGGGAATCGCCTTCCTTCTGGGGCTGACCAAGAAGAAAGCGCTGGAATGCCTGGAGATCAAAAAAAAGAGGATGCGGAAAGTGGCCGAGCATTTGGAAGGTTTGGTGGAAAAATCTCAAGGCAAGCTGCCTTTGAACTGGAGATTCCTCTTGGGCTACGGAATCGATCACGTGCGTATGGACGTGAAGAAGATCGAGGTCCTCAAAAGGAAAATCTCCAAACTGAAAAGCTGGCCCTAATAGGCACACAGGAGAGAGCATGAAAAAATTCGTAATCGTGGTGGCGGTTTTGATCGTGGCGGTGCTGGTGGCCTACCGGGCCCGGGTGGTCATAGAACATACCCGCCTGCAGGAAACCACAATGGAGGAGAGGACCACGGCGGTGCAAGTGCAGCCGGTGAAGAAGGGAACCTTAGATCTCTCCTTGAGTTTCGTGGGGGATGTGAAGGGGGAAGAGGAGATCGACATCTTCCCCAAGGCATCCGGCAAGCTGGCCGTCCTCAAGGTGAAGGAAGGAGACCGGGTTCGCAAGGATCAGGTGGTGGCGGTAGTGGATCGGGACGTGGACGGCGTGAGATTCGAAATGCTGAACGTGATCACGCCGCTGGAGGGGACCGTGGCCAAGGTCTTTTTGGATAAGGGAGCAGAGGTCAGTCCCCCTTCGCCCGGGCCGGGCATGGGCACGGCCATAATGAGAGTGATAAACATGGATCAGGTGAAGGCCGTGGTTAACGTCACAGAGGAGGAGCTGGGAAAAATCAAACCAGGACAGGATGCTTTGGTAAAAGTCAACACCTATCCCGATAAGTCCTTCCCCGGAAAGGTGACTTTGGTCAGCCCGGTGGTGGACCCGCTCACCAGGACGGCTTCAGTCGAGATCACTCTGTCCAACCCCCAGCATCTTCTAAAACCCGGGATGTTCGCCCGGGTGCAGGTCATTTTGGGCAAAAAAGAGGACGTCATCCTGGTTCCGGCCCATGCGGTCATGCAGGAGGCCGGAAACAAGACTGTCTTCGTTGTGCGCGAAGGCAAGGCCGTGCTCTTGCCGGTTGAAACCGGCGCCTCCCAGGACGGCCAGGTACAGATAGTAGCCGGTCTGGCCGAAGGCGATTCCCTGATTGTGGCCGGACAGTATCTGGTGAAAAGCGGCGAATCGGTGAAGGTGATAGCCGCAAAGGAAGGAGAAATCTGATGTTCCTTCCGGACCTCTCCATTCGCAGGCCGGTCTTCATCGTCATGCAGGTGCTGGCGATTATGGTCCTGGGATGGATATCCTACACCCGGATTCCCATCGACTTGATGCCGGACGTCCAGTTTCCCTACATCTCCATTACCACGCTGTATCCGGGTGCAGGGGCCAAGGAGATCGAAAGCCAGGTGACGGAGAAACTGGAGGAGGGGATGAGCTCCATCTCCGGGCTGAAGAACATCTACTCCACCTCGGCCGAGGGATACTCCCAGGTCTTTCTGGAATTCCATTTAGACGTTCCGGTGAGGGACGCCGACCAGGACGTGAGAGAGCAGATGTCCACGGTACGCAACCAGCTTCCGGAAGGGGCGGAGGAACCCACCATCGTCCGTTTCGACGTGTCGGCCACGCCGGTGATGATCTTCGGCATGTCCAGCAACCTGCCCTTGGACCAGCTCCGGGATTTGGCCGAGGATAAGGTCAAGGACCGGATCGAGCAGACCAAGGGGGTGGCGGGCGTGGAGCTGGTGGGGGGATGGGAAAGGGAGATCAAGGTCGAGCTGGACCTTCGCAAGCTGCAAGCCTACGACATCCCGGTGGAGAGCGTGATCCGAACTTTGGCCTCGGAAAATCTGAACGTGCCCGGCGGCCGCGTGGATCAGGAGCCTCGCGAGATCATCCTGCGCACGGTGGGCGAATTCCAGACACCGCAGGAGATCGAAGGCATAATGGTGGCCTCCCGGGGAGGCGTCCCCATCTATATCCGCGACTTAGCCACGGTGGTGGACGGCTCCAAGGAGATGCGGGAGATAGCCAAGCTCAACCGAAAACCCTCGGTATCCTTTATCATAAGAAAGCAATCCGGCAGCAACACCGTTCAGGTATGTGACGCTTTGAAAAAAACCCTGGGGCAGTTGAAGAAGGATCTGCCGCAAGGCACCACCATCGAGATAGCGGCGGATCAGTCGGATTATATCCGGCGATCGGTGGACGATACCATGCGTACCCTTTATCTGGGTGCGCTGTTCGTTACCTTAGTGGTTTTCCTGTTTCTGGGAAACATCCGCTCTACCATCATCGCCGCCTTAGCCATTCCCACCTCCATCTTCGCCACCTTCATGCTGATGTACGCTGCCGGCTACAGCATCAACCTGATGACCTTGATGGGGCTTTCGCTGGCGGTGGGGATTTTGATCGACGATGCCATTGTGGTGCGGGAGAATATCTTCCGCCATATAGAGGAGGGGATGGAGCCGGAGAAAGCTGCCAGCTTCGGAACCTCGGAGGTGGGACTGGCGGTAATGGCCTGCACCTTCTCCATAGTGGCGGTATTTCTGCCGGTGGCCTATACCGGCGGAATCGTGGGCAAATTCTTCAAGGCCTTTGCCTTCACCGTCACCTTCGCGGTGCTCTATTCCCTGTGGGACTCATTCACCATGGCCCCCATGCTCTCGGCCAGGTTCATGGGAAAACAGGACAAGGAGAATGGTTTCCTCAAGAGGCTGTTTGCGCCGGTGGAGAGATTCTTCATCCGGGTTCGGGAAGGCTATCGCCGCATGCTGGCCTGGTGTTTGAACCACAAGACCGCGGTTCTGACCGTGGCTTCCGTGCTTTTCCTTTTAAGCCTTAGTTTGATTCCCTTCATGGGCAAGGAGTTGTTTCCCGAAGGAGACCGGGGAGAATTCCGGGTGGAAATCGAAACCGCGGTGGGAAGCTCCATCACCAACACGGAAAATATAGCCGCCCACATCGAGGACGCGCTCTTGGCCATGCCCGAGGTGGAGGCGGTGTTCACCACCGTGGGCCTGAACATGGGGGCGGCCAACCAGGCTGCCCTGAGGGTAAAACTGGTCCCGCTTCGGGAGCGGCAGAAGAAGACCGACCAGGTGGAGAGAGAGGTTCGTAAGATGCTGGCCGATCTGCCCGGGGTGAAATCCAAGGTCTCCATGATCGGCATGTTTGAGGGGGAGGAACAGCTTCCGGTGGAGCTATACATCAAGGGACCGGACATCGACGTGCTGGAGGTGCTCTCCCGCCGGGTGATGGAGA